>JANJTK010000183.1 GCA_024711155.1 Burkholderiaceae bacterium
CTGTTCGGCGACATGACGGTCGAGGAGAACCTGATCGTCGGCGCGCACTGCCTGCCGGGCGGGCGCCGCGCGGCGGCGCGCGAGCTCGCGCGGCAATACGAGCTGTTTCCCATCCTGAGCGAGCGACGCCGGCAGCGCGCACAGTCGCTGAGCGGCGGCGAGCAGCAGATGCTCGCGATCGCACGTGCCCGGATGGCGTGCCCGAAGATGTTGATGCTCGACGAGCCTTCGCTCGGGCTGGCGCCGATCATGGTCGAGCGCATCATGACGCTCATCTGCGACTTGCGCGCGCGCGGCACGACGATCCTGCTCGTGGAGCAGAACGCGCGTGCAGCGCTCGGCATCGCCGACCGCGCCTACGTGCTGGAGACCGGACGCATCGTTGCGACCGGCGCGGCCGCGGTGCTAACCCAGGACCCGAACATCGCCGACGCCTACCTCGGCGGGGCCGACGGATCGCTGGAGGAGAGGATCCGCGAGCGCGCGCGAAGCATGGAGCCTGCGCATGCTCGCGCCGAAAGAGCGCCCGTTGCCGGGAAGTGACGGCGCCGCCCCGTCGCGCGCAGTCCGGTCGTGAATCGGCTGCCTGGCCGCCGCCGCGCGGCAAGGTGGGCACCGGGTTCGTTCGTCAAGCGATCACCGGATCAACCGTTGGGCCGCAGCGCAGCCATGCGCTCGGTGATCTCGCTTGCGGCGGTGCGCAACGTTCGCGCGAGCGCCGTTTCTCCGATCGCCTTGATGGCGTCCAGTGCTCCGACGAGCGCCAGAGCGGCGACAGCGTCGCCGTCGGAGTCGAGGATCGGGACGCCCACGGCGCCGACGCCCGGATCGACCTCGCCGAGCGACAGATAGGCGCGACGCTTGCGTATCTCCGCCATGCGCGCGCGAAACGCCGCCCAGGTTGCGCCGAGTCCCGCCGCTTCGATGTCGGCCCTGCGTGATCCGTAGATCCGCATCAGCTTGGCCCGTGGCTGGTAGGCCAGCAGCACCATGGGGCCGGCGCCCCGGAACAGCGGCCGGGGTCGTCCGCGTCCGTAGCGCAGGATCGGCGATCCGCCGGCATCGACGCGGTGGACGTCGACCACCCGGAAGCCGCCGTACATGGCCGTCAAGACGGCATGGAGATGGGTCTGCCTCGCCAGAGCATCCATCACGGGCAGGCTGGCGAGCAGGACCGGGTCGCTTTCGCGCAGGCGATAGTCGAGTTCGACGATGCGGGCGCCGAGCGCATCGCGCCCGGCGCCCGCCTTCTGCAGGAAGCCCGCATCGACGAGTTCCTTCACGTACCGGTATCCGGTGGCCCGGCTGTAGCCGAGGGACTCGATGATTGCGTCGGTATGCCAGTTGGGGTGCTCTGCAGTGAACAGGTCGAGGATCGCAAGCACTCGGGACGAGCTGGTCATGTCTTCCGGATCCGTGTGTCAGAGGGGGGTTTGCACGCGCACGATTCGTGGCGATGCGCATTGTTACCCATTGACGCCGCCGAAGGGCTGGGAATAGAATCGCATAAGCTGAGATTTTTCGACACCCTCCCGCCGCGCCCTCGATTGACTTTCCGGTGAATCGCCAAAGGGGATCGTAGTGCGTTTCCTTATCGCGCCCTGGTTGCTCGCGCGGGCGTTGCGCCACTGCTCGAGACGCCCGCCCGTCCGCGATCTCGACGTCCGGCACGACTTCCGAACGCTGAGTCCGGCCGAGAACGGAACCTCGGGTCGCCAACGGTCGGCACAAGACCGCCGGGTCCTGCGGTTCGCAAACGTTCCCGGCGCGCTCCCGATTTCTCGCCAGACACTCTGCCATCCCTGCTAGAGGAGGAATCCACCATGCTCAGACGCATCCTGCGCGTGATTGTCCCGGCCCTGGCGCTCGCCTCGTTTGCTGCGGCGGCCGAACCGGTCAAGCTGAAGTTCGCCATCTTCACTCCGGACAAGGAGATGACGTTCGTCACCACCTTCAAGTCGTTTGCCGATGCGGTCAACCGCGACGCGCAGGGCGCAATCCAGGTCGAGCTTTACCCGAACGGTGCGCTCGGGCGCAACCCGATGGCGCAGGCGCAGATGGTGCTCGACGGCGTCGCCGACATCGCCTGGGTGGTCGCCTCGTACACCCCGGGCCGCTTCCAGGAAAACGAAGTCCTCGAACTGCCCGGCTTGTTCCGTGACCTGCGGGAGGCCACGCTCGTCTACACCCGGCTGGTGGCGAGCGGCGCGCTGAAGGGCTACGAAGACTTCTACCCGGTGGGCACGTTCGGCACCGCGCCATACAGCGTTCACATGCGACAGCCAATCTCGTCCATCGCCGACCTCAAGGGCAAGAAGGTGCGCACTTCCGGCGCGACCGACGCCGCCTCCCTGAAGTCGCTCGGCGCGGTGCCCATCGGCATGCCGATCACCGAGGTCGCCGAGGCGGTCAGCCGTGGCACCATCGACGGTTCCACCGCTCATCCGTCGGTGCTGTTCGACTTCGGCCTGGTGCGCGTGACCAACCATCACTATCTCACGCGCCTCGGGATCGTGCCGGTCGCGATCCTGATGAATCGCAAGAAGTACGATGCGCTGCCGCAGGCCGGCAAGGACGCGATCGCGCGCCACAGCGGGGAGGTGAGCGGGAAGAACTTCATCGAGGGCATCACCCGCTACAACGAATCGCTGGTGAAGAAGCTGCAGGAGATGCCCAACCACACCGTGGTTGTCCCGTCGCAGGCCGAGAACGAGGCGACGCAGAAGGTGCTGAACGGCGTGATCGACGAATGGGCTGCGAAGAGCCCACGCAACCGCGAGCTGCTCGAGACGGTGCGGCGCGAGATCGCGAAAGTCCGTTCGGGCGGCTAGCCTCGAGCCATGGCGGATCTGCTCGAGCGTGCCGGGCTCGCGGCAACCCGCGCGCTGTCGGTTTTCGGACTGATGGCTCTGCTTGCGCTGGCGCTGATGACCCTGGCCGACGGCACGCTGCGCTGGCTGGTCAACCGGCCCATCACCGGCGTGCGCGACGTCGGCGCGCTGGTCATCGCGCTGGTCGTGTCGTGTTGCCTGCCGGTCAGTCTGATGGAGCGTTCGAACATCACGATCCGCGTGCTGCCCTCGCTGCTTGGCGAGCGAGCGGGCGTGCTGTTCGACGCGCTCGCCGCGTGCGCGGTGGCCGCCGTGATGGTGCTTCTGTCGTGGCAGTTCACCACCTACGCCGGCAACATCGCGCGTGCCGGCGAGACCACATGGATCCTCAAGATACCCACGGCGCCGTTCTGGTACGGAGTGGCGGCGCTGCTGTGGTGCGCGGTCGTCCTGCAGGGAATCGTGGTGGTGCTCGAGTTCGCACGCCTGTTCGGCCGCGTCAGCCGGCGCGCCCCGTCGGGCCACTAGCGGCCCGAAGGGTAATGGCTCGACGCGACGATCACTTCCGCCGAGGTCTGAACGGGCGATCCGGTGCGCCTGGTCAGGGGGTAGATCATGCCCCCGCTGATCGGGCACCGGCGGGCGCTACGCCGTACGCTCGATTGAATGCAGGACACCTGTGCTGGCGCAACCCCTGACGATCGTCCGCTCGCGCGCTGGAGGACAAGTGCCGAAGCCACCCGATCGCTCCTGCACTGCAGGCAACCCGACGCACCCCCAGAGGCGCTAGATCATGGATCCGCTCGCGATCGGCGCGCTCGGGCTCGCGGCGCTCTTCACGCTCATCTTTCTGCAGGTGCCGATCGGCTTCGCGATGATCATCGTGGGCCTGGTCGGCTACGCGATGCTGGCCGGATGGGCTCCGGCGCTCAGCATGCTCGCCTCGGAGCCGTCGGCGCTGCTCACCAGCCTGGACCTCGCCGCGGTACCGCTCTTCCTGCTCATGGGTACTTTCGCCACCGCCGCGGGCTTCTCGGCCGACATCTACGCCGCAGTTGCCGCTTTGCTCGGGCATCGTCGCGGCGGCCTCGCGTATGCCACGATCGGCGGCTCCGCCGCCTTCGGCGCAGTGTGCGGGTCCTCGACTGCCACCGCCGCGACATTCGCCAAGGCCGCGCTGCCGGAGATGTTGAAGCGCAACTATGCCAGCGGGTTCTCGCTCGGCACGATCGCCGCGGGCGGTACCCTGAAGTCGCTCATTCCGCCGTCGATCGTGATGATCCTGTATTGCATCGTCGCCAAGGCCTTCATCTTCGATCTGTTCGTCGCCGCGATCGTTCCCGCCATTCTGGCGATCTTTCTCAACCTGCTCGCGATCGCCGTGGTCGTGCGACTGAACCCGTCGCTCGCACCGGCGAGCGCTCAGCGCGCCAGCCGCGCCGAGCGCGCCGCAGCGCTCAAGCGCGCCTGGCCCGTCCTGCTGCTGATGGCTTCGGTGTTCGGCGGCCTCTACAGTGGCGTCTTCACTGTCAGCGAGGCGGCGTCGGTAGCCGCCGTGCTGTCGCTCGTCTTCGGGCTCGCGCGCCGGCGTTTCACCTGGTCGGCGGTCTGGATCGGCCTGCGCGAGACGGCGAGCGCCACCGCAATGCTCTACGTCATCATCATCGGCGCGACCGTGTTCACCTACTTCGTCACGCTGGCGCGCGTGCCGGAGGCGCTGATCGAGGCGATCGGAAGACTCGACGTCGCGCCGCTCGTGATCATCTTCTCGCTGCTTCTCGCCTATCTCGTGCTGGGAGCAGTGTTCGACGAGATCTCGGCGATGCTGATCACGCTGCCGTTCGTGCTGCCGATCATCGAGCGGCTCGGCTACGACGTCGTGTGGTGGGGGATCATCAACGTCGTCATCATCGAACTCGGCATGATTGTGCCGCCGATCGGCATCATCGTATTCCTGCTGCACGGCCTGGCGCCCCACGTTTCTCTCGTGAGCATCTACCGCGGCGTCACGCCGTTCATCTTCGCCGACCTCGTCCTGCTGCTGGTTCTGACGCTGTTTCCCGGGATTTCTCTCTGGTTGCTCGCGGCGTTCGGCCGGTGATCCGTGGCTGAACCGCCGGGGCAGCGCGGTGGGGATCGGACCGGGGAGGGAACCGGGCAAATCCCGGGGTTGACACCGACTAGGCCTGGGAGCAGGATTTATCGCGCATGGTAAGAATTTCGGAGACAAGGCGTGACCGACCACGAGGCCGGACTGAGGGCGAAGACCCGCATCATGATCGGCGGCGGTCAGGTGGACGAGACGGTGAGCGCCTATACCTGGGCCGACGGGCGCGGCAGCAGCGCCATGGCGGCGGTGTCGCTCTGCCAGCAGCGGGTCGCGCAATGAATGCGTCCACGCAACCGGCGCCGACCGGGGGCGCGGCGCGCCACGCCGAGCGCCTGAAGCGCGTCATGGACGCGGTCGAGTTGCGCCAGCCCGACCGCGTGCCGACGGCGTTCTTCAGCACGTTCTGGACCGCGCGGTACGGCGGCATCAGCTGCCGGCAGGCGATGTACGACTACGATCGCGTGACGCAGCTCGTGAAGCAGGCGGTCCTCGAACTCGAGCCCGACCTGTTCGCGCTGCCGCATCAGCTGAGCCTGCTCGGGCCGGTGATGGACCTGCTCGATTTCCGCCAGTTGCAGTGGCCGGGGCACGGCACCGACGAGAACACGGGCTACCAGTACCTCGACAAGGAGTACATGAAGGCCGAAGAGTACGAGGACTACCTGCTCGATCCGACCGGGTTCTTCCTGTCGAAGTACCTGCCGCGCGTGGGCGGGGCGTTCGAGGGGCTCGCCGAGCTGTCGAACGTACCGGCGCTCTACTACATCCGGCTGCTGATCGGTGTGCGCGCCTTCGCCAACCCGAAGTTCGTGCGCTCGATCGAGGCGCTGCAGAGGGCCGGCCAGGAGGCGCAGCGCTTGATGGGCCACTCGATCAGCTTCGCCAGCGAGATGGCCGAGCTGGGTTTTCCGCTGGCGCACGGCGTGGGCTCGATCGCGCCCTTCGATTTCTTCGGTGACTACATGCGCGGCTCGAAGGGCATCATGCTCGACATGTACCGCCGCAAGGACCAGCTGCTGGCCGCTCTGGAACGGGCGCTGCACTTCATCCGGAACGCGACCGTCCAGGGTGCGAAGGCCGGGCCGAGCCGCTTCGTGTTCATCCCCGTCCACTGGGGACCGGACGCCTTCATGTCGCAGGCGCAGTTCAAGACCTTCTACTGGCCGACGCTGCGCAAGCTCATGATGACTCTGATCGAGCACGACCTGATTCCGGTGCCCCTCTGGGAGAGCGACTGCAGCTCCCGGCTCGAGACGATTGGCGACATCCCGCCCGGCAAGGCCATCTACTGGTTCGAGCGCACCGACCTGGTCCGCGCGAAGGAAGTGCTCGGCGACGTGGTCTGTCTGCGAGGCAACGTGCCGACTTCGCTCATGGTCGCGGGGACGCCTGCGGACGTCGACGCTTACTGTCGCAATCTGATCGAAAAGGTCGGCAAGGGCGGTGGACTGATCCTCGACGCGGCGTGCGGCATTCCGGACGAGGCGCCCCTCGAGAACGTGCGGGCGATGTTCCAGGCAGCCCGCACCTACACGCCCTGAGCCGTCGCCCTTGCGTTGCGGCGCGAGCGCCGCACCATTGCGGTAGCGCCCTCGGCGGCAGTGTTCGGCGCCCCGGCCAGGCGGCCGAGTTCCATCCGCATCCGGTCGGCCCCGCGAGCGAGAATGCCGACGAGGAACTCCCGACGAGGTGCATCGAGCTTGCTCTCGGGGATGACGAATGCAAGGCTTGCGAGGACCTCGCCGTCGGGATTGAATACCGGCACCGCGAGCCCGATCAGGCCGGCGACCAGTTCGCCGCGCGATTCGGCGTAACCGGCGCGACGGATGGCGCGCAAGTGTTCCTTGAATGCCTCCCAGTCCCTGCCCAGCCCGACGCTGCGGATCTCCGCGTGAAACGCCTGGTAGAGCCGGCGCAGACGCGCTGCCGGCAGGCCGGCGAGGATCGCCTTGGCGCTCGCGCTGCGGAACAGCGGTAGTGCTCGGCCGCGGTCGTGGCCGAGCTCCGCGGGGACATCGCTGGCACGCTGCAGGTGGATGCACATCACGCTGTCGCGCAGCAGGCTGCAGAGGATGATCGTGTGGCCGGAGGTGACGAAGAGGTCCGCAGCCAGCGGCTGTCCGATTCTCAGGAGCGGATCGGACGCGCGGATCTGGCGATCGATCTCGATGAAGCGCGGCCCGAGCGCGTACAGGCTGGCGCTCAGCTTGACGAGGAGTCCGGCTTTGCAGAGCTCGCGCACGTATCTGTACAGCGTAGCGCGCTTGTAGCCGGTGGCGGCAATCAGGCTGTCGATCGTGCGGGCAGGCTCACGCTCGGTGAACAGATCCACCAGCCCCAGCATGCGGCTGAAGCTGCTGCTCGCGCGCACCGCCGGCTGTGGCCGGCGGTGCGCGCGAGAGTCGGTCAAAACGACACTGTCCTTCTTGGATCGAACGCTGGCCACCACTTGGCGATTCCGAGATCCGTTGCGATGGCATTGGCCGCGTTGTAGCCGCAGGCGGCGATCGCGTGGCCGCCCGGATGCGTCGAGGCGCCACACAAGTAGAGCCCGTCGATGAACGTGCGGTACTGCGACATGCCGGGCCAGGGCCGATTGTAGCCGAGTTGCTCGGGGCAGATTTTCCCCTGGCAGATGTCGCCGCTGACCATGTCGGGCAGGTACTCCTCGATGTCCTTCGGCGTGTGGATGAACCGGCCGAGGATCTTGTCGCGTGTCATGTTGGGCGCGTAGGTCCGCAACAGATCGAGCATGCGCTCGGCAGTTTCCCGCCCCACCTCGGGCCATGCGGCGGCGCCGCCCTCGGCGAGGTCGAACGGCGCGGTCAGGCCGAGGTACGCGACGTGCCCACCCGCAGGCGCCTGGGTCGGGTCGTGCGTGGAGATGATGCCGGCGCTCATTCCGGCGATTTCGGGCACCTGTCCGGCGCGCGCCTGCGCACCCATGCGCACCAGGTCGCCCGCGGATTCGAACCCGATCGTGTACATCAACGCCTCGTTGACTGCGGGCTCGAGCCGCGAGACGCCGAACACTGGCCGCTCGCTCAGCGCAAGGTGCACGCGAAACAGCGAGGTCTCGCTGAACTTGTAGTTCGCCAGGCGCTCGCGCACCTCCACCGGGAGCTTGTCCTCGCCCAGCATGAACATGAACGTATGTATCGGGTCGATCGAGCTGGCAACGAATCGTTCCGCTCGCAGTTCCCGGCCATCCCTCAGCGCGACGCCGCGTGCGGAGCCGCGCTCGACCAGGATGCGCTCGACCGGCACGCCGGTATGAATCACGCCGCCGTTCTCGCGCACGATGCGCTCTAGCGCCTCGGACAGCCGCCGCGTACCGCCGCGCACGATCCCCGTGCGGCCCGCGAACCAGTTGACGATGGTCGCGAAGACCAGCGCCGGCATGCCCCGCGTGGTGACGTCGTACTCGGCCGAGACTGCGCCGCGGATGATCGACTGTCGGCAGTATTCGGACTCGAACAGTTCGTTGGTGTACTCGAGCGGACTCCGATTGAGCACGACGTCGAGGTACTCGGCCCCGCCGGGCTTGCGCCGGATCTCGTCGTGCCACTCCTGCGGCGGCCGCGGCGCCGAGAACATCTCGGGCATCACGAAGTCGACGTACCACTGTTGCCACTTCGGGCCGACGCGGCTGAAGGTGTCGGCGTCGCGCGGCGAGATGCGACGCAGCGACTCGCAGGTACGTGCGATGTCCTGGTAAAAGAGAAAGTAGCTGTCGTGCCGAACGAAGGCTTTCTTCGGATTCGGGAACACGTACGACACGCCGTAACGGTCCAGCTCGAGGTCGCTGTGGACCGGGCTGTCGTGGACCTTGGTGTAGAGGGCGTGGATGTTGTGCCTGAACCCCGGAACCGAGAGTTCGTCGGTGCAGAAGCTGCCGCCGGCAACCGGTCGCCCCTCGACCACCGCGATGCGCAGGCCCGCCCTGGCGAGGTAGGCGGCGGTGATCAGGCCGTTTTGCCCAGCGCCGATGATGATGCCGTCGTAGCTCTCGTCCATCGGCTCCTCCCCGAATTCGCGCGCAGCAACGTGAATGACATTCTATCCGTTCCCGGGTAGATTGCAAAAAATCCAGGATTGCAGGAAAAACACGTTAGACCGCCCGGACGCACGCGCTTCGGGTAGTCGCCGCGCCTGGGCGACGTCGGAGGGGCTTTCCGAAGTCGTTGACGCGTGCCGTTTCCATTGACCCTTCGAGGACCGTCCGATGTCAGATGCCAGGACCGCCGAACGGCAAGCGATCGCCGAGTTGCAACAGAACTGGGGCTTCTGGCGCGACAACGCGGATTGGGACAATCTGCGCGCGACGTTTCATACGGAGGGAACCATTGCCGTCACCTGGTTTCAGGGGCTGTTCCGCGATTTTGTCGATGCGTCGATCGAACTGCGCAAGAAGCGTCGGGGCTCGCGTCACTGGATCGGCGGTTCGATGATTTCGATGCTCGGAGCACGCGCGACTGCCGAGACGAACGTGGTCATCATGGGGCGCCAGACTCTGCATGGAGTCGAAGTCGATTCGACGTGCTGGGCGCGCTTTCACGACCTGCTGGAAAGACGAGACGGCCGCTGGGCGATCTGCCGGCGCGTCGCGATCTACGACAAGGACCGCCTCGATCCCGTCGTGCCGGGAGCCGCGATCGCCTTCGACCAGGCGCTGCTTGCGCGCTTTCCCGGCGCCTATCGTCACCTGGGCTATGCGCTCGCCTGCAGCGCGGGTGCACAGATCGCGCTCGACCTGCCCACCGGCGACGGCGACGGGCCCGAGCGGCTGCGCGCCGAGGGGCGCGCCTGGCTGGCGCAGGCAGACCGCTGAGCGCCTGTGAACCGGGCGGCGCGGTTGAGCGGTGGCGACCGCGGGATGCGGCCGCGCGCGCTCAACCGTCGATCGCCTCGATCATGAGGCGATATTCCACCTGCGTCGGGTGGTGCGGCGCAGGAAGGTTGAAGAAACAGTCGTGCGCGACCGCGGCCGCCCGTTCCGGATCCGCGAGGCGGTAGCCGTACTCCTTGAGGCTCTTCGGCAGTCCGACGCGCGCGCTGAACGCTTCGACGGCATCGGCCGGATGTAGCCCCTCGCGCAACCCCATCGCCGTGGCGAGCTGCGCCATGCGCGCGCTCATGCGCGGCTCGAGAAAACGCAACACGGCCGGCAGCGCGAGCGCGACGAGCACCCCGTGGTGCAGTCCCTGGTCGCCCAGGGTATTGCCGATCGCGTGCGCCGAGCCGAGTCCCTTTGCGTGCAGCATCGCCTGCGTCGCCGCCAGCATCACGTGCCCGCGCGCTTCGAGGTCGCTGCCGTCCTCGACCGCTCGCGGCAGCCAGGCCAGCACGCGCCGCACCGCGTCGATCGCGAGCGCGTCGCCGATCGGGTTGTTCGCCTTGGCGAGAAACCCCTCGACGGCGTGCGAGAGCGCGTCCAGCCCGGTGGCCGCGGTCAGGAACCGCGGTAGCGTGAGCGTGAGTTCGGGGTCGCAGACTGCAATCTTCGGGACCAGCCACGGGCCGGTCATGCCTTCACCGGGCGCGTCCGCCGCGGGGTGGATTCCCGCGCCGCGCGAGACTTCGCTGCCGCTGCCCGCGGTCGTCGGTACTGCGATCAGCTTCGCAATGCCCGGACCGATCCGCTCGGGGCGGCCGAAGTAATCGTGGATCGGGCCGGGGTGCGTGGCCAGCACCGCCACCGCCTTGGCCGCGTCGATCACCGAGCCTCCCCCGAGGGCGACGAGCCCGTCGCACCCGGCGGCGCGGTAGGCTGCGAGCGCGCGCTCGACGCAGTCGATCGTCGGGTTCTCGGGGATCTCGTCGAAGACCGCCAGCGCGGTCCCGCGCATCGCCGTGCGCACCCGGTCGAGTGCACCGCACCGCACCAGGCCCGCGTCGGTCACGACCAGCGGCCGTGTCACGCCGAGCACCGCCAGCTCGCCGGGCAACAGTCGCAGCGCGCCGGGTCCGAAATGCACGCGCGGATACTGGATGAGCGGACTGGGCATGCCGGAAGAGATGTCGGGCGAGGGCACGAGGCGGTCTCCAACGGTTGCGTCGGGTGAGCTCACGGTCAGTCACCGGCCGCCGGTCACTGCGTCCACTCCAGCTTCGATCGGACGGCGTCCCGTCGAGCCGCAAACAGCGCGAGATAGCTCGGGTTGAGCCACGCCTCGATCGCCGTTCGATAGCTCGGCCGCGCGAACAGGCGCTCTCGCCACGCCGCCACTCTCCTTCTCGCGCGCCACAGCGAATCGAGACCGAGGTGCTCGAGTCGCACGATGTACGGCATGTAGCCGGTATCGGCGAGCGAAAACGTGTCGCCTGCGAGCCAGGCGCTCCCCTCGAGCACGTCCTCGATCGCTTGCAGCGCACGCGACCAGCTGTCGAGCGCTGGAACGAACGTCGGCGCATCCATCCCGCGCTCGATTCCCATCCGCCGCCGCTCGCGCGCCTCGGCGCTCGGTACGGCACGCAGGTAGGCCTCCAGCTCGGCAGGGGTCTTGCTCAGGTGCTGCTCGCGGAAAGCGATGCACATGCTGAGCGTGCCGATCGCCGCGTGCAGTTCGTCGTCGAGCCGCTTGGTCCACAGGCGCATGCGCGCTAGCTCGAACGCCGTCGCCGGGCGCAGGCCGGGATCGGGAAAGGCGTCGTCGAGATACTCGCAGATCACAGTCGACTCGATGACGACGCCACCGTCGTGGACGAGCGTCGGAACGACGCCGTTCGGATTCAGCGCGAGGTAGTCGGGGCGCAGCGCATCACCCGCCCGCAAGTTCATGTGCACGCCGGCCCAGTCCAGGCCCTTTTCGGCGAGCGCGACGCGCACCTTCGCGGCGCAGACCGACATGTCGTTGTGGTAGAGCTGCAGCATGGGGCTCCTCCCGGGTGCGCCGCGCGGATGCGATGCGGGCGCCGGAAATGCATCGGCGGCACTGCTCGCCGGGGCGACGATGACATCGTATCCGTTTCCGGCAGGAGTGCAAATAAATCCAGCATTACAGGAAAAACGCAGCGAATGACCTGCTCGCGAACCTGGGCCGGGGTCGTCACCGAAGCCCGATCATCGACTGGACGCGCGAAGAATTGTTCCTGGATTCTGAGTGGCACTTGACGATTGAGTGAAAGTCAGCTCCAATCTGGTCAGGGGTCGATTCACGCGCCCCTGTGCTGGAGGATGCACGGATGCAGGCTCTCGCAGTCGAGCACGCATTGTTCCGCGACGCGGTGCGCGCGTTCGTCGCGAAGGAAGTCACTCCGCACGTCCTCGACTGGGAGCGGGAGGGGGAAGTTCCGCGCGACCTGTTCCAGCGCATGGGAGCGCTCGGCTATCTCGGCCTGCGCCTCGCGCCGGAGTATGGCGGCGAAGGGTGCGACTTCCGCTACACGGCAATTCTCGTCGACGAACTGATGCGATGCGGTTCGGTCGGCGTTCCGGTCAGCGTGATGGTTCATGCGGAGTTCGCCACCCGGGTCATCGACCGTGCGGGTTCCCCGATGTTGCGGGAAGAGTTCGTACGGCCGGCGGCGACGGGGGCGCGGATCGGCGCGCTCGGAATCACGGAACCCGACGCGGGCAGCGACGTCGGCGCCATCCGCACCACGGCCGTTCGCGACGGCGGCGATGTGGTCATCAACGGAGCCAAGACCTACATCTCGAACGGCACGATTGCCGATTTCGTCACGACTGCAGTCCGGACCGGGCCGCCGGGCAACGCCGGCATATCGCTCGTCGTGGTGCCGTCGGATGCGCCCGGGTTCGTCCGTCCGCGCCGATTGAAGAAGCTCGGTACGCATGCATCCGATACCGCAGAGCTCGCGTTCCAGGACTGCCGCGTGCCGTTGCGCAACGTGGTTGGCCACGAGAACGGCGGCTTCCGGCTGATCATGCAGGGATTCGAGGGCGAGCGGCTGGTGCTGGCGCTCATCGCCTGCGCGCAGATGCGCCTGATGCTCGACGAGGCGCGTGCCTGGGGGCACGCGCGCAAGGCGTTCGGCCGGGCGCTTCTGGGGAACCAGTCCTGGCGCCACCGGCTGGCCGACTGTACGACGTCGCTCGCCGCAGCAGAGGCGCTCACGCGCGAGGCGATCGACCTCCATGTCGCAGGGGCGGAGTGCAACGGGACGATCTCGATGGCGAAGCTGTTCGCGACCGAGTCCGCGCTCGACGTCGCGCGCACCTGCGCCCAGATTTTCGGCGGCATGGGATACATGGAGGAATGCCTGATGGCGCGGTTGCACCGCGACTGCCTGGCGTTCACCGTCGGCGCGGGCACCAGCGAGATGATGCGCGAGATCGTAGCGCGCGAGAGCGGCTTCCTTCCTGGAGCGGGTGACGCATGAATGCGGGCTCGGCGATCGGTCCGGTCTATGTACTGGGCGTGGGCGAGTCGGGGACAGTTCCGGAGGATTCGCGCTCAATTGCCGAGATGGTTCTGGCAGCGGTCGAGAACGCGCTCGCCGACGGCGGGCGGGACCACCACGACGTCGACGCCGTGGTGAGTGCCTCGGTGGACCTGTTCGACGGGCTCACGGCGTCGAACATCGCGATCACCGAGGTCGTCGGCGCCGTGATGAAGCCGGAGTCGCGAATTTCGTCCGACGGGCTCGCGGCGGCGTTGCACGCGGTGTGCCAGATCCGCGCCGGCGCGTACGACACCGTGCTCGTCGTTGCGCACGCGAAGGCGTCGATGGCGCCGTTCGACGCATTGTCGCGCTGGGCGATGGACCCGATCTACCTGCAACCGCTCGGACTGGACTTCGTCACCTGCTCCGCGCTGCAGGCCGCACTCGTTGCCGGTGTCGAGCCCGCCGCCGAGCAGCGCTGGGCCGAGCAGGCGGCACGGCGGCGATCCGCGCGGGACAGCGCCTTTGGCGGCGCGCGCACGACCCGGGAGGTGCTCGCGTCGCCGATGCTCTCGACGCCGTTGCGCGAGGGCATGCGCGCCCCGCTCGGCGACGGTGCGTGCGCGGTGCTGCTGGGTACCCGGCCCGGCCGCGCGCCGTCGCCGCGGGTGGCAGGAATCGGCTGGGACATGGATGGGCACCTGCCTGGCGAGCGCGATCTCTCGCGCTGGGCGGCGCTCTCGCGGGCTCTGGCGCGCGCGCGCTCCGCGGCCGACGAGACGGTCCCCGCGACGATCGACCTGGCCGAGCCGTCGTGCATGTACCCGCACGAGGAGGATCTGTTCCGCGACGCTGCCGGACTCGGCGATTCGACGCTGCTCTCGCCCGATGGCGGCCTGTTCCCCGGGACGGCGCCGGTGGTCGCGGGCCTGTCGCGGCTGGTCGCCGCGGTCCAGCGGATGCGCGACGACGCCGCGTGTCGCAGCGCCCTCGCGCACGGCGCCTGGGGGCCCGCGGGCCAGGCGCACGCGGTGGCGCTGCTGCGGGCGCACTGACGTGAACGACGCGGGAAGGGAGGCGCGATGAGGCCGGTCGCGATCGTCGCTACGGGCCAGTCTGATCATGCGCGGGCGCGCGACGACGTGTCGCAGCCAGAACTCGTGCGCGAGGCGGTGCAGCGCGCGCTCGACGACGCCGGCCTGCGTCCGCGCGACGTCGACGCGGTGGTGCTCGCGAACATGGAACTCTTCGAGGGGCGGGCGCTGCCGGAGTTGTGGGCCGGAGAGGGCGCATTCGCGGCAGGCCGCCCCTGCATGAAGATCGCGACGGGAGGCACCTCGGGCACCAGTTGCTGCATTGCGGCGTTCCACCAGGCGGCGGCGGGCTTGTTCGACGTGGTGCTCGCGGTGGGATTCGAGAAGCACTCCGAGGGCCACACGCAGACCGGCATGGCGCTCACGGATCCGTACTGGGACCGCGCGGTGGCCTCGGGCGCAGTGGGCAATTTCGCGCTGTCAGTGTCGCAGTACATGGCCGAGCGCGGCGTCAGCGAGCACCAGGCGGCGCTGGTCGCGGTAAAGGCGCGACGCAACGCTGCGCGCAATCCGCACGCCCACCTCCAGATGCCGGAACTCACCGTGGAGGAGGTGCTCGCGTCGAAGCCCCTCGCGCATCCGCTGCGCATGCTCGACATGTGTCCGCAGTCCGATGGCGCGTGCGCGATCGTCGTTGCGGCGGGCTCGCGCGCCCGCCGGCTCAGTCAGCGGCCCGCGTGGGTGAGCGCGGCGGTGACGCGGCACGACCAGCCCTACATCGGCGACATCGAGCGGCGCCTGGTCACGATGCGCACCTTGCGTGACGCGGCGCGGGAGGCGTACCGGCAGGCCGGCGTGGCCGATCCCCTCGAGGATTTCGACGTCGCCGAGATTTACGAGCCGGTCACCTATGCCGAACTCGCGTGGTACGAGGCGCTCGGCTTCTGCGAGCCGGGCGGGGCCGGCCGATTGATCGAGGAGGGGGTGACGCAGCTCGACGGCCGCCTCCCCGTGAACCCGTCGGGTGGAGTGCTGTCGACGAATCCGGTCGGCGCGTCGGGCGTGATCCGGGTCGCCGAGGCGGCCCTGCAGATCCACGGGCGCGCCGGAGCGCGACAGGCGGGCGAGGTGCGGCGGGCGCTGGCGACTGGATACGGTGTCTACGCGTGGGCCGACGTCATCGTGCTGGACGAGCGACAGCCATGAACGCACCGATCGTCGTTCAGGTCGAGATGAACCAGGTGTGGCGCTATGCAGCGTGCGCCGAGATGGCGCGCTTCTGCGCGGGCCTGAAGCAGCGGCGCATCGAGGCCATGCGCTGCGGCGGCTGCGCGCGCCGCTACCTTCCGCCTCGGCCGTTCTGCGGGAACTGCCACCTGAGGCTCACCGAATGGGTGCCGGTGTCGCACGAAGGGGTGCTGGACGCGTGGACCGTGGTCCACCTGCCGATTCTCGACGGGCGCACCGGCACGACACGTGATGCGCCCTACGGGATGGGCCTGATCCGGCTCGACGGAGCCGACACGACGATCAATCATTACCTCGACCTCAACGACGCCGGAAGGCTCGCGGTCGGACTTCGCGTGCGCGCGGTGTGGCGGGACCGGCTCGAGGGAGCGATCGACGACATCCGTCACTTCGAGGTGCTGCCGTGATCCGGGAAGGCGCGATCCGCATTCCGTTCCGCTACGCCGCGGGGCGCGCCGGCAGTCGCTTCCTGGCGAATCTTCGCGACGAACGGCGGATCATGGGCGGACGCTGCGGCGATTGCGGAGGGGTTCACGTGCCGCTGCGCTCGTGGTGCCCGACGTGCGGCGGGCAACGGCTCTTCGACCAGTCGGTCGGTCCCGAGGCGACGGTCGTCTGCGCGACCGCGCGGGCGGACGGCGAGGTGTTCGCGCTGCTCAAGCTCGACGGCGCCGACACGCCGATGGTTCATCGCCTGATCGGAGAGGCGGCCACTGGCGGGATGGCGGCTGCCGGCGCGCGCGTGCGCGCACGCTTCGCGGCGCATCGCCGCGCCGACATCCGGGACATCGAGGGATTCGAGGCGATGGAAGGGCCGTCGTCATGAGCCTGAGAACCGCGCGCAGCGGAAGCGTGTTTGTCGTGACGCTCGACCGGCCGGCGGCGCGCAATGCCCTCGACCGCGCCCTGCGCGAGGCGCTGCTCGACGCCTGGAGCGCGTTCCGGGACGATCCCGGGCTGCGCGTCGCGGTCCTGACCGGTGCCGGAGACAGCAGCTTCTGCGCGGGCGCCGACCTCAAGGAGATGGCCGCCTACTACCGCTCGATGACCCCGATCGAGCGCCGCGAGCGCGGGGAGCGCGAGCCGGGCCTCGGCGGCCTGACGCGCAACCTCGATCCCGGCAAGCCGGTGATCGCGGCAGTCAACGGGCACTGCCTCGCCGGTGGGCTGGAGCTGGCGCTGGCCTGCGACCTGCGCGTCGCGGCCCAAAACGCGACGTTTGGCCTCCCGGAGGTGCGTCGCGGCCTGATCCCGGGCGCGGGGGGGACACAGCGCCTGCCGCGATTTGTTCCGCAAGCGGTTGCCGCCGAGATGCTGCTGACCGGCGAGCCGATCGACGCGTCGCGCGCGCTGGCGATCGGACTCGTCAACCGCGTGGTGCCGCTCGCCGCCCTGATGGACGAGGCGCTGGCGCTCGCGGCGCGCATCGCGCGCAACGCGCCGCTCGCGGTGCAGGCGGCCCGCGTGGCGATGCGGCGCGGTGCGCACCTGTCGCTCGACGACGCGTTGCGACTCGAGCAGTTCTATGCCGAGCCGCTGCGCCAGACCGAGGACGTGCAGGAAGGGCTGCGGGCGTTCGTCGAGCGGCGCGAGCCGGTCTTCGCGGGGAGGTGAGCGATGGCGTACGAAACCCTGCGTTGCGGTCTCGAGGGTTCGGTGATGCGCGTGACGCTGAACCGCCCCGAGGTGCTCAACGCGATGAACGCCGTCATGCTGCGCGAAGTGAGGGAGGCACTCGCACGGGCCGCCGCCGACGCGGCGGTTCGCGCGGTCCTCGTCGACTCGGCGAGCGACCGGGCCTTCTCCAGCGGCATCGACGTCGCCTACGTGAAGGACCTGTCCGATTTCGCGTTGCGCGAGGTCGGTCGCGAACTGCACCGCACGTTTCATGCGCTGCGCACCACCGAAAAGCCCGTCGTCGCTGCGATCGACGGCCTCTGCCTCGGCGCCGGGCTGGAGTTCGCAGTGAGCTGCGACTTCATGATCGCCACCGATCGATCGCGCTTCGGGCTGCCCAACATCCACCGCGGCATACCGGCCATCGTGGAGGCGGCGATCCTGCCGATCGCGGTCGGGATCCAGGCGGCGCGCGAACTGTGCTATCTGGGCGAGTTCTGGGATGCGGCCCGCGCGGAGCGGCGCGGGCTGGTCCATTCGGTGCATCGGCCGGCAGCGTTTGGCGACGCCGTCTCGGCACTGTGCGGAAAACTCACCGCGAAGAGTCCGTCGGCGCTCGCGACGCAGAAGGAGATCATCCACAAGTGGATGACCACCGACCTCGAGTCCGCGATCGACTTCTCGATCAACACGGTGGTGCTGAACTGGCTGACCCGCGACCAGAAGGAGGGCATGGCGTCCTTCCTGGAGAAGCGCGCGGCGCGCCGCCCCGGAGAATGACGTGGACGAGGCGATCGTCACCTGCGCCCTGACCGGCGCGCAGCAGGGCAAGGCGACCAATCCCGCGCTGCCGGAGCAGCCCGACGAGATTGTCGCGCAGGGACTCGAGGCGTGGCGCGCGGGCGCGTCGATCCTGCACCTGCACGCCCGCGATCCGGCGGGACGGGCAACGGCCGACGTCGGTGTCTTCCGGACCATCGTCGAGGGACTGCGCACCGGGGGATGCGACGCGGTGCTGAACCTGTCGACCGGAGGGGCGGTGGCGGGGCTCGCCCTGGAGGCCCGGCTCGGTGTCGTGATCGAACTCGAGCCGGAGATCGCCTCGTTCAGTGTCGGCAGCGGCTGCCTGCTGGGGCGTCGCGATCCGCAGGCCCGGCGGTGGGTCAACGACCGCGTCGTGCCGCTGTTCGCCTCGCACGCGGAACTCGAGCGCGTCGCGCGGTTGTTCGCGGCGCACGGCACCCGGCCCGAACTCGAGGTCTATCACGCCGGAATGCTCAACAACGTCGAAGCGCTGCACGCGCTCGGACTGCTCGAGGAGCCGCTGCTGGTCAACATCGTGATGGGCATTCCGGGCGAATGCACGCAGCCGACGGTGAAGAACCTGCTTCACCTGGTCGAGGGGCTGCCCGCGAGCGCTCGATGGCTGGTCTCGGCGATCGGCGCGCGCAACCACTTCCGCATGCTGGGCGCGTGCATCGCGATGGGTGGGCACGTGCGGGTCGGCATGGAAGACAACGTCTACGTGGCGCCTGGACGGCTCGCGCGCTCCAACGGCGAGATGGTCGAGAAGGCCGTGCGCGTGCTGCGCGAACTGGGCGTCGAGCCCGCGAGCCCGGCGCGGACGCGAACCCTTCTGAACCTCAAAGGGAGACGAGAATGACCCGTGAACGGATCTCGATCGATGCCTGGGCCACTTACATCAGCCCGGAGGGCGCGAAGCGCTGGCCCGAGGAGTTCCTCCACATCTTTCGCAAGTACCGAAGCCCCGAGATCATGGTCAGGGGGCAGGCGATCGAGTCGATGATCGCGGAGATGGACGCGGCCGGCGTCGAACGGGTCGTGCTGTCCGCCTTCTATCACCGGGACATCCCGGTGGTCACGAACGACGAAGTAGCGGCCTTCGTGCGTCGCTATCCCGACCGGTTCGTCGGTGCCGGGACCGTCAACGTGATGCGCAAGCCGATGGAGGTCGCGCGGGAGGTCGAGCGACTGGTGAATGAACTCGACATGGTTGCGATCCGCCTCGAGCCGTACATGGTCGGCGACGGCATGACCGGGTTGCCACCCAACGACAAGCACTACTGGCCGGTGTACCTGAAGTGCTGCGAGCTCGGCGTCCCGGTGGCGATCCAGATCGGTCACACCGGCCCGTTGTTGCCCTCCGAGTGCGGCCGGCCGATCTACCTCGACGAGGTCGCGCTCGCGTTTCCCGAACTGACCATCATCGGCTGCCACCTCGGCCAGCCGTGGCACGAGGAGATGATGACGCTCGCGTGGAAGCACCCGAACCTTTACGTCGAGACCTCGGCGCGCGCGCCGAAGCTCTGGCCGGCCTCGTTCGTCGATTTCGCGCGGGGCTGGGGCCGCGACAAGGTGATCTGGGCCACCGACTACCCGTTGCTGACCTTCGAACGCACGCTGGCCGAACTCGAGGCGCTCGGACTGGAGCCCGAAACCTTCCGCAAAGTAGTGCGCGATAACGCAGTGCGCGCATTCGGACTCGACCGGCGCCACGTGGAGGGTGGGCGGCCATGACGGACAAGCTGACGACGTCGGTGCGCGACGGGGTGTGCACCATCACGCTGAACCGGCCGGAGCGGCTCAACGCGATCGACCTGGAGATGCTCGAGGCGCTGATCTCGGCGCTCGACACCTGTGCGACCGACACGGCGGTGCGCACCGTCGTGCTGCGCGGCGCCGGGCGGGTGTTCTGCGCCGGCGCCGACATCGGCCAGATGATCGAGCGCACTCCCGACGAGTGGGAGCGGATCGTGCAGCGCTACCTCGATCCGGTCCGCCGGATCGCTGCCATCGACAAGCCGGTGCTTGCCTGCCTGCACGGCGATGTCGTCGGCGGCGGGCTGGGCCTCGCGATGGCCTGCGACATGCGGGTCGCCGCGCACGGTTCCCGGTTCTGCGCGCCGTTCATCAAGCTGGCGCTGGCAGGCTGCGACATGTCGGCGGGCTACTTCCTGCCGCGGCTCGTGGGCATGGGGATGGCAACCGACATGATGATGACTGGGCGCTTCGTCGACGCCGACGAGGCGCTCAGGGCCGGTCTGGTCAACCGCCTGGTGCCGCAGGACGACCTCGAGCGCGAGACGGATCTGCTCGCGGGTGCGCTCGCCCGCGGACCTGCGTCGGCGCTCGCGGTGACCAAGCGTGCGATCCGCCGCTCGGTCGATCGCGACATGGGGGCGGAGTTCGACTACGAGGTTTTCGTGCAGGTGCAGGCGCTGCAGAGTGCCGACCATCGCGAGGGCGTCGCCGCGTTTCTCGCGCGGCGGGCGCCGCGCTTCGACGGGGCGCCTCAATGACCGACGCGCTGCTGTCCGGGGACGAGCGCCAGTTCCGCGACAGCGTTCGGGCCTTCGTCGATCGCGAGGTGGTGCCGAATGCGGCGCGCTGGGACGCCGAGGAGCGCTACCCGCGCCAGATGCTGCGCCGCTTCGGCGAACTCGGCTGGCTCGGGACAGCATTCCCTGAATCGGTCGGCGGAAGCGGCGGCGGTGCGGTCCATTACGCGCTGTTGTGCTCGGAGCTGGCGCGCGGATCGGCGGCGGTCGCGCTCGGGCTCTACGTGCACACGGCGCTCGGGGCCGCTGCCTTGCTGCACCTGGGGAACCCCGCGCAGCAGCAGCGTCTACTACCCGAGGCGTTGCGGGGCGAGCGCACCCTGTGCTGGGGCTACGCCGAGGCCGGCGCCGGCGCCGACGTCTCGACCGTCCGCACGCGGGCCAGGCGCGACGGAGGCGACTGGGTGCTCGATGGGGCGAAGCTCTACATCACGAACGCGACCTTCGCCGACACCATGCTGATCGTGGCCTCGACCGCACCGGACCAGGGGCTCAAGGGCCTTTCGCTCTTCGTTGTCGATCGGGGTACGCCCGGATTGAGTGTCGGTGCACCGTTGAAGAAGCTCGGCATGGGGGCCTCGGAGATGGCCGAGATCGTCTTCGACGGCTGCCGGATCCCGCACGAGAACCTGCTGGGCCAGGAGAATCGCGGATTCCTCCAGGCAATGAAGGTGCTCTCGCTGGGGCGCGTCGCGAGCGCCGCTTTCGGCGTCGGGCTCGGGCGGGCGGCGCTGGAAGCCGCAATCGCCTACGGGCGGGAGCGAGTCCAGTTCGGTCAAGCAATCGTGCGGCATCAGTACGTGCGCTTCACGCTCGCCGACATGGCGACACGGCTCGAGGCGGCATGGCAGCTGTCGCTGGCGGCAGCGCGGCTGATCGACGCCGGCGCGCCGTTCGACCGCGAGGCGTCGGTGGCCAAGCTCTTCGCGAGCGAAACCTGCACCTGGATGTGCGAGCGGGCGCTTCACCTGTCGGGCGCGCAGGGCCAGATGCGCGACAGCCCCGCGCAGCGCTTCTACCGCGACTGCAAGGTGCTCGAGCTCGGCGAGGGAACGAGCGAAGTCCAGCGCGAGACGATCGCGCGTCATCTCGGGATCTGAGGGGTCGGGAATGGGAATAGCCGAACGAAGGGAGCGCGAGCGCGAGGCGCGCCGGCGGGCAGTGCTGGAGGCAGCGCGCGGGCTGCTGCTCGAGCGCGGCTTCACCGGCACGACGACCAAGCTGATCGCCGAACGCTGCGAGTTCTCCGAGGCGACGCTCTTCTTCTACTTCCAGAGCAAGGACGAGATCCTGGTCTCGCTGCTGTTCGAGGGGATCGAGTTCTGGTCCCGGGGACTGAGGCGCATCGAGGCGCTGGACCTGCCCGCGGAGCAGAAGCTGCTCCGGCTGTGGCGGTACTTCGGCGAGGTGCGTGCCGAGCATCCAGAGTACTTCCACCTGTCGGCCTACCTGGCCCAGCCGCGCGCCGCCGAGAACGTGGCCGACGAGGTGAAGGCGGAAGTGATGCGCCGCTCCGGCGAGAACTTCGCCCTGCTCGCAGAGATCGTCCAGAAGGCGACCGGCGCGACCAACGGACGGCTGGCCGCGGATCTGCTTTGGGGCGCGTTTCTCGGGCTGATGGCATTGCGCGATTCGCGCGGTTGGCTCGGCGCGAAGTCGCATCCGAGCGACCGCGAACTGGGCGCCGCGTTGCACCTGTTGCTGGACGGATTGCTCCCGGGAAGGGCGCGAGGGGGGGGACGATGACGACGATGCTGGCCGCGCGCCTCGTGAGTCCCGGACAGCCGCTGAACATCGAGGAGGTGCCGCGGCCTCGACCCGGAGAGGACGAGGTCCTGTTGCGGGTCGAAGCGTGCGGGTTGTGCGGCACCGACCTGCATCTCGCGGTGGTGGGCGACATTCCAGTCGAGCGGGTCCCGATCACGCTCGGCCACGAGGGCGCCGGTGTCGTCGCCGCGCTCGGCTCCGGGGTGCGCGAGTTCGCGATTGGCGACCGCGTCGCGATGTTTCCGGCGGCGTTCTGCGGCAAGTGCCGTTTCTGCCTCGCGGGCCGGCATTCGCTGTGCGACGCGTCGCGGGTCTATGGAATGGCGCGCGACGGTGCGCTCGCCGAGTACGTCGTCGCACCCGCGCGAACCCTGATCCCGATTCCGGACGGGGTGTCGTCCGAACTGGCCGCGATCGTCACGGACGGCGTCTCGACGCCGTTTCACGCGCTGCGCAGTCGCGGCCGACTCGTGGCGGGCGAGTCGGTCGCGGTGTTCGGGTGCGGCGGCCTCGGTACGCACGCGATAATCCTGGCCCGCCTGATGGGTGCCGGGCGAATCGCCGCCATCGACGTCGATGCGAGCGCCCTCGAACGGGCGCGCAGACTCGGCGCGGACCTCGTGCTCGACGCCAGCGCAGGGGATCCGGCAAAGGCGATCCGTGCCGGGTTCGGCCGCGGCGCGGACCTCGCGCTGGAGTTCGTCGGAAAGGTGGAGACGGCCGAGGCCGCCATCCGCGCGCTCGACAAGTCGGGGCGCGCGGTGCTGGTCGGGGTCGGTGCGGGCCGTCCGGCGCTTCCCGCGCTGCTGGCCTTCGTCGGGCGCGAGCAGTCGGTGCTGGGTTCGTTCGGCATGGATCGCGCCGACATCGAAGACCTGCTCTCGATGGTCGCGGACGGCCAACTCGATCTCTCCGCCTCGATCAGCGGGCGCTACGCGCTTTCCGACGTGAACGCGGCGTTGCAGCGCCTGTGCGACAAGAGCGGCGGCGTCGTGCGCATCGTGGTCCGAACCTGAGCCGGCGGGTTGGCCGTGACTCCGCTCGCCGAGTTCGCGCAGCAGATCGTCAGCGGCGTTGCGCTCGGCTGCATCTACGTCCTGGTCGCGCTCGGCTTCGTCCTGATCTACAAGGCGACCGAGGTCGTCAACTTTGCGCAGGGCGAACTGATGATGCTCGGCGCGTTCTTCGGTTACACGTTCGTCGTCCTGCTGGAATTCCCCTTCTGGCTCGGACTGGCTGCGGCGGTCGCGTGCATGGCTGCCCTGGGAGGGCTCATCGACCGCGTCGTGGTACGACCGATCGTAGGCCAGCCGGTGTTCGCGATCGTCATCGTGACGATCGGCATCGGATTCGTCGCGAGAAGCGTCGTGAGCTTCGTGCCGGGCTGGGGCGTCGACACGCGGGCGCTCGAGACCCCGTTCACCGGCAAGGTCGCCGCCATCGGGCCACTGGCGGTCAGCCACGACCAGATCGCGGTCATGGCGACGACCGTCGTGCTCGTGGCCACGCTGTTCCTGTTCTTCCGGCGCACCCGGCTCGGCATCGCGATGCAGGCGGCGTCCCAGAATCACCTTGCGGCCTACTACGCCGGAATCCCGGTACCGCGGATCTTCTCGATGATCTGGGCGATCAGCGCTGCCGTGTCGGCCGCCGCCGGCATGCTGCTCGCGCCGATCGCGTTCGTGCACGTCAACATGGGGATGATCGGCCTGAAGGCCTTCCCGGCGGCGGTGCTCGGCGGCTTCGGGAGCATCCCGGGCGCGATCGTCGGTGGCCTGGTGATCGGCGTGGTCGAGTCGCTCGCGGGCTTCTACCTGCCGGAGGGATTCAAGGACGTCGCGGCCTACGTGGTGCTCCTGGCCGTGCTGGCGGTCCGGCCGCAGGGGCTGTTCGCGTCGCATGCCGGCAAGAAGGTGTAGCGGATGCACGTCGAGCTGAAGACGAGCTTCGACCAGGACCTGCGCGTTTTCGGGCACCGCGGGGTCGCCCTCTGGTACGTCGCGCTTGCGGTGGCGGCGATCGCCGCTCCGCTCGTGCTCGGCACCTATCCGGTGTCGCTGCTGGGGTTCGTCTGCGTCTACGCGATGGCGGGGCTGGGAATGATGCTCCTCGCAGGCTACGCCGGCCAGGTCTCGCTGGGGCACGCGGCGTTCCTCGCCGCGGGCGCCTATGCAGAGGCGATTCTCGCGGCACACGGATGGCCGTTTCCGGCGAGTTTCCTGGCCGCGGGTGCGGTCGCCGCCCTGCTCGGCGTGGTGATCGGCCTGCCGGCGTTGCGGATGAGCGGGATCTACCTGGCCGTGGCGACGCTCGCTTTCGCCTTCATCGTCGAGGAAGTGCTCGCCCGCTGGGAGTCGGTCACGCGCGGCAACAACGGCTTTCCCGTGCCGCCGCTGTCGGTCGGTCCGGTCACGATCGACGCCGAATGGAAGCTCTACTACCTCGCGCTGGGGTTGCTGGCCGTCGCGCTGCTCGGAGCGCGCAACCTGCTGCGCTCGAAGACGGGGCGCGCGCTGATGGCGCTTCGCGACAGCGAGATCGCCGCCCAGAGCATGGGGGTCGCGATTGCGCGCACGAAGCTGGTCGCGTTCGCGCTCAGCGCGGCCCTCACCGGCTTCGCCGGGGCGCTGTACGCGCACAAGATCCAGTTCCTGAGCCCGGACCAGTTCACGATCGTCGCGTCAGTCGAACTGCTCGTGCTGGTGCTCGTCGGCGGGCTGGGCTCGCTTCACGGCGCGGTGCTCGGCGCAGCGTTCATCGTCGCGCTGCCGCAGGCGATCGTGCTCGTAAAGGGGCTGACCGGACTCTCGGCGGCGAGCCAGGCGGGTCTCGACGCCGGTGTGTACGGGATCGTGCTCATCGTGTTCATGCTCTACGAGCCCCACGGCCTGTATGGGCGCTGGGTGAAGGTCCGGGCATACCTCGAGCTGTTCCCGTTCTACCGACGCGCGACGTTCAGGCGCCAGCGGTCCTACGCGCGCACGGAGCGGCTGCGATGAACTGCCTCGAAGTCGAGGACCTCTCGCTCGCGTTCGGGGGCGTGCAGGCGCTCTCCGGCGTGAGCTTCGGTGTGCGCCGCGGGGAGGTGTTCAGCATCATCGGTCCGAACGGCGCCGGCAAGACCACGATCTTCAACGTCATCAGCCGCATCCATGCGCCGGACCGGGGAAGCGTGCGCTTCGACGGGCAGGACCTGGGCCGGATCGCGCCGCACGCGGTGATCGGGGCCGGGATCGCACGCACGTTCCAGAACCTCGAGCTCTTCGAGCACGCCACGGTGCTCGAGAACCTGCTGCTCGGTCGCCACGCGCGCTTCTCGACGTCGCTCGCGGCCGAACTCGTCTTCAGCCGCTCCGTGCGCCGCGAGGAGCACCTTCATCGGGAGCGCGTCGAGGAAGTGATCGAATTCCTCGATCTGCAGCCCTGGCGCGACGCGACGATCGGCGCGTTGCCATACGGCGCACGCAAGATCGTGGAGCTCGGGCGCGCGCTGGCCTCGGATCCGACGCTGTTGCTGCTCGACGAGCCGTCGTCGGGTCTCAACGTCGAGGAAACGCAGGAGCTGGCCTTCTGGATCAGCGACATCCGGCACGACCTCGGCATCACGGTGATGATGATCGAGCACGACATGGCGCTGGTCGGCGAAGTGTCCGACCGCGTGCTGGCGCTCAACTACGGCCGCACGCTGGTCGAGGGCACGCCGCAGGAGGTCCAGCGCCACCCCGACGTGGTCCACGCCTATCTGGGGCAATGACGTGAACGGCGAAGCGCTCCTGTCCGCCAGGAACATCGAGGCGTCCTATGGCCCGGTGCTGGCGCTGCGCGGCGTGACGGTGGAGCTCCGTGCCGGGGAGGTGGTCGCGGTATTGGGTGCCAACGGCGCGGGCAAGAGCACCCTGCTCAGGGTGATCTCCGGGACGATCGCGCCGACCCGTGGCGAGGTGCGCCTCGACGGCGAGCCGACCGGGGCCGCAGCCCCGGACGCGCTTGCGCGCCGGGGCATCGTCCACGTGCCCGAGGGCCGGGAGGTGTTTCCGCTGCTGTCGGTGCGGGACAACCTCGTCGCCGGCGCCTACCTGTGGAACAACGACCGGCGGGTCGCCGCGGATTTCGAGCGCATGTTCGAGTACTTCCCGAGGCTGCGCGAGCGTCAGTCTCAGCAGGCGGGTCTGCTGTCGGGCGGAGAGCAGCAGATGCTCGCGATTGCGCGGGCGCTGATGGCGCGCCCGCGGGTCCTGCTGCTCGACGAGCCCTCGCTGGGCCTGTCGCCGGCGCTCGTGAAGGAGATCTTCGCGATCGTCTCCAGGATCAACCGCGAGTCGGGCGTCAGCGTCCTGCTGGTCGAGCAGAACGCCGCGCAGGCGCTTGCGCTGTCGTCCCGCGGGTACGTGCTCGAACTCGGCCGGATCGTCATGGAGGATTCGAGCGCGCGTCTGCTCTCCAACGAGGACATCCGCGAGTTCTACCTCGGGATCAAGGACCGCGGGCTGCGCGGTGAGCGGCGATGGAAGCGCAGGAAGCAGTGGCGCTAGCCGGCGCCGGTGCCGTTTCGCGCGGCGTGCCGCAGCGTGCCGGGCGCGCGGCCGCCGAGGCGGCGCTCGTCGTCGAACCGACGCCGGGGGCGACGCTTGCGCGCGCGTTCGCGCTGGCGGTGGCCAGGCGCGGCGAGCGGATCGCGTACCGGGAGAAGAAGCGCGGCCTGTGGCGTGCGACCAGCTGGGCGCAGTACGGCGAGCGCGTGCGGGACACAGCGCTCGGCCTGCGCGCGCTCGGATTCGGGCGCGGCGAACGCGCGTGCATCATCGGAACCAACCGCCCCGAGTGGATGATCGCGGACCTGGCGATCCTGACCCTCGGTGGCGTGTCGGTCGGCGTCTACCCCACCGATTCGCCGCGTCAACTGCGTCACGTCGTCTGCGACTGCGACGCGCGCTGGCTGTTCGTCGAGGACGAGGAACAGCTCGACAAGGCGCTGGAGGTCAGAGACGGCATGGCGGGCCTGGCCCGGATCGTGGTGTTCGACCTGGAGGGCCTGCGCAACTTCCGCGATCCCCAGGTCACGAGCCTCGACGCCCTGATGGAGACGGGACGATCGCGCGCGGCGGCGAATGCAGGAGAGTGGCAGTCTGCGCTCGAAGCGGTCGAGCCCGCGGACCTCGCGGTGCTGATCTACACCTCGGGTACGACCGGTCCGCCGAAGGGCGCGATGCTGACGCACGGCAGCCTGGTCTTCCAGGCGCGCTGTCTCGCCGCCGTCCTGCCGGCGGGCCCGGAGGACGAGCAGTTGTCGTTCCTGCCGCTATGTCACATCGCGGAGCGACTGCTGACGACTTTCCGGCCGATCTTCCACGGCGCAACGGTCAACTTCGTCGAGAGCGCCGACACCATGCCGCAGAACGTGCGCGAGGTGTCGCCGACGGTGTTCTTCGGCGTGCCACGCATCTGGGAGAAGTTCTACTCGGCGATCCGAATGGCGGCGGACGACGCCACTGCGTTCGAGCGGCGCGTGTTCGACTGGGCGATCGGTATCGGCGCGGCCGTCGCGGAGCATCGCCTGCAGGATCGGCCGGTGCCGCGGATGCTCGGACTCGCGCACCGGGCGGCGGAGGTGCTGGCGCTACGCCGCGCGCGCAAGCTGATCGGCATGGACCGTGCGCGCTACGTCGTCACAGGGGCCGCGCCGATCTCGCCGGACCTGATCCGCTGGTACTTCGCGCTCGGACTCGACATGCGCGAGGCCTACGGCATGACCGAAACCACCGGTGTGGCGACGCTTCCGCCGCCGGGGCGGCGCCGGATCGGCAGCGTCGGCGTCGCTTTGCCTGGCACCGAGGTGCGGATCGGGGACGAAGGCGAGATCCTCGTGCGGGGCGAGCACGTGTTCGCCGGATACGTGGGGCTCCCCGACAGGACGCGCGAGGCGATCGACGACGAGGGCTGGCTGCACACCGGGGACGTCGGATCGATCGACGCGGACGGCTACCTGCGCGTCACGGATCGGCTCAAGGACATCTTCATCACCGCGGGCGGCAAGAACGTGACGCCGTCGGAGATCGAGAACCAGTTGAAGTTCAGCCCGTACGTCTCGGACGCGATCGTGATCGGCGACCGGCGCAGGTATCTCACCGCGCTCGTGATGATCGACCACGAGAACGTCGCGAAGTTCGCGCAGGACGCGCGGGTGCCGTTCACCAACTACGCGAGCCTGTGCCGGGCTCCCGAGGTGACCGCCCTGGTCCAGGGCGAGATCGACCGGGTCAATGCGCGTTTCGCGCGGGTGGAGGCGATCAAGCGCTTTCGCCTGATCGAAGTGCAGCTCACCGCGGAGGACGAGGAGCTGACTCCGACGATGAAGCTCAAGCGCAAGCTGGTCAACGAGAAGTACCGTGACCTCATCGAATCGATGTACCAGGAGAGCGAAGGGTGACCGCCCCCCTACCGCGGGCGGATTCTCAATCGGGCGAAGGAGGGACGATCATGAGACGAACGGGTCGGATACTGGCCGCGATCGCGGCGACGGCAGCGCTCTGTGCGCCGGGGCCTGCGGCTTCGCAGATCCAGGGCGTGACGGACACCGGGATCGTGCTGGGGACGCTGCTCGACCTGAGCGGGCCCATCAACTTCTGGGGGCTGCCGATCAAGAACGGCATGGAGATGGCTGTCGACGAGATCAACGCCGAAGGCGGCATTCATGGAAGGCGCCTCGGATTGATCGTCGAGGACATGGCCTACGATCCCAAGAAGGCCGTGCTCGCCGCGCAAAAGCTCCTGAACCAGGACCGGATCTTCGCGATGGTCGGGCAGATGGGAACCGTGACCGCCGCGGCGACGATGCCGCTGGTCCTGAAGGCCGGCGTCCCGCACGTGTTTCCGGTCACGCCGGCCGAGATGTTCTTTGATCCGTATCACAAGCTGAAGTTCGCGTTCTTCACCCCCTACTACGACGACATCCGGACCGGCGTGAAGTACATGGTCGAGACGCACGGCAAGCGGCGCGTCGGCATCCTTTACCAGGACGACGAGTTCGGCGCCAACCTCCTGAAGGGCGTCAGGGACCAGCTCGACGCGATGAAGCTCTCGCTCGTGTCCCAGACGAGCTACAAGCGCGGCGCCACCGACTTCTCGAGCCAGATCGCGAAGCTCAGGAGTGACGGCGTGGACCTGGTTGTGCTCGGCACGATCGTTCGAGAGACGATCGGTGCGATGGCAGCGGCACGGCAGCTCAGCTGGAACGTGGACTTCCTGACTTCGCAGGCGGCTTATGCGCCCGAGGTCCCGATGCTCGGCAAGGCGGCGGTCGAGGGGCTGTTCGGCGCGGGCCAGACGCCGATCCCCGACCCCGAGACCGCCGGCCCGGAGGCGCTGGCGTGGATGAAGCGCTACGAGCAGCGCTTCGGCAAGCCCGCCAACGTCCAGGCGGTGGTCGGCTACATCGTCATGCAGACGGCCGCGATGGGGCTGAAGAACGCCGGCCGCAGCCTGACCCCCGAGACCTTCGCTGCGGGAATCGAGCAGATCCGCGATTACCGCAACGCCTTCGGGAGCGCGCCGATGTCGTTCTCCGCCGACAATCACCTCGCGGCACGGCAGGTGTTCATGGCCCGCGTCCAGAACGGCAAGTGGGTGCGGTTGACCGATTTCGTGAGGTACTGAGGAAGCAGCGCGGCGGGTCGCGGGGCGCTGCCGCCGCGATCCGGCGCGAGGGCGCCGGGCGCACAATGCGTCCATGAAGACGATCCGACTGCATCCCGGCCGCGAGCGTTCGCTGCTGCGCCGCCATCCCTGGGTGTTCGACTCCGCCGTCGCGAAGGGCGGCGGCGACAGCGGCGAGACCGTGCGCATCGAGTCGCACGAAGGCAAGTTTCTCGCGTGGGCCGCGTTCAGTCCGCAGTCGCGGATTCGCGCGCGCGCGTGGAGCTTCGACGAGGCGCAGCGCATCGACGCAGCGTTCCTGGCGGCCGCGCTCGCGCGCGCGATCGCTGCGCGGCGCCGCTTCGACGTGCGCAGCGACGCCGTGCGCCTGGTGCACGGTGAGTCGGACGGACTGCCGGGTCTGGTCGTCGACTGCTACGGCGACACGCTGGTCGCGCAGTTCGGCAGCGCCGGCGCCGAGCGCTGGAAGGGCGTCGTCGCCGATGCGCTGCTGAGCGCGACCGGCCTCGCGCGCCTCTACGAGCGCTCGGACGCCGGCGCGCGCGCGCTCGAAGGCCTGCCCGCCGTCACCGGCTGGTTGCGCGGCGGCGCAGCGGCGGGCGCCGCGGCAGGCGGGGAGGCCTGCGGGAACGACAGTGGGGAGGCCTGCGGGAATGCCGACGGGGAGGCGCCGCCGCCGGCGCTGGAGATCGTCGAGCACGACTGGCGCTTCACCGTCGACATCGCCACCGGCCACAAGACCGGTTTCTACCTCGACCAGCGCGACAACCGCAAGCGCTTCGCCGACTGCGTGCAGCGACTGCGACTGCGCCGGGTGCTGAACTGCTTCTGCTACACCGGCGGCTTCACGGTGGCGGCGCTCGCCGGGATGCGCGCGGCCGACGTCGACGACGGCGAGGTCGTGTCGATAGATTCGTCGGCGCCCGCACTCGATCGCGCCCGCGCACACGTCGCGCTCAACGGCTTCGACCCTGCGCGCACGCGCTTCGTCGACGCCGACGTCAACGCGTCGCTGCGCCGGTTCCTGGAAGACGGCGCGCGCTTCGACGCGATCGTCCTCGACCCGCCGAAGTTCGCGCCGACGGCAGCGCACGCCGAGCGCGCCGCGCGCGCGTACAAGGACATCAACCGGCTCGCGCTGCAACTGCTCGAGCCGGGCGGCGTGCTCTTCACCTTCTCGTGTTCGGGCGGCGTCAGCGCGGATCTGTTCCACAAGATCGTCGCCTCGGCGGGCGCCGATGCGGGTGTCGACGGCTACATCGTCGAGACGCTGGAGGCGGCGCCCGATCATCCGGTGACGCTGGAGTTTCCGGAAGGGGCGTACCTGAAGGGGCTGGTGGTGATGCGCAAGGGGGACATCGATGCGAGGCACGGTCGATGAAGCGCTTGTCCGACCCTGCGGCGTTCTTTGCCGGGCTCGCACCGGCGGCGACCGTGGTGCTGCACTCCGGCTTCGCCGAGCCGCCGCTGCTGGCGCACCACCTGGCGGCGCAGGCCGCCGAGCTCAATGGCGTGCGGGTCCTGACGCTGATGCCGATGGGCGAACCCGAGTACGCCACCGCAGCGGCGACGGCTCACCTCGACGTGGCGACCTTCCTGCCCGGCCGCGGCCTGCGCGCGGCGGTCGACGAGGGGCGCGCGCGCGCTCTGCGTCAGCCGCTGTCGCGGATTCCGGGGCTGTTCGAGCGCGGCGAGCTGAGGGCCGACGCGATCCTGCTGCAGGTGGCGCCGCCCGATGCGCAGGGCCTGGTTTCACTTGGGATCTCAGTCGACTACCTGCGCGCGGTGCTGGCACAATCGCCGGTCGTCGTGGCCGAGATCAACCCGCAGATGCCGCGCACCCTCGGCGACGCCGCGCTGCCGGTCGACCGGATCGACTTCTTCGTCGACGCGAACGGACCTCTGCTCGAGGCGGCGCCCGTGCAAGCCGACGATGTCGATCGCCGAATCGCGCAGCACGTCGCCGCGCTGATCGAGGACGGCGCGGTGCTGCAGGTCGGCATCGGTTCCTTGCCCGACCAGGTGCTGGCGCAACTCGGGCACCTGAAGCATCTCGGACTGCACAGCGGCATCGTCAGCGACGGTATCCGGCCGCTGATCGAAGCCGGCGTCATCGACAACAGCACGAAGAGGCGCTTCGAAGGCGTCTCGGTGACGGCGATGGCGGGCGGAACGCGCGACTTCTACGACTTCGTTCACCAGAATCCGGCCATCGAGTTTCATCCGTGCTCGGTGACGCATGACCCCGGCGTCCTGCGGGCGATCGACTGCCTGTGCGCGATCAACAGCGCGCTGCAGGTCGATCTCGGCGGGAACGCCAACGCCGAACAAGCCAACGGTCGCCTGATCTCGTTGCCGGGCGGCCTGCCGGACTTCGCCGCGGCCGCGACGAAGTCGCGCGGCGGCAAGAGCATCATCGCGCTGCGATCGTCGTTCGCCCGCGGCGCGCACAGCAACGTCGTCGCGCGCCTGGGGGAGGGTGCGCCGGTCACCGTGGTCGCCGACGACATCGATTTCGTCGTGACCGAATACGGGGTGGCGTCGATCCGGTGTCTCGCACCGGCGCAGCGCGCGGCCGCGCTGGTGGCAATCGCGCATCCCGCTCATCGCGAGCGGCTGCAGCGCGAGTTCGCGCTGCTGGCGAATTCCTGAGGCCCCTCCGCGCGCACCAGCCTGCACGGAGTCGCGTCGCAGATCGATCATTGCAATTATGGAGCGTTGCTCCATAATTGCAAGCATGATCCCCCGCAGGCTGCAGCTGGCTCTCTCGTCCGCCCTTGCCGAAGTCCCGGCCGTGGCGCTGCTCGGCCCGCGGCAGGTCGGGAAGACCACGCTGGCGCTCGAAGTGGCTGGAACACGACCGGCAATCTATCTCGACCTGGAGTCAGAGACCGACCGGGCGAAGCTCGCAGTGCCCGAGCTCTATCTCGAGCAGCACGCAGACAAGCTCGTGATTCTCGACGAGATCCAGCGCACACCGCAGCTCTTCCAGAGCCTGCGCGGGCTCATCGACTCCGGTCGGCGACGCGGGCAACGCAAGGGGCGCTTTCTCGTGCTGGGCTCGGCGTCGATCGACCTGCTGAGGCAATCGAGCGAGTCGCTCGCCGGGCGCATCCGTTATCTGGAGCTCGCGCCGCTCGATGCTGCAGAAGTCGGTCGCGATCGTCTCGATGGGTTGTGGCTGCGCGGCGGATTCCCGGAGAGCCTGCTGGCCGAATCCGACGCGGCGAGCCTGCGCTGGCGGGTGGATTTCATCCGCACCTACCTCGAGCGAGACGTCCCCCAACTCGGGCCGCGCGTTCCGGCGGAGACCCTTCGCCGCCTCTGGACGATGCTCGCGCACCAGCAGGGCGGATTGCTCAACGCTGCGGCGCTTGCGCGCGCACTGGCGGTCGACGGCAAGACGGTCGCCGGCTACCTCGACCTGCTCGTGGACCTGCTCCTCGTGCGCCGCCTGGCGCCGTGGCACGGCAACATTCGCAAGCGCCTGGTCAAGTCGCCCAAAGTCTATGTTCGAGACAGCGGACTGGTGCACGCCCTCCTCGGTATCGGCGACCGCGAGGCGCTGCTGGCGCACCCCGTGGCCGGTTCAAGCTGGGAGGGGCTGGCGATCGAATCGCTGATCGGCGCTGCACCGGGCGGTACGGGCGCGAATTTCTTCCGCACCTCGGCCGGCGCCGAGGCCGACCTGTTGCTCGCACTTCCCGGCCATCGCCAACCGTGGGCGATCGAGATCAAGCGGGGGCTGGCGCCGAAGATCGAGAGAGGCTTTCACCATGCCTGCGAGTCCGTGCGGCCGGAGCGGCGCTTCGTCGTGTACGGCGGCGTCGAACGCTTCCCGCTCGCCGATGGAATCGAAGCGATCTCGCTCGGCGACCTGTGCAGCGAAGTCTCTGCCGCCTGAACCGGTCGGTGTCAGCGGCTTGCCTTCTCGCGCCCGGGAGAATCAGCGCCCGCGCAGGTCGAAGCGCGGAAGCCGCAGGCTGATCAGCACGCAGGCTGCCGCGATCACGGCACAGGCGAGAAACGCCGCGTGCGCGCCGTCGACCAGCCCGTTTCGGGCTGCGTCCAGCAGCGGCGCGGCA
>JANJTK010000187.1 GCA_024711155.1 Burkholderiaceae bacterium
CAGGTCGTGGTAGCGCGCGTTCCACACGCTGTAGTGCGACAGCCAGTCCTCGCCGCGGTCGCTGCGCTCGATTGCCACGTCGAGCTGGCGCAGGCAGTCGCGCATCTCGGCCAGCAGCGGCTGCGAGACGCCGCGCTCGGCGGCGAGCGCCGCCGCGAGCCCCTCGAGCGCGCCGCGCACCTCGATCGCGTCGAAGATCTCGGCTTCGGTGAAGCCGCGCACGACGTAGCCGCTCGGCTGCACCGGCTCGAGCAGGCCCTCCTGCGCGAGCCGTTGCAGCGCCGCTCGCACCGGCGTGCGCGACACGTTCAGGACCTCGGCCAGGCCGAGTTCGGTCACCCGCTCGCCGGCCCGGTAAGCCCCACGCAAGACCAGGTCGCGAATGCCGAAGGCCGCGCGCTCGGTCTGCGACGCGTCACCCGAGAGCGGCGCGACACGCAACCGCGCGGCCGTCTTCGGCGGCGTATCGGCCAAGGGAAAGATCTCCGGATCGTCGTTGTCGTGGTTCGATGTATACAGACTGTATACATCGAATCCGGGCGCGTCAATGTCTTGACGCAATCGACACGACGGCATCGTCCCTGGCGCGGCCGCGACTGGCACCGGAGGTCGATGGCACGGGAACTGGAGGCGGGGGTCGGAATCGAACCGGCGTACACGGCTTTGCAGGCCGCTGCATGACCACTCTGCCACCCCGCCGGGTGGGCGGACCGCGCGCATCGCGCGCCGCGCCGCAGGAAAGAAAAAGGGAAGCTGGCGCGCTTCCCTTCCGTTTCCTTCAATAACTGGAGCGGGAGACGAGTCTCGAACTCGCGACCTCAACCTTGGCAAGGTTGCGCTCTACCAACTGAGCTACTCCCGCGCTCGGAAGCCCGCAATTATAGCGGGCCCCGCTCTGAAGTCAAACCAACGGCACGCCTCGCGCGACGCCTCGGTCAGTCGCGCACCTGCGCGCCCGCGTGACCGTCGCGCAGCACCGGCCACGCCCGCCTCAGATAGTAGGTCATCGACCACACGGTGAGCGCAGCCGCCGCCCAGATCAGCCAGGTGCCCAGCGGCCGCGTGTGGAACAGGCCCGCGAGCACGCCGTCGAACAGCAGCAACGGGATCGCGACCAGCTGCGCCACCGTCTTCAGCTTGCCGATCGAATGCACGGCGACGCTGGCGCGCGCACCCATCTGCGCCATCCACTCGCGCAGCGCCGAGATCGTCAGCTCGCGGCCGACGATGATCGCCGCGATCACCGGGCCGATCCGCCCCAGGTGCACCAGCATCACCAGCGCCACGCAGACGATCAGCTTGTCGGCCACCGGGTCCAGGAACGCGCCGAACGCCGACGTCTGCCCCCAGCGGCGCGCGAGCCAGCCGTCGAGCCAGTCGGTGAGCGCGGCGGCCACGAAGAGCACCGTCGCCGCGAGGTTCTGCGCCGCCGCATCGAGCGGCAGGAAGAAGGCGCCCACCAGTAGCGGGATGGCGAGCACGCGCGTCCAGGTGAGCAGCGTCGGAAGGTTCGAGAACATGGTCTGGCAGGCCCGGAGTCCGTGGCGGGGATCGTCGCCGGGCGCTTCAATGCAACCGGCGGTAGATCTCCTGCGCGAGCGACCGCGACACGCCCTCGACCGCTGCGAGCTCGTCGACGCTCGCCGCCATGATGCCACGCAGTCCGCCGAAACGCGCGAGCAGCCGCTGCCGGCGTTTCGGTCCGACGCCGTCGATCTCGTCGAGTTGCGACCCCTGGCGCGCCTTTGCGCGCCGGGCGCGCATCCCGGTGATCGCGAAGCGGTGCGCCTCGTCGCGGATCCGCGCGACCAGCATCAACGCGGCCGAATCGCGCCCGAGTGCGACCGGCGCGCGGCCGTCGGCGAACACCAGGGTCTCGAGTCCGACCTTGCGCCCCTCGCCCTTGGCGACGCCGACGAGCGCCGCAACGTCGGCCCCGAGCTCCTCGAACACCTGCCGCGCAACGCCGAGCTGCGCCGCGCCGCCGTCGACCAGCACCACGTCCGGCACCGGAGCGCTGGCGTAGCGTCGCGACAGCGCCTGGCGCATCGCCGCGACGTCGTCGCCGCCGGCGACGCCCTCGATGTTGAAGCGCCGGTACTCGCCGCGCTGCATGTCGTGGCGCTGGTAGACGACGCACGACGCCTGCGTCGCCTCGCCCATCGTGTGGCTGACGTCGAAGCACTCCACGCGCAGCCGCTCGAGGTCGGCCCCGTCGTCGAGTCCGAGCACCTGGGCGAGCGCGCGGGTTCGCTCCTTCTGGGAGCCCTCCTCCGACAGCAGGCGCGCCAGCGCAAGTCCCGCGTTCTGGCGCGCGAGCTCGAGCCACTCGCGCCGGATGCCCTGCGGCTGGCGGATCCACTGCACCGGATGGCCGGCCCGCTGCGCGAGCCATTCGGCCAGTGCAGGGTCGGGGGCAACGCCGTCGACCACCAGCACCGGCGGCACCGGCGCGGCGTCGTAGTGCTGTGCGACGAAGGCCTCGATCACCTCCGCCGGCGAGCCGGCATCGTCGGCCTGCGCCGCGTGCAGCGGAAAGAAGGCCTTGTCCCCGAGGTGGCGCCCGCCGCGCACCATCGAGAGGTTCACGCACGCGCGCCCGCCGCTCACCGCCGCCGCCACGATGTCGGCGTCGACGTCGGGCAGGGTCTCCATCGACTGGCGCGACTGCATCCGCGCGAGCGCCCCGAGCCGGTCGCGCAGCTGCGCCGCTTCCTCGAAACGCAGCGCCGCAGCCGCCTCGCGCATCCTCGCCTCGAGCTCGGCGAGCAGTTCACGCTGGCCGCCGCGCAGGAAGCGCGTCGCGGCGTCGACGTCCTGCGCGTAGCCGGGCTCGTCGATCCGGCCGACGCAGGGCGCGCTGCAGCGGCCGATCTGGTGCAGCAGGCACGGGCGCGAGCGGTTCGCCAGCACCGCGTCCTCGCAGGTGCGCAGCCGGAACACCTTCTGCAGCGACTGGATCGCCTCGCGCACCGACCACGCGTTCGGGTACGGGCCGAAGTAACGCCCCTGCCGGTCGATCGCGCCCCGGTAGTACTCGATGCGCGGGAAGCGGTGCGCACTCAGCCGCAGGTACGGATACGACTTGTCGTCGCGAAAGAGGATGTTGTAGCGCGGCGCCGCGCTCTTGATCAGGTTGTTCTCGAGCAGCAGCGCCTCGGCCTCGGAGCGGGTGACGGTGGTCTCGATCCGCGCCACGCGCCCGAGCATGTGCTCGATGCGCGGACTGCGCGCGCCCCGCGTGAAGTACGACGAGACCCGCTTCTTCAGGTCGCGCGCCTTGCCGACGTAGAGCAGCG
>JANJTK010000285.1 GCA_024711155.1 Burkholderiaceae bacterium
GCGCCGGGCGTGACGGCGCCGCTGCCCCGGCACGGCGAGCTCGCCGCGGTCGATGGCGTGTTCGGCGTGCCGACGCTCGTCGCCGGCGGCGAGCGTTTCAGGGGCGAGGACGCGACCGCCATGTTCGAGGCGTTCCTCGATGATCCGGCGCATCGATCCCGAGCGCGCGCGCGACCGCTGCGAGCGATTCGATATCGTCGCCACGCAGGCCGTGCTGCCAGATGTGGCCGAACACCGCGTCGATCGCGGCGGCGCTGCTGCCGGCGGCGATGGTCAGCCGCAGCGCCGCCAGCGGGTTGAATGGATGCGCGGGCGGCAGCTTCAGCGGGATGCCGTGCTCGTGCGCGAGCCAGGCGACGTGCTCGAACGTCCAGCGGCGCTTGGGCTCGATCTCCGCGGGGCCTACGTTGCCGAAGTGCTGGAGCAGCCCGGCGAACAGTACCGGCCGGCAGGTGAGCGTCGCGTGCGCCGCGAACGCGTCGAGCTTCGCGCTCTGCAGGTACGAGAACGGCGAGATGTAGTCGAAGTACCAGGCGAGGGTGGCCGTCGTCATGATCGGCGTGCCGGAACGGTGTCGGCGCGATGCGGCGCGTCGGACGTGGTGCCCGCGCTGGCATCGACGTCGGTGAAGTAGCGCAGCGGGACGAGGTCGGGGAACGAGGGCTCGCGCTTCTGCGCGCGTGCGCGGATGGCTTCGGCGACCGCCGTGGTATCCCAGAGCCCCGATTGCAGCCAGCCCATCTGGCGCAGGCCCTCGGCCACCGAGTGGTCGCGCGCGTAGTCGATCGCCTGCTTGCTCGCCCAGACGGCAACCGGCGGCTTCGCAGCGATCTCGCGCGCGACCTGCATCACCCCGGCCAGCATCGCGTCGCCGTCGGCGAAGACCTCGTTCACGAGGCCCAACGCCAGCGAACGCGCGGCGGGCAGCCTGCGCCCGGTGTAGGCGAGCTCCCGGGCGACGCCCTCGGGAATCAGCTTCGGCAGCCGCTGCAGCGTGCCGAGGTCGGCGGCCATGCCGATGTTGATCTCCTGGATGCAGAAGAACGCGTCGGCGCTGCAATACCGCATGTCGGCGGCGCAGACCAGGTCGACGCCGCCGCCGACGCATGCGCCCTGGATGGCGGCCAGCACCGGCACGCGCAGGTCGGCCAGCCGGTCGAGCGTGCGCTGCATGTCGGCGAGCATCGGCGCGATGTTCGCGCGCGCGGCGGCGCTCGAGTCGTCCAGCGCGATCGACGAGCTG
>JANJTK010000190.1 GCA_024711155.1 Burkholderiaceae bacterium
GCCCGCGGCCACCGCGGCGCCGGCGAGTCCGGCGCCGACGACCAGCACGTCGCGTCGCGCCGGTGGCGGCGCGGACGCGGGCGGCTCGAAGCTGCGCCAGCGCGGCGCGTAGCGGGCGCGCAGCCGATGGCGCTTGGGCCCGTGGCCGGCGACGCGTTCCGTCTCGAATCCTGCCGCCTGCAGCGCTTCGCGCACGCCCGCCGCGGCCGACCAGGTCGCCAGCGTCGCGCCGGGCCGCGCCAGGCGCGCGAGCGCGCGCACGAGCTCCGGCGACCACATCGCCGGGTTGCGAGCGGGCGCGAAGCCGTCGAGGAAGAACGCGTCGGCCGCGAGCCGCAGCTTCGGCACCAGCGCCTTCGCTTCGCCGAGTGCGAGCGTCAGCTCGATCGTGCCGTCGTCGAACGCGAGCGTGTGCAGCCCCGGCAGGGGATCCGGCCACTGGTCGAGCAGCGCCTGCGCATCGGGTGCCGGCGCCGCGAGCGCATCGAGCGCGCGCGCGAGATCGTCGCGCACCAGCGGATGGGCCTCGACCGACACGAAGTGCAGCCGTCCGCCTCGCGCGCCGCTTTCGCGCCAGGCCTGCAGCGTCGCGAGGAAGTTCACGCCGACGCCGAAGCCGAGCTCGAGCACCGTGAACGGCGCCGCGCTCGCCTGCGCGCCGCGCTGCGCCCACTGCCGCGGCAGCTCGCAGCCATCGACGAACACCTCGCGCGCTTCGCTCCACGCGCCGGCGCGGCTGCGGAACACGTCGCCGTAGAGCGTGCTGAAGGGAGTGCCCGTCGCGTCGAAGGCGAGCGGCGGATGAGGAACGAGCAGCGGCATGATGGAGCAGGGCGGATCTTAAGTTACATTTCCCTCCGGGGGGCTTCGCTCGGGGGCCGCCGCAACCGGGGGCACGGCACCATGATCAGGGCGCACTGGCAGGATCGGATCGAGGTGGCGCTGGGGCTGTGGCTGGTCGCGTCGCCGTTCGTGCTCGGCGTGCAGATGCAACCGGCCGCCTGGGCGGCGATGCTTGCCGGCGTAGCCGTCGTCACGCTCGCGGTCGACGCGTTCTACTACCCCGAGATCGTCGAGGAGTGGGGCAACCTCGCGGTCGGGCTCGGGCTCGCGGCGTCGCCGTGGCTGCTCGGCTACGACGGCGAGCGCGCGGCGACCGTCAATGCGGTGGCCTGCGGACTCGCGGTGGCGGCGCTGTCGTTCTGGACCGCCGGCGACATCCGTCGCGAGCAGCAAGAGGGGCAGCGCGAGGGGCAGCAAGAGGGGCAGCAAGAGGGGCAGCAAGAGGGGCAGCGCGACGGGCAGCGCGACGGGCGGAAGTGAGCGGAAGCGACGGCCAGCGAGCGGAACCGCTCCGCTCTGCGCCCGACCCGCAATGAGTCGCATCGGGGCGCTCGCGCGCTGGCTCGACCGCAACGTGCTGTCGCTGGGCAGGGACATGCGGCTGTCGTACCTGCCGCCGCTGATGGTCTACGTTGCCGCCGGCATCTCCGGGCTGACGGCGATCGTCGGCACCTTCTTCGTCAAGGACTACCTCGGGCTGTCGGCCGAGTTCCTGGCGGCGCTCGGCTTCTGGGCCGGCCTGCCGTGGGCGCTGAAGATGCCGCTCGGGCACCTGGTCGACCTGCTCTGGCGCTACAAGGCGTGGCTGGTCTGGCTCGGCGCGTCGCTGATCGCCGCGAGCCTGCTGATCATGATCGGGTTGCTCGCAGATCCGGCACGCATGAGCGCAACGATGCCGGCCGAGGCCTGGTACGTGCTGGCGGCACTGCTCGCGCCGATCGGCTACGTCACGCAGGACGTCGTGGCCGATGCGATGACCGTCGAGGCGGTGCCGCGCCACGACGATGCCGGCCGGCCGTTCGCCGACGAGCGGCGCCGCGCCATGCACACCACGATGCAGACGCTCGGGCGCGTCGCGATTATCGGCGGCGGCGTGCTGGTGGCGCTGCTCAACGTGTTCCTGCTGAGCGGCGTCCAGGCGCTGCCCGAGGCGCAGCGGCTCGCAGTCTACGTCCGCGTTCACCAGCTGGCGCTGGCGATTCCGGCCGTGTCGGTGGCCGGCGTCGCGTTCGCGGCCTGGCTCGCGCGCCGGGCGCGCGCGCGGCTGCGCGCGCAGGGGCTAGCCGAAGCGCAGATCGCCGAGCGGCTCGACGTGCACGCGCAGCGACCCGAAGTGAACTGGTGGGTGCTCGGGGGCGGACTCGCGTTCGCCGCGATGTCGCTCGCGGTCGGGCTGAGCAACCTGGGCTGGCGCGAGGAGCTGGTGTTCGGCGCGTCGATGGCGATCGTGGTCGCGCTGATGTGGCGGCTGCTGCGCGAGCTCGAGCCGCAGGGGCGCGCAACGCTGCTCGGCACGGCGATCGTCGTCTTCGTGTTCCGCGCGCTGCCCACGCCCGGCGCCGGGCAGACCTGGTGGATGATCGACGAACTCGGCTTCGACCAGCAGTTCCTGTCCGTGCTGTCGCTGATCGGCAGCGCGCTGACGCTGGCCGGACTGTTCGCCTTCCGGCGCTTCATGGCCGAGCGTTCGATCTACTACATCGTCGGCTTCCTCACCGTCGTCGGGGCCGTGCTGATGCTGCCGATCCTCGGCATGTACCACGGGCTGCACGAGTGGACCGCGGCGCGCACCGGCGGCGTGGTCGACGCGCGCTTCATCGCTCTCGTCGACACGGCGATCGAGTCGCCGCTGGGCCAGATCGCGATGGTGCCGATGCTCGCCTGGATCGCCAACTCGGCGCCCGACAAGCTGAAGGCGACCTACTTCGCGGTGATGGCGTCGTTCACGAATCTCGCGCTGTCGGCGTCGCAGCTGGGCACCAAGTGGCTCAACCAGGCCTACATGGTGACGCGGCAGGTGCGCGATGCGGCCACCGGCGCGGTGACGGTGCCGGCCGACTACGGGCAGCTGGGCGAGCTGATGCTGCTGGTGCTGGCGATCGGGCTCGTCGCGCCGATGGTCGCGATCGCGCTGGTGCGCGCCACCGGGTTGCGCAGCGGGTGAGCGCGGCCGCGTTCTCGTCGGTCCGGCCGGGGGCAGCGGTGGCGGCGCTGCTGGTGTCGCTCGGACTGCACGTCGCGCTGTTGCGCGGCGCGAGCGTTTCGTCCTGGATCGCGCCGCCGGCCGCGCCGCCGGCGGCGGTAGCGGTCAGCCTCGTCGAGCGCGCGGCGCCGGCGGCCGAGGCGCTGTTGCCGGACGCGCCGCGCACGCCCGCGCGGCGCAAGGCAGCGAGACGCCCGGCGC
>JANJTK010000201.1 GCA_024711155.1 Burkholderiaceae bacterium
CGCCGCCGACCGGCACCGGCGCCGTCGGCACCAGCACCGCGAAGTAATCGAGCTCGCCGACCCGCAGCGGCTCGGGAGTCGACAGCAGGCCCAGCACCGCGACGCCGCCCACGCCGCCGAAGTGCAGCCACACCGGACTCATCGACTGGATGCCGGTGCGCTCGCGCTGGCCCAGCAGGTCGACGAACTTCGCGGCCATCTCGTAGACGCTGCGCACGATGGGGATACGCATCACGACCGCGTTCATCGCGTGCGCGAGCACCGGGCGCACGCGCGTCTGCACCAGGGCGCCGAGCATGAAGATCGCGACGACGACGATCGCGATGCCGATCAGGTAGCTGACCGCAGCCGAGTCGCTGAACCCGAAGCCGAGCGCCTTCAGGATGCGCCCGACCAGGCTGCCCGGCCCGAGGTAGTCGACCAGCAGGCGCACCACCCAGCCGAACACCAGCAGCGTCGCCGCCAGCGGCAGCGCGGCGAGCAGCCCGGTGACGAACGTGTTCAGATAGCGGTTCGACGTCGCTTGCATGGCGTGCGTTCCGGTCGCATCGGAAACGCGCAGTCTCGCACGGCCCGGACGCGCCCGGGAGTGCCGCGAGGGGAATGGCACCGATGAAGCTGATCACGTGGAACGTCCAGTGGTGCCGCGGCTGCGACGGCCGCGTCGACGCGGCGCGCATCGTCGCGCACGCGCGCGCGCTGGCCGACTTCGACGTGCTGTGCCTGCAGGAGGTCGCCGCCGGCTGGCGCGACCTGCCGGGCAGCCGCGGCGAGAACCAGTTCGAGCAGTTCGCGCGGCTGCTGCCGGGCCACGAGGCGATCCCGGTCGCCGCGGTCGACCTGCCGGCGCCCGGCGGCGGGCGGCGCGCATTCGGCAACCTGATCCTGAGCCGCTACCCGGTGGCGCAGGCGCTGCGCATCCAGTTGCCGTGGCCGAGCGACCCGCCGCAGCCGAGCATGCCGCGCGTGCTGCTCGAGGCCACCGTCGAATCGCCGCTCGGCCCGATCCGCGTGATGACGACGCACCTCGAGTACTACTCGGCGCTGCAGCGCCACGCGCAGGTCGACGCGATCCGCGCGCGCCACGCCGAGGCCTGCGGGCACGCGCTCGTCGATCGCGCGCGCAGCGCGGCCAGCGGCCCGTTCCGGCCGGCGCCGCAGACGATGTCGGCGATCCTCACCGGCGACTTCAACCTGCGCCCCGACGATCCGCTGCACGCGCGCCTGCAGGCGCCGCTCGGCGAGGGCTCGACCGCGCTGCTCGACGCGTGGCAGGTGCTGCACCCGCACGCGCCGCACGCCCCCACCAGCCGGGTGCACGAGCGCGACCCGCGCAAGCCCCCGTACGCCTGCGACTTCGTGTTCGTCAGCGAGGACCTCGTGCCGCGCCTGCGCGCGATCACGGTCGACGCCGCGACGCAGGCGTCGGACCACCAGCCGGTGATGGTCGAGCTGGACTGAGCGAACCAGGCTGATCGATGCGCGGCGAGCGAGCCGCGCCGAGCGCGAACCGGCGGCGCCGCGTCGCGCGTCAGGCGATCGCGCGCGCGGCCGCGAGCAGCGCGTCGCACTGCTGCGGCGTGCCGATCGTGATGCGCAGCCACGCGTCGATGCGCGGCTTCGCGAAGTGCCTCACTACGATGTCGCGCTCGCGCAGCGCGCGCGCGAGCGCCGCGCCGTCGTGCGCCGGGTGGCGCGCGAAGACGAAGTTGGCGAGCGACGGCAGCACCTCGAAGCCCAGCGCGGCGAGCCCGTCGGAGAGCTGCGCGCGGCTCGCGATCACCGCGTCGCGCGAGCGCGCGAACCACGCGTCGTCGCTGAGCGCCGCGACAGCGCCCGCCTGCGCGAGCCGGTCGAGCGGATACGAATTGAAGCTGTCCTTCAGGCGCACCAGCGCCTCGACCAGCGGCGCCTGCCCGAGCGCGTAGCCGATCCGCAGCCCGGCGAGCGCGTGCGACTTCGACAGCGTGCGCACGACGAGCAGGTTCGGGTGCTCGGCAATCAGCGGCGCCGCGCTCTCGGCCCCGAAGTCGACGTACGCCTCGTCGATCACCACCGGGTACGCGGCGTTGGCCGCGGCGATGCGCGCGATCGCCGCGCGCCCGATCGCGCGCCCGGTGGGCGCGTTCGGGTTGGCGAGGATCACCGGACCCGCCTCGCCGCGCGTGTAGTCGTCCTCTTGCAGAGTGAAGTCGGCCGCCAGCGGCACGGCCTCGCAGCGGATGCCGTAGAGCCCGCACCAGGTCGGATAGAAGCTGTACGTGACGTCCGGAAAGCGTAGCGGCCGCGCGTGCGCGAGCAGCCCCTGGAACGCGAACGCGAGCACCTCGTCCGACCCGTTGCCGACGAACACCTGCCCGGGCGCGAGCCCCTCGCGCGCGGCGATCGTCGCGCACAGCGCCGACGATTGCGGATCGGGGTACAGCCGCAACGCGTCGCCGGCGGCGCCCAGCTCGGCGCGGATCGCCTCGGCCACCGCGGGCGACGGCGGGTACGGGTTCTCGTTGGTGTTGAGCTTGACCAGGTTCGCGCGCTTCGGCTGCTCGCCGGGCACGTACGGCTTCAGGTCGGCGACGATCGCGCTCCACAGGCGGGACATCGGCGGAAATCCTCGGGCGGGGTCGAT
>JANJTK010000209.1 GCA_024711155.1 Burkholderiaceae bacterium
GCGTACCGCTTCTAGGACCATGGCCGCGCCGACGATCGAGCGGGACCGGATCGAAGCCTTCGCCGACGCGATCTGGCTCGAAGACGGCCTGTCGCCGAATACGCTCGCGGCCTACCGGCGCGACCTCGCGCTGCTCGCCGACTGGCTCGCGCGCAGCCGCGGCGTCGCGCTGCACGAGGCGGACGAGGCGGACCTGCACGCCTACATCGCGCACCGCCACGCCGGATCGCGCGCCACCAGCGCGAACCGGCGCCTGACGGTGTTTCGCCGCTTCTACCGCCACCTCGTGCGCGAGGGCGTGCGCAGCGACGACCCGACGCTGCACATCCGTTCGGCGCGTCAGCCGCCGCGCTTCCCGAAGTCGCTGTCCGAGCGGCAGGTCGAACTGCTGCTCGCCGCGCCCGAGGTCGACGACCCGCTCGGGCTGCGCGACCGCGCGATGCTCGAGACGCTCTACGCGACCGGCCTGCGCGTCTCCGAGCTGGTGTCGCTTGCGACGGTGCAGGTCGGCATGAACGAGGGCGTGGTGCGCGTCACCGGCAAGGGCGGCAAGGAGCGGCTGGTGCCGCTCGGCGAGGAGGCGCGCGCGTGGATCGAGCGCTGGTTGCGCGAGGGTCGCTCGCAGCTGCTCGCGGGACGCGCCGCCGACGCGCTGTTCGTCACGCGCCGCGCCGCGGCGATGACGCGGCAGTCGTTCTGGGCGCTGGTCAAGCGCTATGCGATCGTGGCCGGCGTCACCGCCCCGCTGTCGCCGCACACGCTGCGCCACGCGTTCGCCACGCACCTGCTCAACCACGGCGCCGACTTGCGGGTGGTGCAGATGCTGCTCGGCCACGCCGACATCTCGACCACGCAGATCTACACGCACGTCGCGCGCGAGCGCCTCAAGTCGCTGCACGCGCAGCACCACCCGCGCGGCTGAGCGCGTTGGAGGCGCGGTCAGGACGCCCGCAGCACCGTGCGCCCGAAGTCGCCGCGCTGGAAGTCGGCGAAGGCCTGGCGCAACTCGTCGGCGGTGTTCATCACGAACGGCCCGTGCTGTGCGATCGGCTCGCCGAGCGGTCGGCCGGCCACGAGCAGCACGCGGGTGTCGCTGCCGGCTTCGATCTCGACTCCGGGCGCACCGTCGTTGGCGAGGATCGCCATGTGCCGGTCGGGGACCTCGACGCCGGCGATGCGCGCGCTGCCGCGATACGTGTACGCAAAGGCGTTGTGCGCCGCCGGCAGCGGCTGCGCGAAGCGCGCGCCCGCGGGCAGGTGCAGGTCGAGGATCAGCGGCTCGGTGTCGGGACGCGCGACCGCTCCGGCCACGCCGTGGCTCTCGCCGGCCAGCACGCGCACGCGGACCCCCGCGCCCGCGTACTCGGGAATCGCGCCGGCCGGGATGTCGCGGTAGGACGGTGGCGTCATCTTGCGCTGTGCCGGCAGGTTCAGCCACAGCTGGAAGCCCTCCATCAGGCCTTCTACCTGCTCGGGCAGTTCGGAGTGCACGAGCCCGCTGCCGGCCGTCATCCATTGCGCGCCGCCGGATTCGAGCAGCCCTTCGTTGCCGGCGCTGTCGTTGTGGCGCATGCGGCCGGCAATCATGTAGGTCACCGTCTCGAAGCCGCGGTGCGGGTGGTCCGGAAAGCCGCCGATGTAGTCGTCGGGGTTGTCGTTGCGGAACGCGTCGAGCATCAGGAACGGATCGAGGCGGCGCTGCAGCTCGCGGCCGAGCACGCGCGTGAGCCGCACGCCGGCGCCGTCGGAAGTCTGCACGCCGCGCACGAGCCGCTCGACGGCGCGCGAGTGGGTCACGGATCGGGTCGAGGCGTCGTTCATGGCCGTCTCCAGCAGGGGTGTCGGTGAAACGACATGGGGGCGCTTGCCGGATTCATTGATACCCGAATCCGGAAAACACTGTCCGGTTCATGGAACAATGGCCGCGTATTCCGACGCAGCGCGCCATGGCGAAGCACGTTTCCGAAACTCCCGCGACGCAATTCCTGAAGCGCAACGGCGTCGCTTACGGCGAGCATCCGTACGATTACGTCGAGCACGGCGGCACCGCCGAGTCGGCGCGCCAGCTCGGCGTCGACGAGCACGCGGTCGTCAAGACGCTCGTGATGCAGGACGACGCGCGCAAGCCGCTGGTCGTGCTGATGCACGGCGACCGGACCGTCTCGACGCGCAACCTCGCGCGCCAGACCGGTCGCCGCAGCGTCGAGCCGTGCGCGCCCGACGTGGCGCAGCGCCACTCGGGCTATCTGGTCGGCGGCACCTCGCCGTTCGCCACCCGCAAGGCGATGCCGGTCTACGTGGAGGCCTCGGTGCTCGGGCTGCCGACGATCTGGATCAACGGCGGGCGGCGCGGTTTCCTGGTCTCGATCGAGCCGCGCGTGCTCGTCGATCTGCTGGGTGCCCAGCCGGTACACTGCGCGCTCGCCGACTGAGCGGGCCGGCGCGCGAACTCCGGGGAGAGGACATGAACGCGCTCTACAGCGTGGTGGCGATCGTGGCGGCCTGGCTGGTCGGATCGGTGTCGTTCGCCGTGCTCGTCAGCAAGGCGATGGGACTGGCCGATCCGCGCACCTACGGCTCGAAGAACCCGGGTGCCACCAACGTGCTGCGAAGCGGCAACCGCACCGCGGCCGTGCTCACGCTGTTCGGCGACGCGGCCAAGGGCTTCGTGCCGGTGTTCGTGGCGAAGGCGCTCGCCGCGCGCTTCGGCTTCGGCGACGGCGCGATTGCGCTGGTCGGGCTGGCGGCCTTCGCCGGCCACCTGTTCCCCGCGTACCAGCGCCTGCGCCACGGCGGCAAGGGCGTGGCCACGGCGGCCGGCGTGCTGCTCGCGTTCAGCCCGGCGCTGGGCGGCGCCGTGCTCGTCGCGTGGCTCCTGATCGCGTTCTTCTTCCGCTACTCGTCGCTGGCCGCGCTGGTGGCGGCGGTGTGCGCGCCGCTGCTCTACCTGTTCATGTTCCGGCCGGATCCGCTCGCGGCCGCCATCGGCGTGATGAGTGCGCTGCTGATCTGGCGGCACGCCGGCAACATCCGCAACCTGCTGGCGGGCAAGGAGAGCCGCATCGGCGGCAGGAAGTAGTCCGGCGGCAGGCCTGTCACGCGGCCGGCAAGGCCTCCAGCGGCCAGCGCGGCCGCACGCGAAAGCCGTCGATTGCGCGCCCCGACGGCACCCCGGCCGTGCTGGTTGCCCCGGCCGCCCCGGCCGCGCCCAGGCGCAGCGCGCCGGCGAACGCGATCATCGCCCCGTTGTCCGAGCACAGCGCGAGTTCCGGGAAGTGCACCCGCGCGCCGGTGCGACGGCACGCGGCTTCGAGCCGCTCGCGCAGGCTGCGGTTCGCGCTGACGCCGCCCGCGACGACGAGCCGCGAGTAGCCGGCGGCGCCCAGCGCGCGCACCGACTTCGCGACCAGCACGTCGACGATCGCGGCTTCGACCTCGGCCGCGAGGTCGGCGCGCGCCTGCTCGTCCGGCACGCCGCGGCGCACCGCGTGCATCACCGCGGTCTTGAGGCCGCTGAAGCTGAAGTCCAGATGCGCCGCGTGCAGCAGCGGACGCGGCAGCGAGTAGCGGCCGGGCCGTCCGGAGGCGGCCAGGCGCGCGATCGCCGGGCCGCCGGGATAGCCGAGCCCGAGCAGCTGCGCGCTCTTGTCGAAGGCCTCGCCGGCGGCGTCGTCGAGCGTGTCGCCGAGCAGCGCGTAGCGGCCGATGCCGCTGACCTCCATCAGCTGCGTGTGCCCGCCCGAGACCAGCAGTGCGACGAAGGGAAACGGCGGCGGATCGGCCGACAGCAGCGGGGAGAGCAGGTGCCCTTCGAGATGGTGGACGCCGATCCCGGGCACGCCGAGCGCGAAGGCCATCGACGCGCCGATGCCTGCGCCCACCAGCAGCGCCCCGGCCAGTCCGGGGCCTTCGGTCCAGGCCACCGCATCGATGTCACCGCGCTCGAGCCCGGCCTGCGCGAGCACCTCGCGCGCCAGCGGCAGCACGCGGCGGATGTGGTCGCGCGACGCGAGCTCGGGCACGACGCCGCCGTAGCGCTCGTGCATCGCGGTCTGCGAGTGCAGCGCCTGCGCGAGCAATCCGCGCTCGGTGCAGTACAGCGCGACGCCGGTTTCGTCGCAGGACGTTTCGATGCCGAGGACCCGCATCGGCCGAGTATCGCACGCGCGGTACGCCGGGATGCGCGTGCGATACTCGGCGCCAGCAATGAGCCAGCCCTTCGACGCGATCGTGATCGGCGCCGGCGCCGCCGGGCTGTTCTGCGCGTCGGTCGCCGGGCAGCGCGGGCTGCGCGTGGCGCTGCTCGACCACTCGCCGCGGCTGGCGTGGAAGGTGCAGATCTCCGGCGGCGGGCACTGCAACTTCACGAACCTCGCAGCCGACCGGCACGAGCGCTACGCGAGTGCCGATCCGCGCTTCGCTCGCACTGCGCTGCGCGCGTTTCCGCCACGCCGTTTCGTCGACCTGGTGCGCAGCCACGGCATCTCGTTCCACGAGAAGCATCGCGGGCAGTTGTTCTGCGACGGCAGCGCCGCGCTCATCGTCGACCTGCTGCGCGCGGAGTGCGAGCGCGGCGCAGTGACGTGGCTCCGGCCCTGTCGCGTCGACTCGGTGGCGCTGCGCGCCGCCGGCGCCGATGCGCGCGGAGCGCGCTTCGAAGTGCGCACCGAGGCCGGAGTGCTCGGCGCGCGCAGCCTCGTCGTCGCCACCGGCGGGCCGGCGATGCCGCAGCTCGGCGCGACCGACTTCGCCTTCCGGATCGCGCGGCAGTTCGGCCTGCGCGTCGTCGAGCCGCGTCCGGCGCTGGTGCCGCTGGTGTTCGACGCCGCGCGCTGGGCGCCGTTCGCCGGTCTCGCCGGCGTGTCGTTGCCGGTGCGCATTCGCGCGCCGCTTTCGCCCGATTCGCCGGTGTTCGACGAGGACCTGCTGTTCACGCACCGGGGCCTGTCGGGACCGGCGGTGTTGCAGGTGTCGACCTTCTGGCGCGCAGGGGGGCAGATCGCGATCGACCTCGCACCCGGCGCCGACCTCGCCGCGGACCTGATCGCGGCGCGCGAGGGTGCGCGCGCGCAGCTGCCGTCGCTGCTCGCCGCCCGGCTGCCGCGCCGCCTCGCGCTGCGCTGGCTCGAGCAGCCCGCGTTCGCCGGACTCGCGGACCGGCGCCTGGCCGAGATCGGCAACCGCGAGCTCGCCGCGCTCGCGGCCAGCCTGCGCGACTGGCGCGTCGAACCCTGCGGCACCGAAGGTTTCCGCAAGGCGGAAGTCAGCGCGGGCGGCGTCGACACCGGCGAACTGGACCCGCGCACGATGCAGGCGCGCGCGGTGCCGGGTCTGCATTTCGTCGGCGAGGCGGTCGACGTGACGGGCTGGCTCGGAGGCTACAACCTGCAGTGGGCCTGGTCCTCGGCCTTCGTCGCCGGCCAGGCGCTCGCGGCTGGCTGAGCCAGCGCTCGTCCCGGCTGGCGCGCCTCTCGGCCGGCGCGTCCTTCAGACGATGCGCTTCTCAGGCCGCGTCCTCGGCGACGACGCGGTTGCGGCCCTCGGCCTTGGCGCGATAGGCGCGCCGGTCCGCTTCGTCGAGCAGGTGGCGCAGCGTCGCGCCGTGCCGGTGCACGGTCACTCCGATGCTGAGCGTCACCGGGATGCGTCCGTCCTCCAGCTGGAAGGGGGAGGCCTCCATCGTCGCGCGCAGCCGCTCGGCGACCACGAACGCCGCGGCTTCGCCGGGCACCGGCACCAGCGCGCAGAACTCGTCGCCGCCGTAGCGCACGATCAGCGAGTCCGGCCGCAGCGAGTGCCGCAGCACGTCCGCGGCGTGGCGCAGCACCTGGTCGCCGACCCCGTGGCCGTGGCGGTCGTTGACGGTCTTGAAGCGGTCGACGTCGATCATCAGCAGCGCGATGCAGCCGGCGCCGGCCGGTCGCCCGAGCAGTCGCTCCGCCGACTCCTGCAGCGAGCGGCGAGATACCAGTCCGGTCAGGTCGTCGGTCGTGGCCATGCGGTGCAGCCGCGCGCTGAGCCGGGAGTTCGCGACGCTGAGCACCGTGACGGTGATCGCGAAGGGAATCGCGCCGTAGAGCAGCGCGAACAGCGTGCGCACGCTCCCCGCCGGCGTCGTCCCGTCGAGCCGCACCGATCCCCCATCCAGCAGGAACACGACCATCCTGAGCGCGACGATCGCGACGTTGAGAACGAGCAGCCCGTGCATCAGCCGCACGGAGCGCAGCTGCCGGAACCACGGCGTGCGGCGCGCTTCGGCGGCGGCGAGCCCCATGAAGGCGGCCACGAACGATCCGGTGACGACGACCGCGGCGATGGCCTGCAGGCGCTGCGGCGACCCCAGCGCGACGACCGTCGCTGCGAAGCCCGCGAACGCGAAGCCTCCCACCGAAATGCGGGGGGCGCGGTCGAACAGGCGCTGCGTCCCGATCCACGTGAGCACCGCGGCGGCGCCCAGGCTGAGATAGCCCGCCTGCGGCGCCCAGGGGGCAGCGAAGACGTCGCGCGCGAAGAAGGAGAGGAACCCGAGTCCGACCGCCAGCGTGGCCGCGGCGAAGGTCGCGACCGCGAGCGCCGCTGCGGGCTCGCGCTGGTCGCGCCCGAGCCAGAACAGGATGGCTGCGCCGAGCAGGCTGCCGCCGCCGGTCAGCAGGGACAGGGTGGGGATGTGAAGGGTTTCGGCCAGCATGGAGGCCGTCATTGTCGGCGCACGGGGCGCGCGCCGCCTGCCCCCGCCGATGGGTGGCGCGTACGGACGGCTCCCCGGTCCGCGGCGCACACCCCACTTGGCGGAACCCGGGAATGTCGATATACTCGCCGGTTCCATTGAAAGGGGGTGATTCTCAATGCCGACCGTCCGCCTCAAGGAGAACGAGCCGTTCGACGTCGCGCTGCGCCGCTTCAAGCGCACGATCGAGAAAGCCGGGATCATTACCGAGCTTCGCGCGCGCGAGTTCTACGAGAAGCCGACCGCCGAGCGCAAGCGCAAGAAGGCGGCCGCGGTCAAGCGTCACTACAAGCGTCTGCGCAGCCAGATGCTGCCGAAGAAGATGTACTGACGCGAGTCCGGCACACCCGGCGTCCCTGGGCATTCCCGGGCGCCACCCCCGAAGGCCTGCCACGGAATCCACCGCGGCGGGCCTTCGTTCATTTTCGAGGCCAGCTCCATGAACCTGAAGGAACGCATCGGCGAGGACATGAAGGCGGCGCTGCGCGCGCGCGAGGCCGAGCGCCTGTCCGCCATCCGGATGCTGCTCGCGGCGATCAAGCAGAAGGAAGTCGACGAACGCATCGTTGCCGACGACGCGCAGGTCGTCGCCATCGTCGACCGCATGATCCGCCAGCGCCGCGACTCGATCGAGCAGTTCGGCAAGGCCGGGCGCCAGGACCTGGTCGAGCGCGAGGCGCGTGAAATCGAGGTCCTGTCGGCGTACCTGCCGCAGCAGGCGAGCGAAGCGGAGGTCGCCGCCGAGATCGACGCGGCGATCGCCGCGGTCGGAGCGGCCGGCCCGCAGCAGATGGGCAAGGTAATGGGCCTGCTCAAGCCGAAGCTCGCCGGCCGCACCGACCTGGCCGCCGTGTCGGCGCAGGTCAAGGCGCGCCTGGGCAGCTGAGGTCGCGCCCGGACCGCCGAGGGCGCGCCCGGGCGACTGGCCGCACGCTAAACTGACCCGGTGATCCCGCAAAGCTTCATCCAGGATCTGCTCGCCCGCGTCGACATCGTCGACGTCGTCGGCAGGTACGTGCAGCTTCGCAAGGCGGGGGCCAACTTCCTCGGACTCTGTCCGTTTCACGGCGAGAAGACCCCGTCGTTCACGGTCAGTCCCGCCAAGCAGTTCTACCACTGCTTCGGCTGCGGCGCGCACGGTTCGGCGATCGGGTTCCTGATGGAGCACGGCGGACTCGGGTACGTCGACGCGATCGAGGAGCTCGCGCGTTCGGCCGGCCTGACGGTGCCGCGCGAAGCGGGCGGCGGCCAGCCGCCGGATCGGCGCACGCCGGCGCTGCTCGACCTGCTCGCGCAAGCGGCGCGGCACTACCGGCAGCGCCTGAAGGACGCGCCGCGCGCGATCGACTACCTGAAGCGACGCGGACTCACCGGCGAGACCGCGGCGCGCTTCGGCATCGGCTACGCCCCCGATCAGTGGCGCGGCCTCGAAGCCGCGGTGGCCGACTACGACGCCGACGAGATGGTTGCCGCCGGACTCGTGATCGACGCCAGCGGCGACGACGGCCGCCGCAAGCGCTACGACCGCTTCCGCGACCGGATCATGTTCCCGATCCGCAACCCGCGCGGCCAGGTGATCGGCTTCGGCGGCCGCGTGCTCGACCGCGGCGAGCCGAAGTACCTGAATTCGCCCGAGACCCCGGTCTTCTCGAAGGGCAGGGAACTCTACGGCCTGCACGAGGGACGCGACGCGATCCGCTCCGAAGACTGCGTGATCGTGGTCGAGGGCTACATGGACGTCGTGATGCTCGCGCAGCACGGCGTCGCCAACGCAGTTGCGACGCTGGGGACCTCGACCACGCCGGACCACGTGCGCAAGCTGCTGCGGCTGGTCGACCGGGTCGTCTTCGCATTCGACGGCGACGCGGCCGGGCGCAAGGCCGCGTGGCGCGCGCTCGAGGCGGCGCTGCCGCACGCGAGCGACACGCAGCGCGTCGAGTTCCTGTTCCTGCCGCCCGAGCACGACCCGGACAGCTTCGTGCGCGAGCGCGGCGCGGCCGGATTCCGCGAGGCGCTGGCGGCGGCGCTGCCGCTGTCGGAACTGCTGCTGCGCGGCTTGTCCGAGCGCGTCGACCTGGCGACCCCCGAGGGGCGCGCCCGGCTGCTGGCCGAGGCGCGCCCGCTGCTGCAGGCGCTCGGCGCGGCGGCGCTGCGCACGCAACTCGTGCACCGGCTCGCCGATCTCGCCCAGCTCGCGCCGGCCGAGGTCGAGCGCTACGTCGGTCCGTCCGCTAGCCCGCCGGCGCGGGCGGGGGCGTACGCAGGCGGGCACGCGGCCGGCGGCGGTGGCCACGGCCACGGCAGCGGCAGCGGCAGCGGCAGCGGCAGCGGCAGCGGCAGCGGCCACGGCCACGGCCACGGCCACGGCCACGGCCACGGCCACGGCCACGGCCCCGAATGGTCCGGTGGCCGTGAGAGTCCGGTCGGCGGGGCCCGCCCGGGCACGGGGCCGGGGGGGCGCGACTCGCGGCGCGCGCGCGCCGACACGCCGGCGACGCGCGCTTCGTGGGGGGCGCGCGGCGGATTCGTCCCGCGGGTGCCCGCGGGCAAGCCCGATCTGGAGGCGCGTGTCCGGCTGCTGGTCGCTCTGCACCCATCGCTGGCTGCCGTCGAACGCGGCGAGTGGATGCCGGCGCCGCTGGCGGCCTGGCTCGACGCGATCGCGGCGCTGCCCCCCGGGAGCCCGCTCGCGACGGTATGCGAGACGCTGCGCCAGGACTGGCCGGAGGCGGTCGCGCGGCTCGAGCGCGAGGCGGCGTCGGATGCCTCCGCGGCGGCCCTGCTGTCGGTCGACGAGGCGCGCGCCGAGATCGACGGGGCGCTCGCGCAACTGCGCGAGCGCCATCTGGCGCGGCAGATCGACGAGCTGGTCGAGGGGGGGATGGCGTCGACCGAAGATCGCGAGCGTTATCAATCGCTTATGGCAATGCGAAAGCGCCCTTGATATAATTGCCGATTCCCCCGAAATGCACCCGATCCGGAAGCCGCCGAATCCGGGGCCACGCTGTGGCCGGGCTTCCGATTCCTCGCGCCGCGCTGCCCGCAAGGGGACGAGCCCGGCTCGCGAACCCGGACTTCTGACAGCGAGGTGAACGTGGCGAAGTCGGTCAGGCAACCAGCATCCAAGGCGAAATCCAAGGTGTCCACGAAGCTCTCCACCCGATCCGCAAGCGGGGCGCGCGCCGCCGCCGCATCCGCCCGCAAGCCGGCCCGTGCCACCGCGAAAGTCGCGCCGAAGGCTGCCGGGAAGGCCGCAAGCCGCACCGCGCCGAAGGCAGCATCTACCAGGGGGGCCACCAGGCCTGCAACCAGGGCAGCGAGCAAGTCCGTCGCCAAGGCGGTTGCGAAGGCGCCGGTCCAGAAGGCCGCCGCGAAGAAGCCCGCCGCGAAAGCCGCGGCCAGGGCCGTCGCGCGGTCGGCAGCGAAGGCGCCGGTGAAGGGCGCGGCAAAGACGGCTGCAAAGACGGTCGCGAAGACCGCGCCGAAGGCCGTCGGAAAAGCGGCCGGGAAAGCCGTCGGCAGGGCCGAAGGCAAGGTGGCGGCGAAGGTCGTCGCAAAGGCTGCGGCGAAGCCGATCGCCAGGGAAGCCTCGAAACCCGCCGGCAAAGCGGTCGCACCCGCCACGCGCGCGGTCGCTCCGCGGGCGGGCGGCGCCGCGGCGAAGCCGGGCGACGCACCGGTGCGCAAGGCCGGCGCGAAGCCCGCCGGCGACGAGACGCTGCTCGAGGCCGGCGCAGCCAAGGGCCAGCCGAAGGCCGCGAAGACCGACAAGGCAGGAAAGGTCGAGAAGGGAGCAAAGGTCGAGAGGGTCGAGGTCGAGAGGGTCGAGGTCGAGAAGGTCGGGATCGAGAAGGTCGGAAAGGCCCCGAAGGGCGGCAAGAACGCCAAGGCCGGCAAGGGCCGCGCGGTGGCCAAGGGCGCGCAGCCGGCCGGCGAAGGCGAGGAGCTGCTCGACGACCAGGTCGAGGGGTTCGACGAGGGCGACGGCGAGGCCGAGGCGATTCCCGACGTGCCCGAGGTCGCACCGGCCGCGCCGGCCAAGGCCAAGCGCGGCAACCGCGCGAAGGAGAAGCAGCTGCTGAAGGACGTCGGCGGCCGCGAGGGCATCAGCGAAGCGCAGCGCGAAATCACGCGCAACAAGCTCAAGCAGCTGATCAAGCAGGGCAAGGAGCGCGGCTACCTGACCTACGCCGAGATCAACGACCAGTTGCCCGAGGGGCTGGTCGACGCAGAAGCGGTCGACTCGATCATCAGCACCTTCGGCGACATGGGGATCTCGGTCTACGACCAGGCGCCCGACGCCGAGACGCTGCTGATGGCCGAGACCACGCCGGTGGTCAGCTCGGACGAGGACGCCGAAGAGGAGGCCGAGGCCGCGCTGTCGACCGTCGACTCCGAGTTCGGCCGAACCACCGACCCGGTGCGGATGTACATGCGCGAGATGGGCTCGGTCGAGCTGCTCACGCGCGAAGGCGAGATCGAGATCGCCAAGCGGATCGAGGACGGCCTCAAGCACATGGTGCAGGCGATCTCGGCCTGCCCGACGACGATCGCCGAGGCGCTCGCGCACGCCGAGCGGATCGCTGCCGGCACGATGCGCATCGACGAAGTCGTCGACGGCCTGATCGACCCGAACGCCGAGGAGAGCGCCGTCTTCACGCCGGCCGCTGCGGCGCCGGCCGACTTCGACGACGACGACGACGGCGACGCGGCCGCGACCGCCAACTCGGCGCGCCTCGAGGAGCTCAAGCGCGAGGCGCTCGAGAAGTTCGCGCAGATCTCGAAGTGGTTCGACAAGATGCGTGTGGCCTACGAGAAGGAAGGCTACATGAGCAAGTCGTACCTGAAGGCGCAGACGTCGATCCAGGACGAGCTGATGAGCATCCGCTTCACGGCCAAGATGGTCGAGAAGCTGTGCGACACGCTGCGCGGGCAGGTCGACGAGGTGCGCACGCTCGAGCGCGCGATCGGCGAGATCTGCGTGCACCGCGTCGGCCTGTCGCGCGAGCGCTTCCTGCAGAGCTTCCCCGGCAACGAGACCAACCTGCGGTGGGCCGAGAAGGAAGTCGCCGCGAACCCGCCGTACGCCGAGGTGCTGCGCCGGAACATCCCGGCGATCCAGGACCTGCAGCAGAAGCTGGTCGACCTGCAGGCGCGCGTGGTGCTGCCGCTCGCCGACCTCAAGGAGATCAACAAGCGCATGGCGATGGGCGAAGCCAAGGCGCGCAAGGCCAAGCGCGAGATGACCGAGGCCAACCTGCGCCTGGTGATCTCGATCGCGAAGAAGTACACCAACCGCGGCCTGCAGTTCCTCGACCTGATCCAGGAAGGCAACATCGGCCTGATGAAGGCGGTCGACAAGTTCGAGTACCGGCGCGGCTACAAGTTCTCCACCTACGCCACGTGGTGGATCCGCCAGGCGATCACCCGCAGCATCGCCGACCAGGCGCGCACGATCCGCATCCCGGTGCACATGATCGAGACGATCAACAAGATGAACCGGATCAGCCGCCAGATCCTGCAGGAGACCGGACAGGAGCCCGATCCGCAGACGCTGGCCGTGCGCATGGAGATGCCCGAGGACAAGATCCGCAAGATCCTGAAGATCGCCAAGGAGCCGATCTCGATGGAGACGCCGATCGGCGACGACGACGATTCGCACCTGGGCGACTTCATCGAGGACACCGCGACGCTCGCCCCGGCCGACGCCGCGCTGCACGCGTCGATGCACAACGTGGTCAAGGAAGTGCTGGATTCGCTGACGCCGCGCGAGGCCAAGGTGCTGCGGATGCGCTTCGGTGTCGAGATGAGCACCGACCACACGCTCGAGGAAGTCGGCAAGCAGTTCGACGTCACGCGCGAGCGCATCCGCCAGATCGAGGCCAAGGCGCTGCGCAAGCTGCGCCACCCGAGCCGCGCCGACAAGCTCAAGAGCTTCCTCGAAGGTCAATGACGGCGACAGGCCGGGCGGTGGCGTTCGCCGCGGCCCGCGCCACCGGCCGCTGAAGCGAATCGCGCGATGTTCGGCTACAGCGAAGAGCAGATCTCCGAATTCGGCGTCACTTTCGGCGTGGGCGGGTTCATCCTGTTCATGCTGTTCGTGATCTGGAAGCTCGCGCGCGACTCGAAAGCCGGACGGCTGGGCACCGTCGTGCTGTTCCTCGTGCTGGCGCTCGGCATGGTGGGCTTCGTCGCGAAGTCGGTGATCCAGAAGATGCTCGGGCTCTGAGGCTGCGGTCTGAGCGGGCATCAGCGGCCGTCCGCTGTCGGACTGGGGCCAGTTGCTGGCCGAAGCGCGTGCCGCGCCTCGGCCGGCTCGCGTCAGGCGGTGCTTGACGAGTCGGCTCTACGGGTGTCGGGTACGATAGCCGCCGCGGGCCTCTAGCTCATGATGGTCAGAGCAGCGGACTCATAATCCGTTGGTGCCGGGTTCGACTCCCGGGGGGCCCACCAGAATGCAGGGCACGACAGGAGGCCCCAAAGGGCTCTCGCGGACGTCGCGTCCCGCCGGCAGGTCACTATAATCGCGGCCGATATGGTCGACTACAGGCGAGAGGTCGACGGCCTGCGCGCGTTGGCCGTCGTGCCCGTCATCCTCTTCCACGCGGGATTCGAGACCTTCGGCGGCGGCTTCGTCGGCGTCGACGTCTTCTTCGTGATCAGCGGCTATCTGATCACCTCCATCATCCTCGCGGAGAAGGAAGCGGGCGACTTCTCGCTGCTCGGCTTCTACGAGCGGCGAGTCCGGCGCATCCTGCCCGCGCTGTTCCTGGTGATGGCCGCGAGCATTCCGTTCGCGTGGGCGTGGCTGCTGCCGAACGACATGAAGGACTTCTCGCGCAGTCTCGTCGCGGTGTCCGTCTTCGCGTCGAACGTCTTCTTCCTGCGCGAGAGCGGCTACTTCGAGACGGCGGCCGAACTCAAGCCGCTGCTGCACACGTGGAGCCTCGCGGTCGAGGAGCAGTACTACCTCCTGTTCCCGCTGTTCCTGATCCTGATGTGGCGCTTCGCCAGGCGCTGGACGGTGCCTGCGCTGGCGATCATCGCGGTGTCGAGCCTCGCGCTCGCTCACTGGGGCGTGCGCACCGAACCCGCCGCCGCTTTCTTCCTGCTGCCGACCCGGGCCTGGGAACTGGCCATCGGCGCCTTCATCGCGTTTCGCTTCTCGCGGCGCCGGCGGCTCGAAGTCGGCGTCGCGACCCGCCAGGTCGGCAGCGCCGTCGGGCTGGGGCTGATCGTTCATGCCGTGTTCGCGTTCAGCGACCAGACGCCGTTTCCGGGCCTGAACGCGCTCGTGCCGACCGTCGGCGCGGCGCTGATCATCCTGATGGCGACGCCCGACACGCTGGTCGGCAGGATGCTGGCGACACGGGCGTTCGTCGGCGTCGGATTGATCAGCTACAGCGCGTACCTGTGGCACCAGCCCTTGTTCGCGTTCGCGCGGCACGGCGGTGCCGGGGCGTCGGATGTTGCGCTCTTCGTTGCGCTGGCCGTTCTGAGTCTGCTGCTGGCGTACCTGAGCTGGCGATTCGTCGAGCAACCGATCCGCCGCAGGAGCTTCCTGACGAGAAGAGGCGTGTTCTCCGCGGGGCTCGTCCTCTCGGCGGCATTCATCGTGTTCGGGTACGTCGGGAACAAGACCAAAGGCTTCGAGGGGCGATTCGAGAGAGCGGTGCGCGGCGACATCGGCTACGTCGAGTTCCAGCGCCATCTCGACCAGGAGTTCCTCGACTGCGAGCCGGGAGCGATTGCCGACCAGGCGCTACGATGGAAGGGATCGCTCAGGTGCAAGCAGTCGAAGCCGGGCCTGCCGGACCTGGTCCTGCTCGGCGACAGTCACGCGGAGCATCTGTTCATCGGCCTGGCGGAGGCGAAGGCGGACCTCAACGTGGCCTACTACATCCTGGACGGACTGCCGTACGAGTCGAATCCCCAGTACCGGGCGATCTTCGACGAGCTGCTCGGCAATCGCCGGCCGCAGGGCATCGTGTTGACCATGCATTACGCTGCGCGCGCGAACGCCGATGACGCGCGCCTCGGCGACGAGATGATGCGGACGGTCGCGCGGCTCGTCGACGCGGGCAAGAAGGTCGCGGTCGTCGGGGACGTTCCGCGCTATCCGGTCGACCCGGGAATCTGCGTGTTCCGCGGACGCTCGGGCGCAATCCCGGCCGCGTGCAGCCTGTCGGCCCCGGAGGCCGACGCGCAGAGGCGCGTGTACCGTCCGGCGTTGACGCGCCTGAGCCGCGAAACCGGTGTGCCGTACCTCGACATCGACGCGCCTCTGTGCAACGAGTCCGGATGCAGCATGGTGCTCGGCGACGCGATCCTGTATCGCGACAACAATCACCTGAACATCCCCGGGAGCCGACTGGTCGGTTCGCACCTCGCCGGGCGGCTGCCGTTCTGAAATTCGTTTCGACTTCGCGGTTCGCAACGGGTTCGCCTTCGAGAGATGACCCGGGCGCGAGGGTCGATTGACGACAACGGATGACGAGTGGTACCTTGGTGTCACCTCGTCGACGGCCTGCCTGCGATGCTGACTACCACCCTCAAGCTCCCCGAGGACCTCAAGGCGCGAATCGCACCGCTGGCGGAGGCGGAAGGCAAGACGCCGCACGCGTGGATGGTCGATGCGCTGCGGGCGCAGGTCGCGCTCGCGGACCTGCGGCAGGCGTTCGTCGACGATGCGCGGCGCAGCGCGTCCGAGGTCGATGCCGGAGGGGCCCTGTTTGCGATGGAAGATGTCGCCGCCTATTTGCGCGGGCGCATCGCCGGCAGCTTTCCGAAGCGGCCCGCCGCTGTCGCCCGGGGCAAGCGCCCGAAACGCGCGTCGTGAAAGCCGATCCGTGCCGCGTGTCCTGTTGAGCGAGCGCGCGCTGTCCGACCTCGAACGGCTCGCCGGTTTCCTGATCCAGGTCGATCCCGGCCAGGCGGATGGCGCGCTCGCGACGATCCTCGACGCGCTCGGCGTGCTCGCGCGCCATCCCCTGATCGGACGCCCCATCGACGGCATGTTGCGCGAGCTCGTCGTGGGTCACGGTCGGTCCGGGTACGTTGCCCTGTATCGGCATCGGCCGCGGCTCGACCGCGTCGAGGTGCTCGCGCTGCGCCACCAGCGCGAGGCGGGCTACGGCTGACGCATTGCGCGGTGACGCCCCCGTCGCACACTTCTGCGGTCCCCTTGCCGTAGACTCGTTCCGAAGCGGCTTCAGCGAAACAGGCGAGACACCGATGAGCAAGCCAGGCCAGCCGGATCCCGAAACCCACGATTTCGACCGCGAGTTCCGTGCCCAGCTCTCGCAGATGACCGCCGGGATCGCGCCGACCGCGTTCACCACCGCCTTTGCGGATTGGGCGATGCACCTGGCGCAGTCGCCGGGCCGCCGGGCTGCGCTCGGCAGGCAGGCCCTCGCGCGCGCGCAGGACACCTGGGCCTTCGCGCTGCGCGCGCTGGCCGGCGGAAGCCTGTCGCCCTCGGAGGGGCTGGAAGGCGAGGCAGACCGCCGCTTCGACGACGATGCGTGGACGCGCTTTCCGTTCAACGTCTACGCCCGTGCCTACCAGAACAACGCGGCGCTGATGCGTTCGGCGGTCGGCGGTGTGCACGGGGTCACCGAGGACCACGCACAGCTGATGGAATTCGCGGTGCGCATGCTGCTCGACGCGAGCTCGCCGTCGAACTACCTCGCGTCCAACCCGGAGTTGCTGGCCCTGACCCAGGCCGAGCGGGGCCAGAACCTGGTGCGCGGGCTGAAGCACCTGTTCGAGGATATCGACCGCACCCTGAAGGGCGCGGCGCCGGCGGGTGTCGAGGAGTTCGAGGTCGGCAAGACGCTGGCGGTCACGCCGGGCAAGGTCGTGTTCCGCAACGAGCTCATCGAGCTGATCCAGTACGCGCCGGCGACCCAAGACGTGTTCGCCGAGCCGGTGCTGGTCGTTCCGGCCTGGATCATGAAGTACTACATCCTCGACCTCAGCCCGCGCAACTCGATGGTGAAGTACCTGGTCGACAAGGGCCACACGGTCTTCATGATCTCGTGGAAGAACCCGGGCGAGGCCGATCGCGGGATGGGCATGGACGACTACGTCGAGAAGGGCCTGCGCGCCGCGATCGACGCGGTGGCGGCGATCGTGCCGAAGCGGCGCATCCACGCGGTGGGCTACTGCATCGGCGGCACGCTGCTGTCGATCGGCGCCGCGGCGCTGGCGCGCGACCGCGACGAGCGGCTCGCGTCGGTGACGATGCTCGCCGCGCAGACCGACTTCTCCGAGCCGGGCGAGCTGGCCTTCTTCATCAACCCGAGCCAGCTCGCGATGCTCGAGGCCATGATGCATCGCAAGGGGGTGCTCGAGAGCCGCCAGATGGGTGGCGCCTTCGCGTTGTTGCGGGCCCAGGACCTGCTCTGGCAACCGATGGTCGACCAGTACGTGAAGGGGAAGCGCACGCCGCTGGTCGACCTGATGGCGTGGAACGCCGATGGCACGCGGATGCCGTGGCGCATGCACACCGAGTACCTCTATCGCCTGTACCTGGACAACGAACTCGCAACGAACCGGTTTCCCGTGGCCGGCAGGCGGGTGCGCCTGTCCGACATCCGGGTGCCGATGTTCGTTGTCGGCACCGAGACCGACCACGTCGCACCGTGGAAATCGGTCTACAAGGTCGACAACCTGGTGCGATCGGACGACTTCACCTTCCTGCTCACCTCGGGCGGGCACAACGCGGGGATCGTCAGCGGTCCGGTGCACCCGAAGCGGCATTACCGGATGCTGACGCGCAAGCTGGCCGATCCGCACCTGGCGCCGGAAGAGTGGGTCGAGGTCGCCACGAGGCACGACGGTTCGTGGTGGCCGGCCTGGCAGGGCTGGCTCGCGGCGCACTCGGGCGCCGGGGTCAAGCCCCCGGCGATGGGCGCGCCGCGCAAGGGCTACGCCCCGGTCGAGGATGCGCCGGGGAGCTACGTGCGGCAGCGCTAGGCGAGGGCACATTCACACGCAGCCGGGTTTCGCCCCGGTCGACCTGGACACATCCCAATGAGCCGCCCGAATTTCCTGCTGTTCATGACCGACCAGCAGCGCGCGGACCACGTCGGCGCCTACGGCAACCGCGTGGTGCGCACGCCGTCGATCGACGGTCTGGCTGAACGCGGGTGGACCGCCACGCGCTGCTACGTCGCGTCGCCGATCTGCATGCCGAACCGCGCCTCGCTGATGACGGGTCGCATGCCGTCGGTGCACGGCGCGCGCCACAACGGCGTGCCGCTGCCGCTGTGCGAGCGCACCTTCGTCAAGCGACTGCGCGACGCGGGCTACGCGACGGCGCTGGTCGGCAAGGCGCACCTGCAGAACATCAGCGGACAGCGGGCCCTCTGGCCCGGAGCCCAGGATCCGCCCACCGAGGGCGAGGCGCGCCGGCCCGAAGCAGGCCGTTTCGACCAGGAGTGGGAGCCTTCGTGGCAGGCGGATCCGGCGTTCGACGTCGATCTGCCGTTCTACGGCTTCGACCACGTGCGACTGGCGATCAACCACGCCGACGTCGCCGGGGGACACTACCGGCGCTGGCTCGAACGCGAGCACCCGGAGGTCGCCGCGGTCACGGGTCCGGAACACGCGATTCCAACCCCGGCTTTCGAACTCGCCCGTGCGGGCCAGGCGTGGCGCACGCGCACGCCCGAGGCCCTGAGCACGACCTCGTGGGTCGCCGACGAGACCTGCAAGGTGCTTGCGGCACGCGCTGACGATCGGCGACCGTTCTTCGTGCAGTGCTCATTCCCCGACCCGCACCACCCGTTCACGCCGCCCGGCCGGTTCTGGGACCTGCACGACCCCGAGGACATGGCGCTCCCGCCGTCGTTCGATGCGCCGGTGACCGGTCCGCTGGCGCACCGCGCCTGGTTGCATGCGCAACGCGACGCTGGGCGCGCGGTCAAGCACACGCCGGCCCTGTTCGCCGCGACCGCGCGCGAGGTGCGCGAGGCGCTCGCGCTCAACTACGGTTCGATCGCGCACATCGACGAGGCGATCGGCCGCGTGCTGCGCAGCCTCGAGCAGCACGAGCTCGCGCGCGACACGGTGGTGGTCTTCACCAGCGACCACGGCGACTACTTCGGCGATCACCAACTGCTGTGGAAGGGCCCGCTGCACTACCAGGGACTGACCCGCGTACCGCTAGTCTGGGCGGACCCCACCGGTGCGCGCGGCGGCGCGGCCGCGACGTCGGACCAGTTGTGCTCGACGCTCGACATCGCGCCGACCATCCTCGCGCGCGCCGGCCTGACGCTGCATCACGGCATCCAGGGCCGCTCGCTGCTGCCGGCGATCGACCGCGGCGCGGACCTCGGGCGCGATCATGTGCTGATCGAAGAGGAGGGGCAGCGCACGATGTTCGGCTTCCCCACGCGGACGCGCATGCGCACGCTCCAGACCCGGCAGCACCGCTTGAGCGTGTATCACGGCGTCCCGTGGGGCGAGCTCTACGACCTGCAGGCCGATCCCCACGAATGCCACAACCTCTGGGACGAACCCGCGGCAGCGCGGTTGCGTGACGAACTGCTGCACCGCCTGGTGCAGTCGATGATCGAGTACGCCAACGACAGCCCTGCGCCCACGGCGCTCGCCTGAGCCGACCACACCACGGCAGCCCGCCGATCCGAACGAGGAGACCCACAATGAACGTTCACGACCGCAGCGCACCCCCGCGGCCCGGCCGCCGCTTCGCACTGGCCGCGCTCGCCGGGACGGCGCTGGGCGCCGCGCTGCCGGCACGCGCGCAGTCCTGGCCGGAGCGACCGGTGCGTGTCGTCGTCAATTTTCCGCCGGGCGGGCCGCTCGACGTGGTGGCACGCCTGGTCGCCTCGCACCTGAGCGCCACGCTGAAGCAGCCGTTCGTGGTCGAGAACGTGGCGGGTGCGACGGGGCACATCGGCGCCGCGAACGCGGCACGCGCGCAGCCGGACGGCTACACCGTGCTGCTGAGCATCGACACGCCGTTCACCCTCTCGACAGCGCTCGGCACGACCACCACCTACAAGGCCGACGAGTTGAAGGTCGTCGCGACGATGGGGAGCGCTGGCAGCCTGATCGGCGTCCACGCGGGGGTCGGCGCCACGTCGCTGGGCGCCTTGATCGACCGTGCCCGCAGCCAGGAGATGACTTTCTCGACCGCCGGAAACGCCAGCCCGGGCCACTTCGCTGCGCTGATGCTGGCCGACGCCGCCGGGGTGAAGATCAATCCGATCCACTACAAGGGCAACGCACCAGCCGTGATGGCGCTCGCCTCCGGCGAGGTGCAGGGAGGGGTTCTCGCAACGGGTGGCCTGCTGCCCCACATCAGGTCAGGCAAGGTGCGGGCGCTGGCCATTGCCGGATCACGCCGCTCGATCGCGCTGCCCGACGTCCCGACGGCGGCCGAGGCCGGCCTCGGCGGAGTGAATCTCGAGACGTACTTCGTCGCGATGGTGCCGGCCGCGACGCCGCCGCCGATTGTCTCCGCGCTGCAGGCGGGAATCGTCGATGCCCTCGGGCAGCAGGATCTGCGCGCGAGGCTGCAGGCGATGGATATCCACCCGGTGGCCGCAACCGGTGCTCAGGCGGAAGCGCAGTTGACGGCGGCACGCGAACGCTACGCGGCGATCGTCAGGCGCACCGGCATGAAGGCCGACTGATCGGCGCGGCGCTTCGCCGGCCTCAGCCGGCCCGTGACGGTTCGCCCGCCGCCGCCGGCCTGACGACCTGCGTGTGCATCGGATAGTGCAGGTTGCCGCCGGTGAACGGCGGGAAGCGCCGGAAGTCGCTGCGCAGCGCCGCGAGCGCGGGCGACGCCATCGCGGCGGTCAGCGCCTCGGCGCTGTCGAATACGAGTTTGTTGCGCTGGAAGTGCGACACGCGCTGCCAGGGCAGCGCGTCGCACCAGTCGAGGCGCGTGAAGATCTCGATCGCGCGCACGCCGGGCAGCGCAGCCATCAGGGGCGGATGGTGTGCAAGGTAGTAGCGCAGCCAGGCATTGAGGTCCGCCGGCGCGCCGGGGTAGTGTACGAGAAAGCTGCAAGCTGCGGTGGCGGTGGGCGCCGGCGGCGCGGGCACCGGGAACGACCGCGACCACATCGCCTGGTGGCGCACCGACGTGCCGGCGAGGCTCGGCCACGCGTGCGGCGCCGCCAGGACCGCAAAGGCTCCGTTGGCCGCGAGCGCGGCTTCGAGGCTCGCGAGGTCGCCGAAGTCTGCCTGGAGCGCGAGCCGGGGGGGCTCGCCGTCGCCGTCGAAGGGCGTGCGCGCTGCCGCCGGCGTGAACAGGTGCGCGCGCAACAGCCCGGGCGCATGCGCGAGCAACTCGCACAGTCGCGCGCGATCCGCGTCGGCGAGCGCGCCCGCTTCGCCGGCCGCCTCGAAGAAGGCGAACCACGCGAACGCCATCAGCCGGCCGTACTGGAAACCGCGTCGGCTTCCTGCCAGAGCGGTTCGCTCGCCGGCCACTGCGGGTCGGCGGCCTCCGCGACGCGCACCGCGCCGGTCAGGTCGGCGACGCGCGACAGGCCGTGCCTGCGCAGGAACGCGGGCAGTGCGTCGATGATGTCGACCATCGCGGCGGGCCGCACGAAGTTCGCGGTACCGACCTGCACGGCGGTTGCTCCAGCGAGCAGGTACTCGACCGCGTCGTCGACGTTCGCAATTCCGCCGCAGCCGACGATCGGCACCGACACCGCGCGCGCACACTGGTAGACCATTCGCAAGATGATGGGCTTGACCGCGGGGCCGGTGAGCCCGCCCATGACGTTTCCGAGCCTGGGCCGGAAGGTCTGCACGTCGATGGCCATTCCGAGCAGGGCGTTGGCCACGACGAGTGCGTCGGCACCGGCCGCCTCGGCGGCGCGTGCAATCTCGGTAATGTCGCCGACGTTCGGAGTCAGCTTGGCCCAGACCGGGAGCGTGGTCGCCGCGCGAATGCGCGCGACGACGTTCTCGGTGTCGCGCGCGACCATTGCGAACGCGCGACCGTCCTCCTCGAGGTTGGGGCACGAGATGTTCGCCTCGATGGCCGAGACGCCCGCTACCGTCAGTCTTGCGGCCAGCGCCGCGAAGCCGTCGGCGGTGCTTGCCGAGATGCTGGCGACCAGCGGCGGGCGCGCGCCCGCGTAAGCAGGCAGGATCTCGGCGATGTAGTGCTCCGGGCCCTTCGACGGGATTCCGATCGAGCACAGCATGCCGCCGTTGACCTCGGCGACACGCGGCTGGGGGTTGCCGTGCCTGAATTCGGGCGTGATGGTTTTCGTCACGAGCGCCCCGAGGCGGTCGAGGTCGAACACGCGCGCCATCGATTCGCCGAAAGTCCCGGAGGCCGGCATCACCGGGTTGGCCAGCACGAGCCCGCCGCACTGCACACTCAGATCGATCATCACAGCGTCTCCTGTACGTCGAATACGGGGCCGTCGATGCACACGCGCCGCGGCTCGACGCCCGCGGCGCCGCGGAACATCTTCACGCAGCAGAGGCACATGCCGATGCCGCAGGCCATCTGCTGCTCGAGCGCGACCTGCCCGGCGATCCCCGAGGCCCGGCAGAGTGCGCGCACGATCGCCAGCAGACGGTTCGAACCGCAGGTCGCGATCAGGTCGCAGCCCTTGCGCCCGACCAGGTCGCGCAGAAGCGCCTCGACCCGCGCAGGGTCTGCGCTGCCGTCCTCGTCGGTGACGACGATCACTTCGGCGCCGACGCCGCGAAGATGTTCGACCGACATCGCGTAGTCCGCGCGTGCCGCGGACAGCACCGCGGTGACCGCCATGCCCTGCGCGCACGCGGCCTCCGCGAGCGGGGCGAGCGTGGCCAACCCGACGCCGCGGCCCACAAGCACCACGTGGCGCCAGTCGGCCTGCAGTCGGAAGCCGCGCCCCAGCGGTCCGAAGACGTCGAGGCGGTCGCCGTGCGCCAGCCCGGCCAGCCCCTGTGTGCCGGTCCCGGCCACCTTGTAGAGAAACGCGAGGTGCCCGGCATCGCGCACCACGCGGTAGACGCTCATCGGCCGTCGCAGGAAGTGCGTGCCCTGCCCCTGCCCCGGGCACAGGAGCTGGAAGAACTGCCCCGGCGCCGCGTCGAGCAGCGCCGCTTCCGGCGCGGCAACCGTGAGCAGCCGATAGCGATCGTTGACGGCCCGGTGTTGCACGACCTCGCACAGCGCCGACACGGCGCGCCGCGGCGGGCTCGCCACCGCGCAGTGCACCCCCGGATGAGGCGCTTGCGCGGATGCGATCGGTTCGCTGGAGGCGGGCGCGTTCATCAGCTGTCCAAAGTCGTCTTTCGCGAGGTTGTCCGGAAAGATGGTCGACTATTTTTACTTCAGCGCTCTGCGTGCGTCAAGCGCCGCACCAACGCGCCGGCCTCACACGAACGCGCGCGAATCTGTCAGCATGCGGGCCATCGCAGACGACGAACAGGTTCCGTGGAAATGACGAATGCCCCAGGCAACGATGTCCGCAACACCGGCGCGCCATCGGCGGTTCAGCGGGTGATCGATCTCGTGCTCGCGAGGATCCGTTCGGGCGAGTACGCGCCCGGCCAGATCATCGTGGCGCGCGACCTGATGAGCGAGCTCGACCTGAGCAAGGCGCCGGTGCGCGAAGGCATTCACGTGCTGGTCGGCGAGGGCGTGATGGAACTCCTGCCGAATCGCTCGGCCAGGATCCGCAAGCTGTCCGCCAAGGACATGGTCGACTTCGCCGAATTCTGGGGGGCGATCGGGGGCCTCGGCATGCGCCTGGCCGCTGCTCATCTCGACCACGGCGACAGCCGAAAAAGGGTCAGGGAGGCGCTTGCGCGCATCCAGGCGACCGGCCGGAATCGCGTGCCCTACGACTTCTTCATGGCCGTGGGACAACTGCACGCCACGCTCGCGGACATCTCCCGCAACGGGTTCATCCAGGAGTTCATCCGCGGCACGCACGTCGCGCATTTCTACCGCCACATCGAGCGCGGATTTCCGGGCGCGTACTGGGCGACGCACCTCACGGCATTCCGTCGGCTCGGCGAGGCGCTGCTCGCCGGGGACGGGGAGCGCGCCGAGCGCGTCTACCTGAAGCACATGCGCTGGGCGGTCGCCCTGATGCGCCAGGGAGTGGGCACCGATGCGGGGGGCGGCGGGAACGGCCGCGCTTGACAATCGCGTATCGGTGTCGGCAATAATAGTCGACCATTCCGTCGCCAGTTCGTTGCCAACAGGCCGGCATGGTGGGGCGCAGAACATCGCCGTCCGCCCTCGAGTCCCGGCAGGGACGCGGCGTTTTCGGGGCCGGCGGCACACGCAACGGGAGACGACGATGAGGAAGGCGTTCGGAGTTGTGATGGCGGCGGCGTTTTCGCTGTCGCTGCTGGCGGCAGGCGCGGCGAGGGCGGAGGTCACGCTGCGGGCCGTGGGTTTCATCCCGAAGAACCACCCGCTGCTCGCGCAGGCGCAGGCCTGGGTGAACGAGGTGAACACCACGCTCAACGGCAAGCTCCGGATCAACTACGTCGGGGGGCCCGAAGTCATACCGGCCTTCCAGCAGGCGGGCGCGGTCGGCAAGGGGGTGGTGGACATCGCGTTCAACCCCACGGCCTTCTACCAGAGCACCTTCCCTGAGGCGGGCGCCTTCGTCCTGTCCCGCAAGAGCGTCACCGAGGAGCGGGTTCCGGGCGGGTTCCGCGACCACATGGTGGCCCAGCACGAGCGCCTGAACCTTCGCTACGTCGGCCGTGCGCTGTGGTCGCCGTTCTATTTCTGGACGACGAAGCCCGCCGACAGCCTCGCGTCGCTCTCGGGCCGCAAGCTGCGGACGTCGGCGCTCTACGACCGCTTCATGAAGGCGGTCAACGTGGTCCCGGTCACGATCCCCGAGGGGGACACGTACACCGCGCTCGAGGGCGGCACCGTCGACGGCTTCGGTTGGCCGCTCGCGGGCCCGCGCGAACGCGGCTGGACGAAGGTCGCGCGCCACGTGATCGACCTGCCGTTCTTCGGCAGCAACAACGTGGTGATCATCATGAACCTCGACAAGTGGAAGGCGCTGCCGCCCGATGTGCGCGAGGCGATCGATCGCATCACTGCGGCGTTCGAACCGAAGATGGTGGAGCACTACCGCAAGGCCGAGGCGGCGGAGTGGGCCGAACTCGAGAAGGCCGGCGTGGTCCGCACGAAGTTCCGCGACGAGGCCGACAACCGGCGCTTTGTCGACACGGCCTACGAGGTCGAGTGGAAGAACCTCGAGACGAAGATCCCGGCCGGCGTCGCCGAGCTGCGCAGGCTCACCGGCAACTGACCATTCTCCGCAGCCACCTGGCGGCAACGGTCGGCTGACCCCGTCGCGACGACGGGCGGCACGACCGCTGTCCTGGGGCGCGGATCCGCCATCGACGGAGCGCCCTGGCCGTGTTTCAGATCCTCGACCGCTGGCTGACGAAGGTGGAGGACTTCCTCGCCGCGCTCGGGATCGTGGGCTTGCTGGTCGTCATCGGCGCCGTGTGCGCAGAGATCATCCTGCGCACGTTCTTCTCGATGCCGCAGGTCTGGGTCACCGAATTCACGGAGTATGCGCTGCTCTACGTGACCTTCCTCGGCACCGCGTGGCTGCTGCGGACCAACGGTCACGTCGGAGTCGACCTGCTGGTCCATGCGGTGGGCGATCGGGCGGCGCTGCGACTCGCGCTCGCGAGCGCCGCGACCGGATTCCTGGTCACAGTCGTGCTGTTCGTCTTCGGCGTGCACACGACGATCGACCTGATGCGCAGCGGCGCTTACAAGCCGACCGTGATGGAGTTCCCGACCTGGCGCGTGGTGGCGATCATCCCGGTCGGTTCTGCGCTGCTCGCGCTGCGCTTCCTGCATCGCTTCCTCGCGCTCGCGCGCGGCACGCTCGCGCCGCGATAGGGGATCTCGAGTGGACTGGTGGAGCACCCTGCTGCTGATCTTCGGGGCCCTGTTTGCCCTCATGGCCATCGGCGTTCCGATCGCGTTCGCGTTCCTCACCGTCAACGTCGTGGGGGCGTGGATCTACTGGGGCGGCGTGGCGGGGATGGAGCAGCTCGTGCTGTCGATCTACGAGTCGGTGACGAGCTTCTCGCTGCTGCCGGTGCCGCTGTTCGTCCTGATGGGCGAGTTGATGTTTCGCTCCGGCATCGCGACCCGGCTGATGGACGTGCTCGATTCGTGGATCGGACGCGTGCCCGGGCGCCTGAGCGTGATGGCGGTGGGCGGCGGCACCATGTTCGCGACGCTGACCGGTTCGGCGATGGCGGGTGCGGCGATGCTCGCGTCGCTGCTGGTGCCGGAGATGGAGAAGCGCGGTTATCACCGCTCGATGACCCTCGGACCCATTCTCGGATCGGGCGGCCTTGCGATCATGATTCCGCCGTCCGCGCTCGCCGTCCTGCTCGCGGCGATCGCGAACATTTCGGTGGGCGACTTCCTGGTGGCGATCATCGTGCCCGGGATCCTCGTCGCCGCCAGTTTCGTCGCCTACATCGTCGTTCGCTGCACGCTGAACCCCTCGCTTGCGCCGCGCTACGACCGCGCTCCGGTGCCGATGGGGCTGCGCATCCGGAACACGCTGGTCTACGGGCTCCCGCTCGTCGTGATCGTGTTCCTGGTCGTCGGCCTGATCTTCCTCGGGGCGGCGACGGCGACCGAATCCGCGGCTGCGGGCGCGCTCGGCTGCTTCGTGCTTGCGTGGGCCTACGGCGGCCTGAACTGGAAGATGCTGAAGGAGTCGCTGCACGCGACGCTGGGCGTGTCGGTGATGATGCTGATGATCATCACGGGCTCGACCGCGTTCTCGCAGATCCTCGCGTTCTCGGGCGCTTCGACCGGCCTGGTCGAGGCCGCGACGGGATTGCCGCTCGCACCGCTGTGGATGGTCCTGGCGATGCAGCTCGTCATCCTGCTGATGGGGTGCTTCATGGAGCCGCTGAGCATCATGATGCTCACGATTCCGATCTTCTTCCCGATCGTGCAGGCGCTCGAGCTGTCGCCGATCTGGTTCGCCGCGCTGATGCTGCTGAACATGGAGATGGCGACGATCACGCCGCCGTTCGGGCTGGTGCTGTTCGTCGTCAAGGGCGTCGCACCCAAGGGCACGACGATCGGGCAGGTCTACCGCGCGGCGCTGCCGTTCATCGCCTGCGAGGCGGCAGTGCTGATCGTGCTGCTCGTCTTCCCGGGCCTCGTGACCGGGTTGCCGGCGATGATGGGGCGGTAACTCCGTCGCGGCACGGGCGGCCCGCTCCGCGCGGCTGGCGCGCGGTCGCCACGGTAATGGGAGGAGGACGATCGTGGGGATGGGGCAGGGATCCAGGGCGCGCATCGGACAGCTCTACCCGTCGGGAGGGCTGTGCGACCACGAGGTCCAGCGCATGGCGCCGGCGGGGGTGCGCTTCCTGACGACTCGCATGCCGTTCCGCAAGGCGGGACTCGAGGATGACGCTGCGCTGGCGCGCGACGTCGAGTTCCACGCCGCGCTGCTGGCCGATGCGCGGGTCGACCTGATCGCGTTCAACTGCACGGCGGCGAGCCTGGTTACCGGTCCGGCCGCGATCAATCGCCGCATCGAGGCGGCCACCGGCATTCGCTCGGTGACCACCATCGAGGCGGTGCTGGAGGCGCTCGCGGCCATTGCGATGAAGCGCATCGCGCTGCTCACGCCGTACCTCCCGGAGGTCGTGGCCGCGGAGGTCGCGTTCCTCGCTGAACGTGGCGTGAGCGTCGACGCGAGCGCCGGACTGCCCTGCGCTGATCCCGTCGAGCAAGGCTGCATCGAGCCGCAGCGCTGGCTCGCGCTCGCTCGCGAACTGCGCGACGCGCCGGTCGACGGTCTTCTGATCAGTTGCGCCGGCATCCAGGTGGCCGAGGTGCTCGCCGACATCGAGGCGTCCTTCGGGCGTCCCGTCGTTGCGAGCAACCAGGCCCTGTTGTGGGGTTGCCTGCGTCGCCTCGGTCTCGCCGAGCGCCCGCGCGGCTTCGGCGCGCTGCTGGAGGGTGCCTTCGACAAGCCTTGACACAGGCGCAACCGTTCTGCAAAAATGGTCGACCATATAGTCTGACTTGTTGATGCGCATGCAGCGATCGCTGAGACTCGCCGTCGATGTCGGCGGCACCTTCACCGACGTGACGCTGTTCGACCCCGCGGACGGGCGCCTGCTGTCGGGCAAGGCGCCGACGACGCCCCGCGACCGGGCGCTCGGCGTACTGGACGCGATCGGCGTCGCGCTGGAACACGCCGGCGAGTCGCCGGCACGCGTCGCCGAAGTCGTTCATGGGTCGACCACCGGAACCAACGCGCTGATCGAGCGCACGGGCGCACGCGTCGGGCTGCTGACGACCGAAGGCTTTCGCGACGTGCTCGAGATCGGCCGCATCATGCGGCCCGACGCCGGGTTGTACGACTTCTCGGTCGACCTGCCGTTGCCGCTGGTCCCGCGGCACCTGCGCCTGGAGGCGCGCGAACGGCTCGACGCGCAGGGCGAGGTGCTGGTGCCGCTCGACGAGCGCTCGGTGGTCGAGGCCGCCGAGGCCTTCGCCCGCGAGGGCGTGCAGGCCATCGCCGTGTGCTTCCTGTTCTCGTTTCTCGACCCTTCGCACGAGGAGGCAGCGGGGCGGATCCTGGCGCGACACCTGCCCGGGGTCCCGATCAGCCTGTCCTGCCGGATCTGTCCCGAGATCCGCGAGTACGAGCGCAGTTCGACCACCGTGATGGACGCCTACCTGAGCCCGGTGATGTCGGCCTACCTCGATTCGCTGCAGGCGCGGTTGCGCGAGGCGCTGGGCGACGCTCGGCTGTCGGTGATCCAGGCGAACGGCGGCTCGACCTCGGTGGCGGCGGCTCGTCGCCGCCCCGTCACGACCGTCAACTCGGGCCCGGCGGGCGGCGTGGTCGCTGCGGCGTTCTACGGCCGGCGCCACGGGCGCGATCGCCTGGTGTCGGTCGACATGGGCGGCACCTCGTTCGACATCGGGCTGGTCGAGAACGGCGACTGCGCGGTGACCACGGAAGGCAGCTTCCAGGGCCTGCCGGTGCGCATCCCGATCATCGACCTGCACATCATCGGTGCCGGCGGCGGGTCGATCGCCTGGCGCGACCCGGGCGGCGCGTTGCAGGTCGGGCCCCAGTCGGCTGGCGCCGAGCCCGGGCCCGCGTGCTACGGGCGCGGTGGCACGCGGCCGACGGTGACCGACGCCAACCTGGTGCTCGGGCGCCTGAGCGCGGGCTACTTCAATGGCGGGCGCATGCAGCTCGACCCCGAGGCCGCGCGCCGCGCGGTCGGAGCGCTCGCGACCGAACTCGGCATGAGCGTGGAGGACACCGCGCTCGGCATCGTGCGGGTCGTGAACGCGAACATGGTCAAGGGGATCGCGGCGGTCACCATCCTGCGCGGCATCGACGTGCGCGATTTCTCGCTGCTCTCGTTCGGCGGCGCGGGCGGCGTGCACGCGGCGGACCTCGCGCGCACCCTGTCCATGCGCGAGGCGATCGTGCCGCCCCTGCCGGGCACCTTCTCCGCCGTCGGCCTGCTCGTCACCGACACGCGTCACGACTACGTGGTTGCGCTGGGCGGCGCGCGTGCGGGCGAGGTCGACCCGGCGGCGCTCGAGAGCGCCTACCTCGACATGGAGCGCCAGGCCCGCGCGGACCTCGCCGAAGAGGGGTTCGGCGACGCGCGCACGGGCTTCGTTCGCATCGCCGACCTGAAGGTGGCGGGCCAGACCTACGAGTTGTCGCTGCCGCTGCCGGACGCGAGACCGGTGACCGCGGCGGGGCTCGAGGCCCTGCTCGACGCGTTCGCGCGCCTGTATCGGGAGCGCTATGCGTTCTTCTTCGCCGGCGAGCCGATCGAGATCGTCAACCTGAGGCTCGCCGGTTTCGGCCGCAACCAGCCGGTCGAGCTCCCCGTCGCGGGGCGCGATGGATCCGATCCGGCCGTCGCCCGCAAGGAAGTCCGCCGTGTCTGTTTCGAGTCGGTCGGCTTCGTCGAGACCGGGATCTACGAGCGCAGCCGGCTTCGGCCGGGGATGGTCGTGGCGGGTCCGGCCCTGATCGAAGAGCAGACGTCCTCGACGCTCGTGCCGCCCGGATCCCGGGCCGAGGTTCTCGACGATCTGGGTCTGGTGATTCCGATCGGCGAATCGCAACCGACCGGGAGCGCCTCCGCATGACCGACCTCGTCACGATGCAGGTGATCCGCTACGGTCTGGAGCAGGTGGCCGACGAGATGGGCAACACGCTCGTGCGCACCGGACGCTCGACGATCATCACGGAGATCAAGGACATCTCCTGCGTCGTCACCGACGCCGCGGGGCAGACGGTCGCGCAGGCGCACCACAACCCGAGCCTGCTCGCCGGGTTCGAGATCACGATGAAGGAACTCGTCGCGGCCTATCCGCCCGAGTCGCTGTCGCCGGGCGACGTGATCATCACGAACGACCCGTACCGCGGCGGCCAGCACATCATGGATCTCTACGCGATCGCGCCCGCGTTCCACGACGGACGGCTCGTCGGTTTCGTGGGCAACATCACGCACCACTCGGACCTCGGCGGCGTCGCAGCCGGCGGCGTGGCGGGCGGCATCCGCGAGATCTATCTCGAAGGCCTGCGCCTGCCGATGGTCAAGCTGTACAAGGCAGGACGCGAAGACGCCGAGATCGTCGGCATCATCGCGAACCAGATCCGGGTACCGGAGAAGACGCTCGGAGACATCCGCGCCCAGGTCGCGTCGCTCATGGTCGGCACCGAGCGGCTCGATCGGATGTTCCGCCGATATGGCGAAGCGACGATGCGCCAGGCCTGCGCCGACCTGCTCGACTACTCGGAGCGGCGCATGCGTCTGGGCCTTGCCGGCATCGCGGCGGGCACCTACGAGGCCGAGGACTGGATCGACGACGACGGCGTCACGGACCGGCCGATCCGCATCCACGTGAAGCTGCGGATCGGCGACGGCAAGGCCGTCGTCGACCTGACGGGGAGCGACCCGCAGGCCGAGGGCAACACGAACTCCACGCTCGCCAACACCCACGCCGCCGCCTACTACGTGATGATCGCGGTGGTCGATCCGGGCATCCCGCCGAATTCCGGGTGCTACCGGCCGATCGAGGTGCTCACCCGCCCGGGCAGCATCGTGAACCCGCTGCCTCCGGGCGCTGTCGCTGCCCGGACCAACGCCTCGCAGAAGATCGTCGAAGCGATGCTTCGCGCGCTGTCAGTCGCGCTCCCCGAGCGCGTGACCGCCGGTTCGCACGGACAGATCGCCACCTGCGGGTTCGGTGGCCGCGATCCGCGCACCGGGGCGCCGTTCGTCTACACCGACATCCAGGGCGGCGGATCGGGCGCGCGGCCTTTCCGTGACGGTCGCGACGGCCAGGACAGCCACCTGCCGCGCTTCATGAATACGCCGGTCGAGGTGCTCGAGCGGCAGTTTCCGGTTCGCATCGAGCGCTACGAGTTCATTCCCGACTCGGGCGGCGCGGGCCGATACCGGGGCGGCCTGTCGCTGCGCCGCGACGTTCGTGTGCTCGCTGACCGCGTGAGCTTCGCGCGCTACGGCGATCGCCACACGTTCGCGCCGCAGGGGCTGTTCGGCGGACTGCCCGGCGCGCGCGGCGCCTATGTGCTCAATCCGGGCACGCCCGGCGAGAAGCGCCTCGCATCCAAGGGGCTCGACACGCTGAACGCGGGCGACCTCGTCAGCATCCGCCTGCCCGGTGCCGGCGGCTACGGCGACCCGCGGCAGCGCGAACCGGCCGCGATCGCCGCCGACGTGCTCGACGGCAAGGTCAGTCGCGAGTCCGCGCTCCGCGACTACGGATGGCACGGCGAGGAGGACGACGCGTGAGGGCAGGACGGTGACGCACCGGCGACCTCCGGTCGTGCTGTCGCTCGAACAGGCGCTCTCGCTGCCGCACGCGACGCTGCGCTTCGTGCACAAGGGTTGGCGCGTCGTTCGCGTCGAGCCGACGGCGACGCCGGGTGGCCTGCCGGGCGATCCGAACCGCTACATCGGCAAGCGCATCGTCGGTGACGACCGGCGCAGCTACTTCATCGCGCAGAACGTGGGCAAGGAGGCGATTGCGATCGACCTGAAGGATCCGCGGGGGCAGGCGCTGTTGCACCGGATCATCGTCGCGCTCGGCGTCGACGTCTTCTGCTGCAACACCCTGCCGAAGCGCTATCGGCAGCTCGGCATCGACTACGAGACGCTGTCGGCGATCAAGCCCGACCTGGTCTGGGCAGGAATCTCGGCGATGGGACCCGACTACCCTGAGGTGCCGGGGTACGACCCGGCCATGCAGGCGATGGTGGGCTTCATGGAGTTGACCGGGCATCGCGATGGTCCGCCGATGCTTTCCGGCGTGCCGCTGATCGACCTCAAGGCCGGTGACGACCTGTACGCGGAAGTGATGGCCGCACTGCTCGAGCGCGAACACACCGGGCGCGGCCGTGCGATCCACGTCTCGATGCTTCAGTCTGCGGCTTCCTGGCTCGTGACCACGATGCCGTTGCTGAACTTCGACTGCGACCCCTCGGAGATCGGGCGCGCCGGCAACGAGCACCGCAAGTTCATCCCGACCAACGCCTATCCGACCTCCGACGGTTTCGTGTTCGTGACGATCGGCAACGACCTGCAGTGGGCGCGACTGACCCGGGTCCCCGGTTTCTCCGGCATCGCCAACGAGACGCGCCGCACCAACGAAGGCCGTCACCGGGAACGCGCCGCGATCCACGAGGACATCGCGGCGGTCACGCGGCGCCAAACGACGGCCGCGCTGATGGAGGCGTTCCGGCTCGCGACGATTCCGCACGCGCCGATCCAGACGATTCCGCAGGTTGCGGCGATGGACGCCGTCGCGCGCAAGATGACGACCAGCACGATGCCGGACGGCCGCACCATCCGACTTCAGCCGCCGGCGGTCGATCTCGACGGACCGTCGCACTTCAGGTTTCCGCCCTGCTATGCAGAACACACGGCCGCGGTGCTGCGCGAGGCCGGCGTCAGCGACGACGAATGCGCTGCGCTGGCAGACGCCGGGGTGGTGTCGATCGAGGCGGTCGCGACCGCGACAGCGCCCCTCCCGCACGGTCCCCCCGGCGCGCAATCGCCCGGCTGACGAGGTGCCCGGGCGTTGAGCGCGTCTTGACGCCGGGGCAAGCGGGCCGCACGCCAGGTCGCCGGAGTCACCGCAGCGCCGCCATCCCCCACTCGGCGACGCCTTCCGGCAGGTGCACCGCGTCGAAGCCCTTGTTCCTGAGCAGCGCCACCGCATCTATCGCCATCAGGCAGTACGGGCCGCGACAGTAGGCGACGATCGTCTTGTCGCGCGGCAGTTCGGCAATTCGCGCCTTCAGTTCGTCGAGCGGCATCGATTGCGCGTGGGGCAGGTGCGACGCGTCGAACTCGTCGGGCGGGCGAACGTCGAGCACGACGACCTCGCCGCTGCGCGCGGCCTTGACGAGCGCGCTGCGGTCCTTCGGCGTCAGTTCGCGCGGCGCGTCGGTGAGTTGCGCCAGCGCGACCTTCAACTCCGCGATGCGGTCCTCGGCGAGCGCGCGGATCGCGACCCAGAACTCGGCTACCTCGTGGCTCGCGATCCGGTACACGACGTTCCTGCCGCGCCGTTCGGTCTCGACCAGTTGCGCCACGCGCAGTTCGCGCAGGTGCGCGCTCGCGAGCCGGGTGCTGATGCCCGTCTCCGCGGCCAGCGTCTCGACGGTCTTCCCGCCCTGGCAGAGCAGCTCGATCAGCTGCAGCCGCTTCGGGCTGCTCGCGACCTTGCCGATGCGGGCCACCTGCTCGTAGAGCAGGCTCTTGACGCGGCGGTTTGCGGTCTTCGGGGCGCGCATCCGGTGGCTCGGGGGCGGTCGGCTGGGGCGATCGGGGCAGTTGACATCGGCTCCGTGCAGGTCTAGTTTAATCCAACAATCCTTGGATTGTGGGTCTGGAAGCGGAGGTGAACAGATGAACGTTCTTCGACGCAACTCCGTGTCCCGGCTGCTCGCGCTCGCCTGCCTCGCCGCGACCTGCGGTCCGGCACTCGCGCAGCAGGCGCCGGGGCCGAAGGAACTCAACGGCCAGAAAGTGCTGACGCTGGTCTCGCGCGACCCGCCCGGGGTGCGCTGCAACAACAACATCCAGGTCGCGGCCGAACTCTCGAACGTGTTCCGGGTACCGGTGCTCGTCGTTCCGGTCTCGTTCGCCGGGCCGGGTGCGAAGGCGCCGGCGGTCTACTACGGCGGACAGCTGCTCGCGCAGGACGGCGGCGAGTTCAACGGCATGCTCGCCTACCAGTGGACCGCCGACATGCTCGACATCGAGGGCGCGACGAAGCAGGACCAGCCGGGGCGCCTGATGGAGATCCGCCCCGACTTCGACGCACTGAAGGCGAAGATCAGGGCGACGGGAGGTTGACATGAAACGACGGACCCGGGTCCTCGGCGCCCTGGTGGCGGCCGGGGCCGTGGCGTTGTCGCCGGGTGGGGCGGGCGCCGAAGAACTGACCGGATGGCTGGTCGGCGAGCCGTGCGCCGCGACCCTGCAGGTCGCGGACTGCCCGCTGCGCTTCGTCGACCGGCCGGTCCTGCTGCTCGAGAGCGGCGAGAAGCTCGCGTTCGCGTGGGGCGACGGCAAGGCGATCGATGCAGTAGCGATCGACAAGGCGTACGCGAAGAAGGTGCGGCTGACCGGCGAGACGCGCGACGGCGCGCTGGTGCCGGTGAAGCTGGACGTGCTCGAGACCAGCAGCGAGAAGAAGTTCTTCAAGGGCTGCCTGTGAAGCGAGCGCTGGTCGTGCTGCTGCTGGCGTGCGCGCCGGCGGTGGCGGCCGTGGCGGCGCCGGACGCGGGACTCGCGCGCAGTGCGGGGATGGACGCGTATCCGGTTGCGCTGCGTGCGCCGCCATCGAAGCTGCGCGCGCTCGGCGGCGAGCCGCGCAGCGTCGCGGACTACCGTGGGCGCGTCGTGCTGCTCAACTTCTGGGCCAGCTGGTGTCCGCCGTGCGTTCACGAGTTTCCTTCGCTCGAGCGCTTGCAGCGGGCGCTCGGCGGCAACGACTTCACGGTGCTCGCGATCAGCGTGTCCGACTCGGTCGACGGGGTGCGCCGCTTCCTCAGCGGCAGGCCGGCGCCGTTCGAGATCCTGATGGACGACGACGGGAAGGTGGCCGAGGCGTGGCGCGCGCGCGGCGTTCCGGTCACCTATCTGCTGGACCGGCAGGGCCGCCTGCTGGCCGGCCGCAGCGGGCCGCGGCAGTGGGACGCCCCGGAGGTGCAGGCGCTGATCCGGGATGCGATCGGGCGTTGACGCAGGTCGGCATCGACGCGGGCGGATGTCGATGCCGGCAGGTAACGCGGGCAGGTAACGCGGGCAGGCAGCGCGGGGAGGCAGCGATGCGCACGGTGGCGGTGGTGCTGGCGCTTTCGTGGTCGGCGGCGTCGTTCGGCGCCGGCTTCGTCGTCGACGGGGCGCAGCTTGCGGGCGAACTGCAGCGCGGCAGCGTGAGGCTGGTCGATGCTGAGAGCCCCGAGAGCTACCAGCGCGCGCATCTTCCGGGCGCGGCGCACCTGCACTATCTCGATCTCGAAGACGCCGACGAGAACGCGAAGAGCGGCCAGCCGGCGTTCGCACAGCTCGCCGCGTCGAAGTTCGCTGCGCTCGGCCTGACGCGCGAGGCGGAGGTCGTGGTCTACGACGGCGGCGATGGGCGTGCCGCGTCGGCGCTCTGGTACATGCTGCGCTTTCTCGGCCACGAGAAGGTGCGCATCCTCGACGGCGGATTCCGCAAGTGGCTCGCCGACGGACGACCGGTCACGCAGCAGGTGCCGAAGCCCGCAAAGGCTGTCTACGTGCCCAGGCCTCGGGCCGACTGGGCGGTGCGGACGCAGGACGTCGATCCGCGGCGCATGCGGGTGCTCGATGCGCGCTCGCTCGCCGAATTCACCGGCAAGGAGGACGGCGGCGCGCGCCAGGGCGGCCACATTCCCGGCGCCACCGCGTTCCCGTGGACGCGGCTCGCGGATCCGGTCGCGAGCTTCAGGCCGGCGACCGAGATCCGCCGGATCCTGTCCGCGGCCGGCATCGCGCCCGACGAGGAGATCGTCACCTACTGCAACAGCGGGCTCGGGCGCTCGACCTATCTGCTCGCGGCGTTGACGCTTGCCGGCTACGGCAAGGTCAAGGTCTATCCGGGCTCGTGGATCGAGTGGGCGTCGGATCCGGCGCGGCCGATCGAGCGGTAGCCATGGAGCGGCGCGAGTTCGTCGAGGGCGCCGGCTGGTGCGGACTTGCGCTCGCGTTCGGCGGCCCGCTGGCCGCGCCGCCGGCCGGGGCG
>JANJTK010000240.1 GCA_024711155.1 Burkholderiaceae bacterium
TGATCGGCGGCCCGCCGCGGGCGCCGAGGTCGCGCGCGATCGACAGTCCGTCCTCGCCCGGCAGCATCACGTCGAGCAGCAGCAGGTCGAAGGGCTCGCTCGCGAGCCGGCGCCGCAGTGCCGCGCCGTCGGCGACGCCGCTGGCGTCGTAGCCGTTGTCGGACAGGTAGCGCACCAGCAGTTCGCGCAGGCCCTCGTCGTCGTCGACCACCAGTATCCGGTGCCTGCCGCCCGCCATCTCGCCGGTTTCCGAAACAATCCGAAACAAACGGCACCCCGCGGCAACACTGCGGAAACCGTCCGGCACTATGCTGACCGAAAACCCGGCCGGCGCAAAGGGCGCGCGGCCGTCCGACGAGCCATGGACACCCGAGGAGACACGACGATGAAGAACCGCTTCACGCTTTTCGCTGCCGCAGCACTGTGCGCGGGGGCCGCGCTCGCCGGGCTGCTGCCCGGCACCGCTGCCGATGCGCGTGCCCAGGGGCAGCCGCAGGGGCCGGACATGGCCGAGATGCGGCGCGGCATGGAGCTGATGCAGAAGCAGATGGCGGTGATGACGCCCGACATGGTCGAGCGCGCCAACGCGCTGTCGCCCGAAATCAAGAAATTCCTGGTCGGCGTCGTGCTCAAGCATCCGCGCCAGAGCGACACGCTGACGCTGCGGCAGGTGATGGAGGAGATCCTGGCGGACTACCACGCGGTCGCCACCGCGCTCGCTACCGACAACGGCGAGCTGGCGGCCGACGCTGCGCGCCGGATCGCCAACCACCGGCTGCCGCGCGGCGGGCTCCTGCCGTACCTGCCGCTCGACAAGGTCACGACGCAGGGCCTGTCGGTGTTGCCGTCGATGGAGAAGGCCGTCGAAGGCAGCGCGCACCTGCTGGCCGCAGCGGCCGAGAAGGGCGACATGGTCGCGGCCGCGCAGCACTTCGGCACGATGACTTCGGGTTGCGTCGCCTGCCACGCGCACTTCCGCGGGCAGCCGGGGACGTCGGCGCGAGTGCGCGCGCGCTAGGACTCGGCCGCAGCGTCGACGTCGGCCGACTCGAGGGTGCCGGGCGCGGCGGCGCGCGCCTGCGCGCGCCGCGCGGTGCACCACGCGTAAAACTCGTCGGGCGACAGGGCGGCCGACATGTGCCAGCCCTGCGCCAGGTCGCAGCCGAGCTGGCGCAGCAGCGCCAGCGTGGCCGCATCCTCCACGCCTTCGGCGACGGCCTGCATGCCGAAGGTGTGCGCCAGGTCGACCAGCGACTTGACGATGCCGAGGTCGGCCTTGTCGCGCGTGATGCGCTGCACGAACGAGCGGTCGATCTTCAGCTCGTCGAATGCGAACTGGCGCAGGTAGGTGTACGGCGAGTAGCCGGTTCCGAAGTCGTCGATCGACAGCGGACAGCCGAGGCGGTGCAACGCCTGCATCGACTCGCGCGCGACGCCCGGGTTGCGGATCAGCGCGCCCTCGGTGAGCTCGATCGTCAGCCGCGCGGGCGCGATGTCCCAGGTCTGCAGCGCCTGCTCGATCACCATCGGCAGGCTGGAGTCGGACAGCGTTGCGGCCGAGAGGTTGACCGCCACCGTGACGCCGACGCCCGAGGCATCCCAGAACGATATCTGGCGCAGTGTCGTGTTGATCGTGAAGCGCGTCAGCTGCATGATCAGCCCGCGCTGCTCGCAGATCGCGACGATCGTCTCGGGGCTGATCCAGTGGCCATCGGCGTGTCGCCAACGGATCAGCGCCTCCGCCGAGCGGCACTCGCCGCCGGCGAGTTCGATCTGGGGCTGGAAGTGCACCTCGAGCGCGTGTTCGTTGAGCGCGCGGGCGAGGTCCTGCTCGATCTGCAGGCGCGCCGTCTGGCCGGCGCCGGCGCCGCTGACCTGCCGCAACTCGATCCGTTGTTCGCCGCTGCCGTCCTGGGGCGACATCGCCTCGCCGGCTGCCGACAGCATCGAGACGGCGTCCGCGCCCGCCCCGGGGAAGGCCCAAGCGACGCCGATCGCGGGCCGCAGCCGCAGCACTGTCGTCGCGCCGTCCGCGGACGACAGCGCGATCGGGCGCCGCAGCCGTTCGAGCAACGTGCGGCTGGCGAGTTCGGCGAGCGCCTCGCTCGGCAGGCTGCCGAGCATCACCCACAGTTCCTCGCGGGAGACGAACGCGTAGCGGTCGCCGTCGCGCAGCAGCGACTCGATCCGGAACGCGACCTCGGTCAGCACCGGGCGTTCGTGCTCGCCCAGGCCGATCGCGAGCGCACGGTCGGAGGGCGTCAGTGCGATCGCCACCAGGGCCATGCAGCCGTCGGTGCCGCCGTCCAGCCGCTCCCGGACGGTCCCGAGCAACTCGGCCGGCGAGACCCGCGCAGGGGTGCGCTCAGGCCGCAACGAGGGCGGGGTCATCGCTCGGGGCGAAGCCGTCCGCGTAATAGTCGCGCGGCTCGATGCCGAAGGCGCCGGCGGGCAGGCCGCGCGCGATACGGATCGGCTGGCCGTGACCGTCCACCGGACCGGTGAGCAGGTCGCGCTCGAACGGACGGTCGAGCGGTTTCTTCTCCGGACACGTGAGCACCAGCACGCGCGGCTCGAGCCGGCGCACCCGGTTGTGCGCGACGACGATCGCGACCTCGTGGTTCGACAGTTCGACCAGGGTGCCGACCGGGAAGATGCCGATCGCCTGCACGAACTGCTCGACGAGCGCGGCGTGGAACGAGTCGCCTGCCCACTTGTTGAGTTGCATCAGCGCGTCCTGCGGCGCCAGCGCCTTCGCGTAGGGGCGCTCGGTCGTCAGCGCCGCGAAGCAATCGGCGATGCCGGCCATGCGGCCGTAGATGCCGATCCGGGCCCCGGAGAGCCCTGCCGGATAGCCTGATCCGTCGAGCCGCTCGTGGTGCTGGAGGATCCCCTGCTCGACGCGCGGGTCGAGCTTCATGCTCTTGCGCAGCGCCCCCAGCCCGAGCTCGACGTGCCTCTTGACGACGGTGTATTCGGCGGGGGTCAGCACGCCCGGCTTGTCGAGCAGTTCCTGCGGCAGCAGCGTCTTGCCGACGTCGGCGAGCATGCCGACTAGGCTCAGCCTGACGAGGTCGTCGCGCGGGAATCCCATCTGACGACCGAGCGCGGCCAGGTAGACCGCAACCCGGAGGCCGTGGTGGTAGGTCGCCTGGTGGCGGTCCCGGATGCGCGCCACCCACAGCATCGCGTCGGGACTCTCGACGATGCTGCCGACGAGGTCGTCGGCCACCGTGTCGATGTCGCGCACGGTCGCGCCGGCGCCGCTGCGCAGGTCGTCGGCCAGCGTGCGCAGCGTGTCGGCACTGCGCGTGAAGGAGCGGTCCGCCTTCGGAACGCTCTCGTGGATCGGCGCAGGCGCCGGATACCGTTGCAGGCGAGTGCCGGCCGGCAGGTCCAATTCCGCGGGGTCGGGGGTCGCGGGAACGCTGTCCCGCGGCGTTTCGGTCTCATCGCCGCGCAGCCCGCTCACCCACGCCTTGAGTCGCCCGAAGGGCGACTCGCGGGGGCCTTCCTGCCGGCGGCCGGAACCGGCGGGTTCGTCGCGATCCTGGGGGCGCAGCCTTCCGAACAGCCTGACCGGGCGCCGCGCCGCAGCGCGCGCAGCGGAGTTCTTCGTTGCGACCCGCCGGATCGACTGCGCGACTGCGCCGCTCGAGCGGCTGATGTCGACGTAGACGAAGCGGCAGTGCTGCCGCAACACGCGCAACTCGTCCTGCGTGCGCAGCAGCAGGCCCTGGAGCAGGAACGGCGTGTCGAGCCACGGTCGGTCGAGCTCGGCGACGAACATGCCGAACTCGAGCTGGTCGACCGCGAACCGGACGCGTGCCAGGGAAGCGGACTCGGTCGGAACTCGCATCGTTTCTTCTGGAGTGGTCGGGTCATGGTAGGCACGCGGATGCGGGGTGCCAAGCGCCCAGGACCGATTTCGACGACGCCTCGCAACGCGCGCCGACGAGCGGCGCGGCCGGGGCCACGAGCGGCTGCGGTACAGTGTCGGCGGTCACGTCGCCCCCCTGAGGCCCATGAGCGCACCCGCCGAAAGCTGGTCTGGACGAGCCGGCTTCATGCTCGCCGCGATCGGCTCGGCGGTGGGCATCGGCAGCATCTGGAAGTTTCCCTACGAGGTCGGCACGAACGGCGGCGGCGTCTTCGTGCTGCTCTACGTCGCCGGGCTCGCGCTGATCGTCGTGCCGCTGATGCTCGCCGAGTTCGCGATCGGCCGGCGCGGCCGCGCCGACCCGTCGGGCAGCATCGCGGCGGTCGCGCTCGCGAGCGGCGCGAGCCGCCGCTGGCAACTCGCGGGTGTCGCGGGCGTGCTGACCGGCTTCCTGATCCTGAGCTTCTACTCGGTGATCGGCGGCTGGACGATCGGCTACGCGGTCGAGACGGTGCGACTCGGGCTTCCCGGCACGGACGCGCAGGCGGTGCAGGCGCGCTTCGATGCGCTGCTCGGATCCCCGTGGACGATGGCCGGCTGGCACGCGCTGTTCATGGGCGCGGCTGCGTTCGTCGTTGCGCGCGGCGTCGCGGGCGGCATCGAGCGCGCGGCGATGCTGCTGATGCCGCTGCTGCTCGTGCTGATGCTGCTGCTGACGGCGTGGTCGGTCGTCGAGGGCGATCTCGCCGCGGCGCTGCGCTTCCTGTTCAGGCCGGACCTGAGCCACCTCGACGGCCGCACGGCGCTCGAGGCGCTCGGCCTGGGCTTCTTCTCGATCGGCGTCGGCCTCGGCATGATGATCACGTACGCGGCGTACAGCGGAAGCGCGATCAGCCTCGTCGAGGTCGCGACGGTCTCGGTGATCGCCGACACGCTGATCTCGTTGCTTGCCGGACTCGCAGTGTTCCCGATCGTCTTCGCCAACGGGCTCGACCCGGCGAGCGGGCCGGGGCTCGTCTTCGTGACGCTGCCGCTCGCTTTCGCGCGCATGCCGTTCGGTACGCTGGCAGCCGCGACGTTCTTCGTGCTGCTGTTCGTCGCCGCGCTCGCGTCGGCCATCTCGCTGCTCGAGCTGGTCGTCGCGCTGCTCGTGCGCCGCCTGGGCTGGCGCCGGCGCGCGGCTGCCGCCGTCGCCGCGTCGAGTTGCTTCACGGCCGGCCTTGTGACGGTGCTGTCGTTCAACGTCTGGTCGGGGTGGCGTCCGCTGGCGGGCCTGGGCATCGCCGTCGATGCGAGCTTCTTCGAGCTGCTCGACCAGCTGACGTCGAACCTGATGCTGCCGCTCGGCGGTCTGGCGATCGCACTGTTCGCGGGTTGGGCGATGCCGCGCGCGATGCTCGCCGGCGAGTTGCGGCTCGGCGCGCGCGCGGCGGCGGCGCTGCGCGTGCTGCTGCGCTACGTCGCACCGGCCGGTATCGCGGCGGCGACGCTCGCGCCGTGGATTTCGAGGGGTTGAGCGTCGAGGGGCGGAGCGCCCGGCGGCGGATCGCCGGGTTCGCAGCCGCCATGCGGAGGACCGTCCCATGAGCGAGAAAGACGATCCGGCGCAGCGCGCCAGCCCGCCGCCCGGCGACGCCGACGAGGCGCTGCGCCTGCACCGCTTCTACGGCGGCAAGATGCAGACCCTGCCGAAGTGCGCGATCCGCTCGTTCGCCGACTTCGCGACCTGGTACACCCCCGGCGTCGCCGCGCCGTGCCGGGCGATCCAGCGCGAGCCGGAACGCGTGTACGACTACACCAACCGCGCGAATCTCGTCGCGGTGGTGTCGGACGGCAGCCGAGTGCTCGGGCTCGGCGACATCGGCCCCGAGGCCGGACTGCCGGTGATGGAGGGCAAGGCACTGCTGTTCAAGCACCTGGGCGGCGTCGACGCCGTCGCGCTGTGCCTGCGCAGCCGCAGCGAAGACGACTTCGTGCGCGCGGTCGAGATGCTCGAACCGTCGTTCGGCGCGATCAACCTCGAGGACGTCGCGCAGCCGAAGTGCTTCCGGATCCTCGAGGCGCTGCGCGCACGGATGACGATCCCGGTGTGGCACGACGACCAGCAGGGCACGGCGGTGGTCGTGCTGGCCGGGCTGCTCAACGCGCTGGAGGTCGTCGGCAAGCGGCTCGACCGCGTGCGCGTCGCGCTGGTCGGCATCGGCGCGGCCAACACGGCCAGCTACCGGCTGCTGAAGGCCTGCGGGATGGCGCCGGCGCAGGCGATCGCCTGCGACACGCGCGGGACGCTGCACGCCGGGCGCGCCGACATCGAGGCGCGGGCCGGCGAATTCGCGGCCAAGTGGGCGATCTGCCGCGAGTCGAACGCCGAGCGCGTCACCGGCGGCATCGAGCAGGCACTGCGCGGCGCCGACGTGTGCCTCGCGTTCTCGACCCCGGGCCCGGGGACGATCGGCCCCGGATGGGTCAAGGCGATGGCGCCGGACGCGATCGTGTTCGCGTGCGCGAACCCGGTGCCGGAGATCTGGCCGCAGGACGCGCACGCGGCCGGCGCGCGCGTCGTGGCAACCGGCCGCGGCGACTTCCCGAACCAGGTCAACAACTCGCTGTGCTTTCCGGCGGTGTTCAGGGGCGTGCTGGACGTGCGCGCGACGGCGATCACCGATGCGATGGCGATTGCGGCGGCGCGCGAGGTCGCTGCGGTGGCGCGCGAGCGCGGGCTGTCCGCGCAGCGCATCGTGCCGCGGATGGACGATCCCGAGCTTTACCCGCGGGTCGCCGCGGCGGTGGGCCTGGCCGCGCAGGCCGAAGGCGTGGCGCGCCTGAGCCTGACGCGCGACCAGCTGCTCGCGCGCGCGACGCAGGCAATCGGGGCGGCGCGCGCCGCGACCGACGCCCTGATGCGCGCCGGGGTCGTCGCGCCGCCGCCCGCAGGGTGAACCGACGCTAGCCGCGCCCGCGCTCGAGCGCGAGCAGCTCGGTGCGCATCGCGAGGTTCGTCAGCAGCTCGCCGAGCATGGCGGACGTGACGGTCTCCTCGCCGACCGACCGGATGCCGCGGCTCTCCATGCACAGGTGACGGCAGCGCACGACGACGCCGACCGCAACCGGGTCGAGATGCGTCATCAGCGCATCGGCGATCTGCCGCGTCATGCGTTCCTGCACCTGCAGGCGCTTGGCGAAGCAGTCGACCAGCCGCGTGAGCTTGGACAGCCCGACGATCGCGCCGCGCGGCACGTAGCCGATAGTCGCGGTGCCGAAGAACGGCGCCAGGTGGTGCTCGCAGTGGCTGTAGACCGGGATGTTGCGCACGACGATCAGTTCGCTGTAGTGCTCGGCGCCGTCCTCGAACACCTTCAGGATCTGGGCCGGATCCTGCTGGTAACCCGAGGTCCAGTGCTGCCACGCGCGCTCGACGCGCGACGGGGTTTCGCGCAGCCCCGGACGGTCGGGATCCTCGTGCAGGCTGCGCAGCAGCCGGCGCCAGTCGGAGCGGGTGAAGGGCTGGTCTTCGGAAGGATCGTCCATGGTGCCTGGCCTCGCTCGTCCCGCCGGCGCGAAGTGCCGCAGAGATGGTCTGCAGTCTAATGGAGCAGCGCCGCACCTGCCGAAGCAACCCGCACGGTGGCATAGAATCGGCTCTTTGACACCCAGCGTCCCACCATGCCGGATCGCCTGTCGAACCTGTTGGAGCGCTTCAGCGTCAGCGCGCACGTCGACCGCACCGGCACGTTGAAGGGGGCGGCGTCGTTCGATGGCGACGGCGAGTCCGGAAGGCTGCACGTGCTGCGCGCCGGATCGGCGCAGGCGCTGCACGCCGGTTGGTCGCCGCTGAAGCTCGCGCGGCCGAGCCTGCTGTTCTACCCGCGGCCGTTCGCGCATCGGTTGCAGCCGGACGCCGGCGCGGCGACGAACCTGATCAGCGCGGAGTTGCGCTTCGACGGCGGTTCGGTGAGCCCGCTGGCCGCTGCATTGCCGCCGCTGCTGGTCCTGCCGCTGGAGGCGGTCACCGAGGCCGGAGCTACGCTGGAATTGCTCGCCGGCGAGGCCGACGCGCGGCGCTGCGGGCGGCGCATCGCGCTCGACCGGCTGTGCGAGTTGCTGCTGGTGCAGGTGCTGCGTCACGTGATCGATCGCGCGCTGGTCAACAGCGGCATGCTGGCCGGGCTCGCCGATGCGCGCCTGGCGCGCGCGCTGGTCGCGCTGCACGACGAGCCGGGTCGCGACTGGCGGCTCGAGGATCTCGCGCACCAGGCCGGGATGTCGCGTGCCCGCTTCGCGGCGCGCTTCAGGCAGGTGGTCGGCATCGCGCCGGGCGAATACATGACGCGCTGGCGGATCAGCCTCGCGCAGCACCTGCTGCAGCAGGGTCGCCCGGTGAAGGAGGTCGCGGCCGAGGTCGGCTACACCAGTCCGGCGGCGCTCGGGCGCGTGTTCGCGACGCGCACCGGCGCGACTCCGCGCGCGTGGGCGCACAGTCGCGCGCGCTCGGCGGAGGCCGCGCACGATGGCGCTGCCGGAATGACGCACGACGAGGCCTGAAGCGCCTCGGCGGCGCCCTCGGGCGCGCGGGTAGAATGACCGCGTGAGCCAGCCTGCCAACGACACCTTCCTGCGCGCCCTGCGGCGCGAGCCCACCGAACACACGCCGGTCTGGCTGATGCGCCAGGCCGGACGCTACCTGCCCGAGTACAAGGCGTCGCGCGCGCGCGCGGGCAGCTTCCTCGCGTTGTGCAAGACGCCGGAACTCGCGTGCGAGGTGACGCTGCAGCCGCTCGCGCGTTACCCGCTCGACGCGGCGATCCTGTTCTCCGACATCCTCACGGTGCCGGACGCGATGGGGCTCGGACTCTACTTTGCCGAGGGCGAGGGGCCGAAGTTCGAGCGCACCGTGCGCGACGAGGCGGCGGTGCGCAAGCTCGCGGTGCCCGACCCGAGCGTCGAGCTGCGCTACGTGATCGACGCGGTGCGGACGATTCGCGGCGCACTGGCCGGTCGCGTGCCGCTGATCGGCTTCTCGGGCAGCCCGTGGACGCTCGCCTGCTACATGGTCGAGGGCGGCGGCAGCGACGACTTCCGCCACGTCAAGACGCTGCTGTACCGGCGCCCCGACCTGATGTCGCGCATCGTCGAGATCAACGCCGACGCGGTGGCCGCTTACCTGAACGCGCAGATCGAAGCCGGCGCGCAGGCGGTGATGATCTTCGACTCGTGGGGCGGCGCGCTCGCCGACGGCGCCTACCAGCGCTTCTCGCTGGGGCCGATCCGGCGCGTGCTGGCGGGGCTGAAGCGGCCCAACGACGAGCCGGTGATCGTCTTCACGAAGGGCGGGGGCATGTGGCTCGACGAGATCGCCGCGTCGGGCTGCGATGCGGTCGGCGTCGACTGGACCGTGAACCTCGGCAAGGCGCGCGCAATGGTCGGGGCGCGCTGCGCGATCCAGGGCAACCTGGATCCGATGGCGCTGATGGCGGAACCGGCGCAGGTGCGGGCGGAGGCGATCAAGGTGCTCGAGGACTTCGGCGCGCCGCAGGCGGGTGCCGGCCACGTCTTCAACCTCGGCCACGGGATCTCGCAGCACACGCCGCCCGACAATGTCGCCGAACTCGTCGATGCGGTCCATCAGCACAGCAGGAAGATGCGGGTTCGCGGCGAGAGCGCGTCCTCACTTTAGCCGACACACAGATTCCACGCGGCTTGCGAAGCCGCGAAAATCAAGGCTTCCCGGGCGGGCAACCGCTGACTTATGCACAGCCGCAGGCGTGCCGCGGGTCGACCGGCGCGCTCGCGGCGGGATTCCGGGCGGGGTCTGCAAGTCGTTGATTCATATAGGGTTCACCCTGACTGAAAAACGTGCAAACCACCGTGTGTCGTTATGCAACGGGCACTTGCGAGCGGTTCCGGCGGCTTGCCCACAGTTTTATCCACAGGATTTGTGAACGACTGTCAAAACCGCTTTGACGGCACAGTCTTAAGGCCAGAACTTAAACCAAAGTCTCACCGACCCCGTGTCCGACGACCCCGTGAAGCGGTTCGCACGCGTGGCGCTCGACGTGCCGATCGCGCACCTCGGCGCCGGGGCGTTCGACTATTCGATCCCGGCTGCCGTCGGCGACGCGGTCGCGCCGGGGGCCTGGGTCGTAGTCCCCTGGGCCCGTGGCCGGCGCGTCGGGGTGGTGCTCGAGCTGGCAGCGCGCAGCGAGATCGACGAGACGCGCGTGAGGCCGTTGGTGGCCGTACTCGCCGACGCACCGCGGCTGCCCTCGTCGTGGCTGAGGCTGGTGCGCTTCTGCGCCGACTACTACCACCGCGGCGCGGGCGAGGTCGCGCTGCCGGCGATCCCGAAGCTGCTGCGCGCGCCGCCGGCGCCGCGCGCGCGCGGCGCGGGGTTGGCGCGCGCGCGGCAGCGCGTCGACCCCCGCGCGCCGGG
>JANJTK010000039.1 GCA_024711155.1 Burkholderiaceae bacterium
TCGAGCACCGCCGCGAGCACGGTAAGTGCCAGCGCATCGTCATTCTCGGGGCCGCCTCGAACGACGTCAGCTGCGGCACCATGAAAGCGAGCGCCACGTACGCCTGCTCCGCCGGCGCCTTGAACTCCAGCCGCCGGATGCCGGCCTGGGGCGGCTCTTCGCGCGGCTTGCGCGGCGGCACCGGGCGGGCCTTGATCGCGCCGTAATGCTTCTCGGCCAGGCGCCGCACCTGCTCGGGGTCGACGTCGCCGGCCACCACGATCACCGCATTGGCGGGAACGTACCAGCGCCGGTAGAAGTCGCGCGCGTCCTGCGCGGTCATCGCCTCGAGGTCGCTCATCCAGCCGATCACCGGCACCCGGTACGGCGACGACGTCCACGCCGTCGCGGCCAGTTGCTCGTGCACCAGCGCGTGCGCCTGGTCCTCGGTGCGCAGGCGCCGCTCCTCCTTGACCACGTCGAGCTCGCGTTTGAACTCGTCGTCGGCGAACTCGAGGTTGGCCATCCGGTCCGCTTCGAGCCGCATCACCTCCGCCAGGTGCCGGCTGCCGATCTGCTGGAAGTAGCCGGTGTAGTCGCGCGACGTGAACGCGTTCTCGCGGCCGCCGAGCGCAGCCACGCGGCGCGAGAATTCGCCCTGCGGCGCGGTCTTCGTTCCCTTGAACATCATGTGCTCGAGGACGTGCGAGACGCCGGTGCGCCCGCCGGGCTCGTCCATCGAGCCCACCCGGTAGAGCACCATGTGCACCACCGTCGGCGCGCGCCGGTCCTCGCGCACGATCACCTTCATGCCGTTGGGCAGCACGCGCTCGAAGGTGGGCGCCGTGCCGTTGCGCGCCGTGCCATTGCGCGGCGCGCCGTCGGCGCCCGGCGCGGCATCGAGCGCACCGGCGCGGCCCGCGGCACCACCCTCGCCGGCCACCGGCAGCGCGCACGCGCCGGCCAGCAGCGCCGATCCGAGCACCGCGGCGAAGGCGGCCAGCGGGCGGATCGAGACGGAGCGCGGGCGGGTCGGAGGCGGCATCGTCGGCACAGGTAGAATCGGGCCCGAGTGTAGCCATGTTCGGATTCCTGCGCCGCAAAAGACCCGACGACGACAGCGCCTCGACGCCTGCCGCAGGCCCGTCTTCGCCGCCGGCCGCGACGCTGTATCCGGGCGAAGTGCTCGCGGCGCCTGCCGCGGCAACATCGGCACCCCTCGCGGAACCGACCGTACCCGTCGCGGCACCGACCGTACCCCTCGCGGCACCGACAGCACCCATCGCGCCACCCGCAGCGCCCGTCGCAGCGCCCACCGCGCCCGTCGCGCCACCCTCAGCCGCCGTCGAGGCCCCCGCCGATCGCCGAACGTGGGTGAAGCGGCTGCGCGAAGGCCTGTCGAAGACGCGCGGCAACCTCGCCGGGCTGTTTTCAGGCGTGCGGGTCGACGACGCGCTGTTCGACGAACTCGAATCGGCGCTGCTCGCCAGCGACGCCGGCGTCGCGACCACCGAGTGGCTGATGCAGGAGCTGCGCCAGCGCGTGCGCCGCGACCGCCTCGCCGACGGCGAGCAGGTGCGCACCGCGCTGCGCGCGCTGCTGGTCGAACTGCTGGCCCCGCTCGAGCAGCCGGTCGACATCGACCGCGCCGAGCCGCTGGTGCTGATGATCGCGGGCGTCAACGGCGCGGGCAAGACGACCTCGATCGGCAAGCTCGCGCATCACCTGCAGCGCGAGGGCAAGTCGATCCTGCTGGCGGCCGGCGACACCTTCCGCGCCGCCGCGCGCGAGCAGCTTGCCGAATGGGGCGCGCGCAACGGCGTCGACGTGATCGCGCAGCACGGCGGCGATCCCGCGGCGGTCGCGTTCGACGCGGTGAGCGCGGGCCGCGCGCGGCACACCGGCGTCGTGATCATCGACACCGCCGGCCGGTTGCCCACGCAGCTGCACCTGATGGAGGAGCTGAGGAAGATCCGGCGCGTCGTCGCGAAAGCGATGGAAGGCGCGCCGCACGAGACGCTGCTCGTGCTCGACGGCAACACCGGCCAGAACATGCTCTCGCAGGTCAAGGCCTTCGACGACGCGATCGCGCTGACGGGGCTGGTCGTGACCAAGCTCGACGGTACCGCGAAGGGCGGCGCGCTCGCCGCGCTCGCGTTCACGCGCCGCGAGCGCCCGGTTCCGGTCTATTTCATCGGGGTCGGCGAGGGAATCGACGACCTGCAGGCGTTCTCGGCGGAAGAGTTCGCCGCCGCGCTCCTCGATTAGGCCCTAGACGATCGCGACTTCCTGCAGCTGCGCCGCAATGCGGGCATGGTCGGGCAGGTCGGCGCTGCCGGCCAGGCGGCGCTTCGCCGCGTGCGTCCCGACCTCGGCCAGCAAGTCGATCTCGGGGTGACGCTCGACGAAGAAGAAGTCGTACAGCGGGTGGCGGTTGCGCAGCGACTGCTCGTGCGCTTCGAACACCCCGAGCGTCATCAGCCGGTATTCGCCGGCCGGTGCGTCGCTCGCCAGCGCATCGCGGAAGCCCAGCCACTCGTACTCGCGGTCCAGCGGTCGGCGGACCCGGATCAGCATCGTGTCGATCTGCGACGCCAGGCAGAAACGATGGAACGCCTTCCACAGCATCAGCCGCACCAGCGCGGCGTTGCGGCCTCCGCGCAGGACCTGGCGCGACGCCTCCGCCACCGAGGTCGAGCGCAGCCCCGCCGGCAGTTCGAAGTGCTCCTCGGCCGCGAGACGGCCGCGCCCGCCGCGCAGGATGCGCAGGCTGCCGAGAGCCTCGCCGTCGAGCCGCGATTCGGCGATCAGCAGGGTCGTGTCGGCGCGCCGGTCCCGGGCCTCCGGCGCGGCCGCCTCGGCCTCGTTTCGGCCTTGCTCGCGCGCGACCGCAGCGCGCAACGCGAGCACCTTGCGCAGATCGGACTCGCTGGCGACGACGCGGATGGTGACGGGGAGGTGATGCAGTTCGTTCGGCGGCATGGGCGCTTCCCTGGTCCTTTCGGGCGGAAGCGACCGCGTCTGCATGCTCATGTGGAAGTCTGGACGCAGCGGCGCTTCGCCGTCAATGCTATTTGCGGGGCGCCCGGGGCGGGCATCCGCCGGTCGGACGGCCGCGACCGCCCGGTCGTTCAGGCGCGTCAATCGTTTGAATAGACAATAACTATTGGCACTCGGCGCTGATGAGTGCTAATCTTCCATTGCGCCCGGAAATGACTCGCGGGTCATCAGCAGCCGAAGTTTCAGGCCAAGCGCGATCCGCAAGCCGGTCCCCGGGCCGTGAAAGGAACGCCTCCATGTCCAAACGGAATTCGACCGCGCTCGTCCCCGCCGGTCACTCGGGCAGCGTCATCGCGCTGCCGGCCGTCGGGAATCTGGACGCCTACATCTCGGCGGTCCAGCGGTTGCCGATGCTGAGCCAGGAGCGCGAAAGCGAGCTGGCCGCGCGCTTCCGCTCGACGCAGGACCTGGACGCCGCGCGCGAGCTCGTGATGTCGCACCTGCGGCTGGTGGTGTCGGTGGCGCGCCAGTACCTCGGCTACGGCCTGCCGCACGCGGACCTGATCCAGGAGGGCAACATCGGCCTGATGAAGGCCGTCAAGCGCTTCGACCCCGAACGGGGCGTGCGGCTGGTGTCCTTCGCGCTGCACTGGATCAAGGCCGAGATCCACGAATACGTCCTGAAGAACTGGCGCATGGTCAAGGTCGCCACGACCAAGGCGCAGCGCAAGCTGTTCTTCAACCTGCGCTCGCACAAGCACGGCACGCACACGCTGAGCCCGGCCGAAGTCGAGGCGATCGCGCGCCAGCTCGACGTCCGCGGCAAGGACGTGGTCGAGATGGAAACGCGGCTCGGCGGGCAGGACCTCGCCCTCGACGGCCAGGTCGAGGACGGCGAGGAGAGCTACGCGCCCGGCGCGTGGCTGGCCGCTCCGCATTCGGAGCCGGTGCAGGTGCTCGAAGCACGCGAATACGACCGGCTGCAGGGTGAAGGCCTGGCGCACGCGCTCGAGTCGCTCGATCCGCGCAGCCGCCGCATCGTCCAGGCGCGCTGGCTGCGCGACGAGACCGAGGGCGGGACCATGACGCTGCACGAACTGGCCGACGAGTTCGGGGTCTCCGCCGAGCGGATCCGCCAGATCGAGGCGAAGGCGCTGCAGAAGATGAAGGGCGCGCTGGCGCAGTACGCCTGAGCGGGACGACGCTGAAGCCGTTCACCCGCCGGTCGAGCCAATGGCCGCATGCCCAAAATGGAATGCGCGCGGCGCGGCCGCTGCCGGCGTAGCATCGGAGCCGGCAATTCGTCGACTACGCTCTCCATGACGACCGCCCACGACTTCAGCGCACGCACGATCGACGGCCGCGACCGACCGCTGTCGGACTGGCGCGGCAAGGTGCTGCTGATCGTCAACACCGCCAGCCAGTGCGGGTTGACGCCGCAATACGAGGGACTCGAGGCGCTCTATCGCGAGTACCGCGGGCGCGGCCTGGAAATCCTCGGCTTCCCGTGCAACCAGTTCGCCGGGCAGGAGCCCGGAAGCGAGGACGAGATCGCGCGCTTCTGCGAGACCCGCTTCGGCGTGAGCTTCCCGCTGTTCGCCAAGGTCGAGGTCAACGGCGACGACGCGCATCCGCTGTTCAAGTGGCTGCGCAAGGAGGCGCCGGGCCTGCTCGGCACGGAAGCGATCAAGTGGAACTTCACGAAGTTCCTGGTCGACCGCGAGGGCCGCGTGGTCGAGCGCTTCAAGCCGACCACCGCGCCGGCGGATCTCGCGCCGGCGATCGAGAAGCTGCTCTAGCCGCGCCCGCCCTCGTCCCGCCCGGCGTCGCCCCAGGCGCTGCGGTAATCCGCAGCGATCGCGTCCAGCACCGCGTCACGTTCGCCCAGCACCGGCCACAGGTCGATCCGCACCTCCGGGTGGCGCGCGCACACCTGCCCGAGCAGCTCGGGCACGTCGCGCTTCAGATGGCCGCCGGAAGCCCAGAACACCGGCGCCACCGCGATGCGCCGCGTGCCTGCGGCGACCGCCGCGGCGACCGCCTCGCCCAGCGAAGGGTGCATCGACTCGAGAAAGGCCGGCACGACGTCGACGCCCGGCAGCAGCCCGCGCACGCGCTGCGCGAGCGCGTCGACCGGCTCGCGCCAGCTCGCGTCGCGCGCGCCGTGCGCGAACAGGATCAGCGCCGCGCCGGCACCGCCGCCTGGCGCGTCGTCACTCATCGAGCAGCTTGCGGATGTCGTGCGCGACCGGACCGGGGCCGGCGGCGTGCCTGACGAAGAGCCGCAATCGCCCCTGGGGGTCGTAGACGAAGCTGCCCGCGCTGTGGTCGACGGTGTAGCTGCCGGGCGTCTGCCCCGGCACCTTCTGGTAGAAGACGCGATAGGCCTTCGCCGTGCGCGCGATGGTCTCGACGTCGCCGTAGAGCCCGAGGAAACGCGGGTCGAACGCGGGCACGTAGTGCGACAGCAGCTCGGGCGTGTCGCGCTCGGGGTCGACGGTGACGAACAGCACCTGCACCCGGTCGGCGGCGGGGCCGAGCTGCCGCATCGCCTCGGCGAACTCCGACAGCGTGGTCGGGCAGACGTCCGGGCAGTGCGTGTAACCGAAGAACACCGCGACCACCTTGCCGCGGAAGTCGGCCAGCGTGCGCGGCTTGCCGTCGTGCCCCGTCAGCGCGAAGCCGGCGCCGAAGTCGGCACCGGTGACGTCGGTGTTCAGGAACGCGGGCTTGCGTTCGCAGCCGGCGCGCGCGAGGCCCACCAGCAGCGTCGCCACCGCGAGCCGCGCTGCGCGCACCGCGCCCGCCGCCGTTCTCGTCGAAATCATCGGCGACCCCCGTGTCAGCGCAGGTAGTGATCGACCAGCAGCGCGCCGAACAGCGCCGACAGGTGGAAGATCGAGTAGGCGAAGGTCCTGCGCGCGAGCGCGTCGGTGTAGGCGCGCCACAGCCGCCACGCGTAGCCGACGAAGACGGCCCCCAGGACCACCGCGCAGCCGAGGTAGAACAGGCCGCTCGCGCCGATCAGGTACGGCAGCAGCGCGGCCACGAACAACGCCAGCGTGTAGCCGAGGATGCTGCGCCGCGTGAACTCGGGCCCGTGCGTGACCGGCAGCATCGGCAAGCCCGACCTGCGGTAGTCCTCGATCCGGTACAGCGCCAGCGACCAGAAGTGCGGCGGCGTCCACAGGAAGATGATCAGGAACAGCGCCAGCGCGGGCGCGCCGATCTCGCCGCTCACCGCCGCCCAGCCCAGCACCGGCGGCATCGCGCCCGAGGCCCCGCCGATCACGATGTTCTGCGGCGTCGACGGCTTCAGCAGCACGGTGTAGACGAATGCGTAACCGACGAAGGTGGCCAGCGTGAGCCACATCGTCAACGGATTCGCGAAGCGGTAGAGCAGGATCGCGCCGGTCGTCCCGAGCGCGGTCGCGAACACGAGCGCGCCCGCGGTGCCGACCTCGCCGCGCGGCATCGGCCGCCCGCGCGTGCGCGCCATCCGCGCATCGATGCCGCGCTCGATCAGGCAGTTGAACGCGAACCCGGCGCCGGCCAGCAGGGAGATCCCGGCCAGTCCGAACACCAGCACGCGCCACGGCACGCCGGAGCCGGCGGCGAGCAGCATGCCGATCAGCGCGCAGAATGCCGCCAGCAGCACGATGCGCGGCTTGGTCAGCGCGAGGTAGCGCGCCGCGACCTGGCGCCAGTTCGACGGGGGCGCCTGCGTGACCCGCGTGTTCATACCTGCAGCCGCGCCTGGCGAGTGCGGTAGAGCAATGCGACGCTCAGCGCGAGCAGCACCGCCGCGCCGCCGTTGTGCAGCACCGCCACCCAGATCGGCAGGCTGAAGTAGACGTTGGACAGCCCGAGCAGCCACTGCAGCGTCAGCATCGCGAGCAGCGCGCCGCCGAGGCCGCGCAGGCCCTCGGTGCGCGCCGCGCGCCAGCCGAGCCAGCCGACGTAGAGCGCGACCAGCACCGCGCCGATGCGGTGCATCAGGTGGATCGCGACGAGCGCCTGCATCGGCAGGTTCTCGCCGTCGCCGGTCTTGCCGAGCTCGCGCACGAAGTGGAACGCGTCGCGGAAGTTCATCTCCGGCCACCACAGGCCGTGGCACTTCGGCAAGTCGGTGCACGCGAGCGCCGCGTAGTTGGTGCTGGTCCAGCCGCCGAGAAAGATCTGCGCCGACACCAGCACGACCGCGCCGAGCGCCGGGCCGGCGAGCGCGGCGACCGGTTCGGCATCGACGTGGCGCGGTTGCCTCAGCTGGCGCAACCACAGCCACAGCAGCATCGAGAAGGTCAGCAGGCCGCCGACCAGGTGCCCGGTGACGATCGCCGGCTTGAGCAGCAGCGTCACGGTCCACATCCCGAAGATCCCCTGCAGGATCACCACGCCCACCAGCGCGACCGGCAGCGCCGGCGACTGCCCGAGCACGTGCCTGCGACGCCAGCCGACCACGGCGATCGCGATCACCAGCAGCCCGAGCGCCTTCGCGAAATAGCGGTGGACCATCTCGCGCCAGGCCTTGCCCATCGACACCGGCCCGTGCTCGCCGCCCTGCTCCGCGACCGCCTTCGCGATCTCCTCCTGCGCGTGCAGCGGCGACAACTTGCCGTAGCAGCCCGGCCAGTCCGGGCAGCCGAGGCCGGCGTCGCTCAGGCGCACGTAGGCTCCGAGCATGACGATGCCGAGCGTGAGCGCGAGCGTGAACGCGATCAGGCGCCGGTAACCCGCCTGCCGGCTCGCCGCGCGCGCGGGTTCGGCATCCTTCGAGAAGCGCATCATCGGACCTTCCAGGCAATCGGCAGCCGGCATTCTAAGCGCAGTCAGCGAGCCCCTTCGGCTCCGCCCCGACGGCGCGGCAGGAATTCGACCGTGGCGAGTCCGTCGGCGCGCCGCTTGCGCTGCGGGCACCACGCGTGCCCGAACACCAGTTCCACGCTCGCGTGCAGCCGTCCGTCCGGGCGCCGCAGCGCCTCGAGCGCGTGCAGCCACCCTGCGTGCGCGCCGCGCCCGCAGAGGCCCGGGCGGCGGCCGCGCAGCGCGTTGCCGCCGAGCGCGCGCAGGTCTGCGAGCATCGACTGCGGCGTGCTCCAGGACAGCGTCAGGCGCTCGCTGTCCATCACCGGGTCGGCGAAACCGGTCGACAGCAGCAGGTCGCCGACGTCGTGCAGGTCGTGAAAGCTCATCACGCCGGCGCCGAGCGCGCGCAGCTCGGCCAGCGTGTCGACCCCCAGGAACGAGACCGCGAGCACGCCCCCCGGCTTCAATACGCGGTGCCACTCGGCCAGCGCCTGCGCGGGCGCGTCGAACCAGTGCAGCGCCATGCTCGACCACAGCAGGTCGATCGTGGCGTCGGCCAGCGGCAGCGCCGCGGCGTCGGCGATGGCGACCTGCGCCAGCGCGGCGGGCGGCCCGTCGAGCAGCCGCGCGAGCCATCCGCGCGGCGGCGGCGCCAGCGCCGCTCGCGCGGCGCTCGCCATCCCGGCGGAAGCGTCCACGCCGAGCAGGCTTGCCGACGGAAAGCGCCTGGCGAGCGCGACCAGGCTGCGGCCCGCGCCGCAGCCGACGTCGAGCACCGTCGCCGGCTCGATGCGCACCGGGTCGAGCCGCTCGAGCAGGCGCGACTCGACCTCGGCGAGCAGGAAGTCGGCCCGCGCGGCGGACCCCGCGCGCTGCGAGAACTGGCGCCGCACGGCCGTCGGATCTAGGTTGGGCGGCTCGAGCATGGCGCGCAGTATAGGGCCGCGATCGGGTTCAATGACCGGCATGGACGAACGCACGACGCCCACGCGCGCGAGCCTCGCGCAACGGTTGCGGCGCGCCTGCGCGGCCGCCGTCGAGCCGTGGCTGCCACTGGCTTGCATCGTCTGCGGCGCCACCGGCCGCGGCGCGCTGTGCGCCCCGTGCGAGGCGGCGCTGCCCGGCGGCGGCGCGCCGCGCTGCCCGTGCTGCGGCGAGCGCGCGCGTGCAGAAGCTGCGACTGCGCCCTGCGCCGCCTGCGCGGCCGATCCGCCGCCGTTCGAGCGCACGCTCGTGCTGGCCGACTACGCGCCGCCGCTCGATCGCGTCGTGCACGCGCTCAAGTTCGGCCGCGACGCGGCGCTCGCGCGGCCGCTCGGCGAAGCGCTGGCCCGGCGGCTGCCGCGCGACGACGACTCGCGCTGGCTCGTCACGGCAGTCGCGCTGCCCGCCGAGCGACTGGCGTGGCGCGGCTTCAACCAGTCGCTCGAGATCGCGCGCGCGCTCGCGCGGACGCGCCAGTTGCCGCTCGAGCACCGCCTGCTGCAGCGCTCGCGCGGCGGCGCGCCGGCGTCGACGCTGCACGCGCGCGAGCGGCGCGCCGCGCTCGCGGGAGCGTTCGTCGCCCCGCGCCCGCTCGCCGGCCGCGCCGTGCTGCTGGTCGACGACGTGATGACGACCGGGGCGACGCTGCGCGCCGCGGCGGCGGCGCTGCGTGGCGCCGGGGCTGCGCGTGTGGTCAACTGCGTCGTCGCGCGCACCGCGCAGCCGCCCGCCTGATCCGATGCTCAACGTCGTTCTCGTCCACCCGGAGATCCCGCCCAACACCGGCAACGTGATCCGCCTGTGCGCGAACACCGGCGCGCAGCTGCACCTGGTCGAGCCGCTCGGTTTCTCGCTCGATTCCGCGAAGCTGCGGCGCGCCGGGCTCGACTACCGGGAGTTCGCGACGATCCGCGTGCACCCGAGCTGGGCCGCGCTGCTCGCCGCCGAGCAGCCGCGGCGCCGCTTCGCGCTGACCACGCGCGGCGCGCGCCGCCCGACCGAGGTCGCGTTCGAGCGCGGCGACTGGCTGGTGTTCGGCTGCGAAACCCGGGGCCTGCCCGACCCGATCCTCGACGGCTTCGACGAATCGCAGCGCTTGCGCCTGCCGATGCGCCCGGACAACCGCAGCCTGAACCTGTCGAACGCGGTGGCGGTGACCGTGTTCGAGGCCTGGCGGCAGTTCGGCTTCGAGGGTGCGCTCTAGAACAGCCGATCGAGCAGCGCTTCGATGTCCGGCTCGACGACCAGCCGCTCGACGTCGTCGGCCGGCGCGAAGCCGCGCGCGACGAATTCCCGGCACATCGTCAGCAGGGTGTCGAAGTAGCCGTCCTGGTCGAACACCGCGATCGGCTTGGCGTGCTCGCGGATCTGGCGCAGCGTCAGCACCTCGAAGAACTCGTCGAGGGTGCCGAACCCGCCCGGCAGCGTGACGAACGCGTCGGAGATCTCGATCATCCGCTGCTTGCGCACCGCCATGTCGGTGACGACCTCCAGGCGCGTCACGCCCGGATGCGCCACTTCGCGCGCCATCAGTGCGCGCGGGATCACGCCGACGACCTCGCCGCCGGCCGCGAGCGCAGCGTCGGCCAGCGCGCCCATGAGCCCGACGCGGCCACCGCCGAACACCAGCCCCCAGCCGCGCGCGGCGATCGCCCGCCCGGCCACGCGCGCCGCCTGCTCGTACTTCGGGTCGGTTCCCGAGCGCGCGCCGCAGAACACGCAGACCTGCCTGCGCTCCGGGCGCCCGATCGGCACGGCGGCGCTCACGCGGTCGCTCAGCCGTGCTCGTTGCGCGGCCCGCGCGCCAGCAGCGCGAGCACCGCGTCGCGGGCGTGCTGCCGGCCCGCAAGCACCGCGTTGACCGCCGCCACGATCGGCATGTCGACGCCGCGCGCGCGCGCGCGCGTCTCGGCGGCCTGCGCGCAGCGCACGCCCTCGGCAACGTGTCCGAGCCGCGCGACGATCGCATCGAGCGACTCGCCGGCCGCGAGCGCGAGTCCCACGCTCCGGTTGCGCGACAGGTCGCCGGTGCAGGTGAGCACCAGGTCGCCGAGTCCGGTCAGGCCCATGAAGGTCTCGGCGCGCGCCCCGAGCGCCGCGCCGAGCCGCGCCGTCTCGGCGAGGCCGCGCGTGATCAGCGCCGCGCGCGCGTTCTGGCCGAGCGCGAGACCGTCGCAGATGCCGGCGGCGATCGCCATCACGTTCTTCAGCGCGCCGCCGATCTCGACGCCGATCACGTCGTCGCTGCGGTAGATGCGCACCGGCCCGTGGTGGAACGCCTCGACGGTCGCCGACTGCAGCCGCTCCGAGCCCGATGCGACCGTGAGCGCGACCGGCAACCCGGCGGCGACTTCCTGCGCGAAGCTCGGCCCCGACAGCACCCCGGCATCGCGGCCGTGCAATTCGCCGTCCGCGACCTCGTGCGGGAACTTGCCGGTGTCCGCCTCGATGCCCTTGCACAGCCAGACCACTCCGGCGGCCGCCGCCGGCAAGGTCGCGTCGAGCGCGCGCAGCATCACGCGCAGGCCGGCGACCGGCGTGGCGACCACCGCCAGCGAGCCCGGCTCGCCGAGCGCGCCGCAGGCGGCCTTCAGGTCGTCGGCGATCTCGATGCCCTCCGGGAACCCGACGCCCGGCAGGTAGCGCTCGTTGCGGCGATCGTGCCGCAGCGCGGCGGCCTGGGCCGGGTCGCGCGCCCACAGCGTCACCGGATGGCGGCGCGCGGCGTGCACCGCGAGCGCCGTGCCCCAGGCCCCCGCACCGAAGATGGCGATCCGCATGGTTCGGCTCCGGCCGGCGCCCGCGATCGGTGGCCCGCTAGCGCCGACTGCGCCGACTGCGCCGACTGCGCTGGCTGCGCTGGCTCGCTGGCGCGGCCGCGCGCATCTCAGTGCGCGCCGTCCGGCAGGATGATGCCCGAGCCGGCCTGCTCGGCCTGCTTCTGCGCGAGCCGCTGCTGGTACATCGCCTCGAAGTTGATCTCGGCCAGGTGGATCGGCGGGAAGCCGGTCCGCTGCACCGCGTCGGCGACGTTCGAGCGCAGGTACGGATAGACGATGTTCGGGCAGATGACGTTGAGCAGCAGCTCCATCTGGTCGTCGGGAATGTTGCGCATCTCGAAGATGCCGCCCTGCTTCGCTTCGACCAGGAACGCGACCTTGTCGCCGGCCTTGGTGGTGACGGTGACGGTCACGGTGGCTTCGTAGACACCCTCGACCAGCTGCTCGCTGCCGACGTCCATCTGGATCTCGATGGTCGGCTGCGCCTGCTCGAGGAAGATGCGCGGCGCGTGCGGAATCTCCAGCGACAGGTCCTTCAGGTAGACGCGCTGGATTGCGAAGACGGGGGCTTGCGCCTGGTCGGTCATGGAACTTCCTCGATGGGGCCGGCGTGCCGGCCGGTTGGATTCGGTGGCCTTCCGCTCGCGCGCAGCCGCGTCAGCCGTTGAGCAACGGCACCAGCCCGCCCGCGCGATCGAGCGCGGCGAGGTCGTCGAAGCCGCCGACGTGTCGCTCGCCGACGAAGACCTGCGGCACCGTGCGCCGGCCGGTGCGCTCGATCATCGCGTCGCGCTGCGCCGGGTCGAGGTCGATGCGGACCTTCTCGATCTGCTCGACGCCGCGCGAGCGCAGCAGCTGCTCCGCGCGCACGCAATACGGGCAGACCGCCGTGCAGTACATCAGGACGTGTGCCGTCATCGCCGCGCTCCGCTACTTGACCACCGGCAGCCCGGCCGCGCTCCAGGAGCGCAGGCCGCCGCCGAGGTTGAAGACGTCCTTGTGACCGGCCTTGCGCAGCATGCCCGCCGCGCGCGCCGACGTCATGCCGCTCGCGCAGCACACCAGCACCGGCTTGTCGCGCGGCACCTCGCCGACCCGCTTGCCGAGCTCGGCGAGCGGGATGTTGCGGGCGTTCGGCAGGTGGCCGGCCGAGTAGTCCGACGGCGCGCGCACGTCGAGCACGACCGCGCCGGTGTCGTTGATCAGGCGAGTGGCGCCGAGCGTGTCGAGCGAAGGCCCGGCGGTTCCGCGCATCACCAGCGGCCAGACGAGCATTCCGCCAGAGACGAAGGCGACGGCGATCAGCAGCAGGTTCTGGGTGATGAAGTCCACGGCGGGGGCGTCGTTCGGGTGAAACGGCGATTATAGAATAGCGGCTCATCCGCCATCCCGGACCCCGGACATGACCTTCAAGCTCGTGCTGCTGCGCCACGGCGAGAGCCAGTGGAACCTCGAGAACCGCTTCACCGGCTGGACCGACGTCGACCTGACCGACACCGGGCGCGCCGAGGCCGCGCGCGCCGGCCGCCTGCTGAAGGCGGAAGGTTTCGACTTCGACCTCGCGTTCACCTCGGTGCTCAAGCGCGCGATCCGCACGCTGTGGTCGGTGCTCGACGAGATGGACCGGATGTGGATCCCGGTGGTCCACGACTGGCGCCTGAACGAGCGCCACTACGGCGCGCTGCAGGGCCTCGACAAGGCCGAGACCGCCGCGCGCTTCGGCGACGAGCAGGTGCTGGTCTGGCGTCGCGCCTACGCGGTGGCGCCGGATCCGCTGCCGCCGGGCGACCCGCGCGGCGCCGAGGGCGACCCGCGCTACTCGGGCCTGCGCGCGAGCGAGATTCCGCGCACCGAGTGCCTCAAGGACACCGTCGCGCGCGTCGTGCCCTACTGGGACGAGGCGATCGCGCCGGCCATCCGGCTCGGCAAGCGCGTGATCGTCGCCGCGCACGGCAATTCGCTGCGCGCGCTGATCAAGCACCTCGACGGGATGGGCGACGACGCGATCGTGCAGCTCAACGTCCCGACCGGGCGGCCGCTGGTCTACGAACTCGACGACGCGCTGCAGCCGCTGCGCCACTATTACCTCGGCGACCAGGCCGAGATCGAAGCGGCGATGGCCGCCGTGGCCGCGCAGGGCAAGGCGCGCCCGGGCGGCTGACCCCGCCGGGGAACGTGCCCCCGCCGGAGCGCGGAACGCCGCCGGCCGCGAGCGCCGGCAACCCGGACCGCCGGTCGGCGAAGGCCGTTCGCCGGACAGGGGCGGCCCACCCCCGCGGCAGGCGCGGTTTATACTCGATCGCTCGGCAGAAGGTACCTGGCGCGACGCCGATCGCCGGCCGATCTGCCTCTGGAATCGCGAATGAAGGGCAAGCTCAAGACGGTCGGTCTCCTGTCGGCCGGCGCCATCGCCGGCGTGCTGATCAGCCTCGGGCTGACGGCGGTCGCGCAGCGCGAGCAGCGCTCGCCGCTGCCGCTCGACGAGTTGCGGCAGTTCAGCGAGGTCTTCGGCGCGATCAAGTCGCACTACGTCGAGCCGGTCGAGGATCGCAAGCTGATCACCGGCGCGATCGACGGCATGCTGTCCAACCTCGATCCGCACTCCGCCTACCTCGACGCCGAGGCGTTCAAGGAACTGCAGGTCGGGACGCAGGGCGAGTTCGGCGGCCTCGGCATCGAGGTCGGCTCGGAAGACGGCTTCGTCAAGGTGATCTCGCCGATCGAGGACACGCCGGCCGCGCGCGCCGGCGTCAAGGCCGGCGACCTGATCATCCGCATCGACGACAAGCCGACCAAGGGCCTGGCCCTGAACGACGCGGTCAAGATGATGCGCGGCAAGCCGAAGACACCGATCACGCTGACGATTTCGCGCAAGGGCGAGGCGCAGCCGATCGTGCTGAAGATCGTGCGCGACGTGATCCGCGTGCAGTCGGTGCGTTCGCGCGTGCTCGAGCCCGGTATCGGCTACGTCCGCATCACGCAGTTCCAGGAACACACGGTCGAAAACCTCGTCAAGCACCTCGACAGTCTGGCGAAGCAGAACGCGCTGAACAGCCTGGTGCTCGACCTGCGCAACGACCCCGGCGGACTGCTGCACGGCGCCGTCGGCGTGTCGGCGGCGTTCCTGCCGCCGCGGACGGTCGTCACGACGACCGACGGCCGCACCGCCGACGCGCGCCGCAAGTACGTCGCGTCGCCCGAGGACTACATGCGCGGCTCGCGCGAGGACACGCTGCGCAACCTTCCGGCGGCAGCGAAGAAGGTGCCGATGGTGGTGCTGGTGAACGCCGGCTCGGCGTCGGCGTCCGAGATCGTGGCCGGCGCCCTGCAGGACCACAAGCGCGCGACGCTGATCGGCACGCAGACCTTCGGCAAGGGGTCGGTGCAGTCGATCCTGCCGCTGTCCAGCACGACCGCGATCAAGCTGACGACGGCACGCTACTACACGCCCAACGGGCGCTCGATCCAGGCCAAGGGGATCACTCCCGACTTCGTCGTCGAGGAGACGCCTGACGGCGACCTCTCGACGTTCCGGCTGCGCGAGGCCGACCTGACGCGCCACCTGTCGAACGGCAAGGACGACGAAGTCCGCTCGGCGATTCCGAAGCCGACCGATCCTGCGCAGCCGCCGAAGGAGCGCAAGCCGATCGAATTCGGTTCGCCCGACGACTACCAGCTCAGGCAGGCGCTGAACCACCTCAAGGGGCAGCCGGTGGTCGTGGCGAAGGCGAAGGACGAGTCCGGGGCAGCCGCGCAGGGCGGCGCGGCGAAGCCGGCGAGCGCCGGGGACGCCGGCAAGTGACCGCTGCCGGCGCGCCGGCCGGGGGCGCCGCCGCCGGTGCCGGCGTGCGGGTGCGACGGGTGCGGGCGCGATGAACGACGAACAGCTGCTGCGCTACAGCCGCCACATCCTGCTCGACGAGATCGGCATCGACGCGCAGCAGCGCCTGCTCGACACCTGCGCACTGGTCGTCGGCGCCGGCGGGCTCGGATCGCCGGCGGGCCTGTATCTCGCGGCGGCCGGCGTCGGCAGGATCCTGCTCGCCGACCACGACACCGTCGACCTGACCAACCTGCAGCGCCAGATCCTGCACCGGCAGGACCGCGTCGGCGAGCCGAAGGCCGACTCCGGGCGGCGCACGATGCTCGAGATCAACCCCGGCATCGAAGTCGAGGCGCTCACGCGCCGGCTCGAGGGCGACGCGCTGCTCGAGGCGGTGGCGCGCGCCGACGTCGTGCTCGACTGCTGCGACAACTTCGCGACCCGGCACGCCGTCAACCGCGCGTGCGTCGCGCTGCGGCGCCCGCTGGTCTCGGGCGCCGCGATCCGCTTCGATGGCCAGATCGCGGTGTTCGACCCGCGCCGCGCCGATTCGCCGTGCTACCACTGCCTGTTCCCGGAGGCGCAGGACGTCGAGCAGGTGCGCTGCGCGACGATGGGCGTATTCGCTCCGCTCACCGGCATCGTCGGGACCACGCAGGCCGCCGAGGCGCTCAAGCTCGCCGGCGGCTTCGGCACGCCGGCGGTGGGCCGCCTGCTGCTGCTCGACGCGCGCTCGATGCACTGGCACGACGTCAGCGTGCCGCGCGACCCCGGCTGCGCCGTGTGCGGCCACCCGGCCTGACCGTCCGGACGAAGCGGCGCGCGTGCTTGCGCGTAGACTGCGCCGCGTGACCATCGACGAAGACATTGCGCCGCAGGCGCTCGGCATCCTGAACCGGGTGTTCGGGCACGCGGCGTTCCGCGGCCCCCAGGCGGTGATCGTCGCGCACGTCGCGACGGGTGGCGACGCGCTGGTGCTGATGCCCACCGGCGGCGGCAAGTCGCTGTGCTACCAGATCCCGGCGTTGCTGCGCGACGGCACCGGCGTGGTCGTCTCGCCGCTGATCGCGCTGATGCAGGACCAGGTCGAAGCGCTGCGCGAGCTCGGCGTGCGCGCGGCGTTCCTGAATTCGTCGCTCGGCGCGCGCGAGGCGGCCCGGGTCGAGCAGGCGTTGCTCGCCGGCGAGCTCGACCAGCTGTACGTGGCGCCGGGGCGCCTGCTGTCGCCGCGCTGCCTGGAACTGCTCGAACGCTCGTCGATCGCACTGTTCGCGATCGACGAGGCGCATTGCGTCTCGCAGTGGGGCCACGACTTCCGTCCCGAGTACCTGCAGCTCGCCGTGCTGCACGAGCGCTGGCCGCGCGTGCCGCGCATCGCGCTCACCGCCACCGCCGACGCGCTGACCCGGCGCGAGATCGCCGAGCGCCTCGCGCTGCAGTCGGCGCGCGAATTCGTCTCGAGCTTCGACCGCCCCAACATCCGCTACCGCATCGTCGAGAAGACCGACCCGAAGCGCCAGCTGCTCGACTTCGCCGGCGGCGCGCATGCGGGGCAGGCCGGCATCGTCTACTGCGCGTCGCGCAAGAAGGTGGAAGAGGTCGCACAGTGGCTGTCGGCGCGCGGCATCGCCGCGCTGCCGTATCACGCGGGCCTCGACACGGCGACGCGCAGCGCGCACCAGGCGCGCTTCCTGCGCGAGGACGGCCTCGTGATGGTCGCGACGATCGCGTTCGGCATGGGCATCGACAAGCCGGACGTGCGCTTCGTCGCGCACCTCGACATGCCCAGGAGCGTCGAGGGCTACTACCAGGAGACCGGCCGCGCGGGGCGCGACGGCGAGCCGGCCGAGGCGTGGATGGCCTACGGGCTGGCCGACGTCGTGCAGCAGCGCCGGCTGATCGAGCAGTCCGGCGCCGACGACGCGTTCAAGCGCGTCTCGACGGCGAAGCTCGACGCGATGCTCGCGCTCGCCGAAAGCGTCGAGTGCCGGCGCGTGCACCTGCTCGCGTACTTCGGCGAATCGAGCGCGCCGTGCGGCAACTGCGACAACTGCCTCGAGCCTCCCGAGTTGTGGGACGCGACCGAGGACGGGCGCAAGCTGCTGTCGTGCATCTACCGGATCCGGCAATCGAGCGGCTTCGGTTTCGGCGCGCAGCACGTCGTCGCCGTCCTGCGCGGGCACGCGAGCGAGCGCGTGCGCCAGCACGGCCACGACGCGCTGAGCACCTTCGGCATCGGCGCCGACCTGTCGGAGACCGAGTGGCGCGCAGTGCTGCGGCAGTCGATCGCGCAAGGGCTGGTCGCGGTCGACCACGCACGCCACCAGGTGCTGGTGCTGACCGAGGCGAGCCGCGCGCTGCTGCGCGGCGAACGCACGCTGCGGATGCGCCGGCCGAGGGCCGAAACCGCGCGCAGCGCCGGTCGCGGCGCGCGGCGCACCGCAGGCACAGCGACCGCCGGTGCGGCCGGAGGCCGCGCCAGCGCGCGCGCGGCAGGCAGCGCCTCAGCGGACGCGAGCACGCCCGGCGACGGCGTGGCGGCCGACGCGCTGTTCGAGCGGTTGCGCGAGTGGCGCCGCGCGACGGCCACGCAGCGCGGCGTGCCGCCGTACGTGATCTTCCACGACTCGGTGCTGCGCGCAATCGCGCAGCAGCGCCCCGCGTCGCTCGCAGCGCTCGCTGCCGTCGGCGGCGTCGGCGAAAGGAAGCTCGACGCCTACGGCGCCACGCTCATCGACCTGATCGGGTCGGACGCCCCCTGACGCCGCCGACGCCGAACGGCCGCGTCGAGGCCGCGGGCGACGCCGGCTGAGCCGCACGCTGCGGCGCGGATGCGGCCGGGCGTTGCGGCACCGATGCAGCCGGGCGCTGCGGTGTGGACGCTGCCGTCCGCTGCGCCGCTGCTCCGTCGGGTCGCTGCGACGCCGATCCGCCCGGGCGAGGCGCGTTCTGCCGCGGCGCGGCGCCGCGCGCAGGCCGGCGCGACGGACGCGGCGGCCGGTCGTCGACCTCCGGCTCGTTGCGCGCGTTCGGGTCGAGCTCGAATCCCGCGATCGTCTCGCGCGGAATCTGCCGCTTGACCAGCCGCTCGATGTCGCGCAGCAGGCCGTTCTCGTCGGGCGAGACCAGCGACACCGCTTCGCCCTCGGCGCCGGCGCGGCCGGTGCGGCCGATGCGGTGCACGTAGTCCTCGGGGACGTTCGGCAGGTCGAAGTTCACCACGTGCGGCAGCTCGACGATGTCGAGGCCGCGCGCGGCGATGTCGGTCGCCACCAGGACCTGCAGGGTGCCCGACTTGAACTCGGCGAGCGCGCGCGTGCGCGCGTTCTGGCTCTTGTTGCCGTGGATCGCGAGCGCCGGAATGCCGTCCTTCGCGAGCTGCTCGGCCAGCCGGTTCGCGCCGTGCTTGGTGCGCGTGAACACCAGCACCTGGAACCAGTTGTGCTCGCGCACCAGGTGCGACAGCAGTTCGCGCTTGCGCACGCGGTCGACCGGCAGCACGCGTTGCACGACGCCCTCGGCGGTAGCGTTGCGCCGCGCCACCTCGATCATCGCCGGCTTGTTCAGCAGGCCGTCGGCGAGCGCCTTGATCTCGTCGGAGAAGGTGGCGGAGAACAGCAGGTTCTGGCGCTGCGCGGGCAGCAACTTCAGCACGCGGCGGATGTCGTGGATGAACCCCATGTCGAGCATGCGGTCGGCCTCGTCGAGCACCAGCACCTCGACCCCGGAGAGATCGACGGTGCGCTGGCCGGCGTGGTCGAGCAGGCGCCCGGGCGTCGCGACGAGGATGTCGACGCCGCGGCGCAGGCGGTCGATCTGCGGGTTGATGTTGACGCCGCCGAAGACCACGGTCGAGCTCAGCTTGACGTGCCGGCCGTAGGCGACGACGCTCTCCTCGACCTGCGCCGCGAGTTCGCGCGTCGGCGTGAGGATCAGCGCGCGGATCGGGCGCGCGCCGCCGGCCCCGGCCCGTCGCGGGGCGGTGGTCGACAGCCGCTGCAGGATCGGCAGCACGAAGCCGGCGGTCTTGCCGGTGCCGGTCTGCGCGCCGGCCAGCAGGTCGCCGCCCGACAGGACGGCAGGGATCGCCTTGGCCTGGATCGGCGTGGGCGATTCGTAGCCGCGCTCGGAAACGGCGCGGACGAGGGCTTCGGACAAGCCCAGGGATGCAAAAGACATGGAACTCCAGCGACATCGGCCTCGGTCACCGCGGGACGCAGCAGCGTTCCGGGTTGCGACGCCAGTCGCGGGCAGACGAATCAGGGTTGGGACCTTCGGGACCGGCGGGTGCCGGGAAGACGCGGCGCAGAGACTGGCTGTCAGCGTCGCTCGCGATGGCCGCTCAGGCATCGCAGCGCGAATGATAACCGAATCGGCGCCACCGCGTCGGGTGGCGCGCCGCGGTGCCCGGGCCGGCGGTCGCCACGGCCGGCCCGACGGCCGTTCAGCCCGGGCCGAGAAGCCTGCTCATCAGCGGAAAGACGAGCAGCGCCAGCACGAGGATCAGCGCGAAGAAGATCAGCGAGCGCTGCGGGAAGCGCTTGCCGGCGCGACGCTCGAGCGCGTCGAGCGCGCGGTCGGCCGCGAAGTAGAGGATCGCGGCGGTGATCGTGAACCAGACGATGTCCATCGGGGCGACTCAGGCGATCAGGAAGGGGACCTGCTGGTCGAACAGTTCGGCCGGCGAACGCCGGAAGCCGCTCTTGGCGAAGCGCAGCCAGCGCCCGAGCACGTACGCGAGCACGATGCCGGCGCGCGCCGCAGCGTCGGTTTCCTGCGGCAGCCGGCCCTGCGCGATCGTCACGCGGAACGCCTGCTTCAGCGAAGCCTCGATGCGGTCGATCAGTTGGTTGATGCGGTCCTGCAGGCGGTCGTCCTCGGTGACCAGCGCGTCGCCGATCAGCACGCGCGTCATGCCGGGGTTCTTGTCGGCGAACGACAGCAGCATCGCGATCATGTCGCGCAACTGGCGCAAGCCGTCCTCGTGCTGCGACGTGATCTGGTTGATGAGTCCGAACACCGTCGACTCGATGAACTCGATCAGGCCCTCGAACATCTGCGCCTTGCTGGCGAAGTGGCGATACAGCGCCGCCTCCGAGACCTTCAGTCGCGCTGCGAGCGCGGCCGTGGTCACCCGGTCGCCGCCCGGCTCCTGCAGCATCGCGGCCAGCGTCTGCAGGATCTGCAGTCGCCGTTCACCTGGCTTTGGGCGGGCGGACTTCGGCGCGGGCGTCGTCTGATCGTTCATCTCGTTGTCGTCGCGGATCGAAGGGCCCTGCGCGGCAGGTTCGCGACCGATTGTACTTGAACGTCCAGGCGCCGAGACGGGCCGGCGCGAGCGCGGTCCGACGGGTGGCGGCCGGCGTGGGTGATGCCGGTCACGAGCACCGTGCGCATGCCGGCGCGCCGCGCCCCGGCGAGATTGGCGACCGTGTCCTCGACCAGCACGCAGCGCGCCGCCGGCACCCGCAGGCGCGCGACGAGGCGGCGCAGCATCGGCCGCGACGGCTTCGGTTGCAGGCGCCCGGCGAACGACATCGACTCGATCGACACGATGCCGTGCAGGTGCGCGCGAATGCCGAGCGCGCGCACGACGCGCGTCGCGTAGTCGAGCGGCGCATTGGTCACCACGATGCGCCGCCCCGGAAGCCGGCGCAGCGCGTGCGCCAGCCGCGCGTCGCGCCGCACGATGCGCTCGAGATCGGGAAACGGGTGCGTCTCGCGCAGGAACCGGTGCGGGTCGACGCCGTGGTGCCGAACCAGCCCGAGCAGCGTCGCACCGTAGCGCTGCCAGTAGTGCGCGCGCAGCGCATCCGCCTCCTCGTGCGCCAGCGAAAGCTCGCGCGCGACGAATTCGGTCATCGCGCGGTCGATGCGCGGAAACACGACCGCGCGCGCATCGTGCAGCGTGTTGTCGAGGTCGAGCAGCCACACGCGCGTCATGCGCCCCGGCCCCCCCTCATGCACCGCCGGGGCCCCGCGAGCCGCGCCGCGAGCCGCTGCGCCCGCCGCTGCGCCCGCCGCTGCGCTCGCC
>JANJTK010000098.1 GCA_024711155.1 Burkholderiaceae bacterium
GAAGGAGCAGTACCAGGCCGAGAAGCCCGGCTCGATGTGGCTGCGCATGATCGCCGCCGGCGGCGGCGGCGGACTGACCTTCGAGCAGCCCGAGCTCAACATCGTGCGCGGCGCCTACTACGCGCTGATCAGCGCGCTGTCGGGCACGCAGACGATGGCGCTGTGCTCGTTCGACGAGGCCTACACGATCCCGACCGAGTACTCGGCGCGCATCTCGCTGCGCACGATGCAGATCCTGATCGAGGAGATGGGGCTCACCGAGACCGTCGACCCGCTGGGCGGATCGTTCTACGTCGAGACGATGACCAACCGGATGCGCGAGAAGATGGAGGAGATCATCGCCGAGACCGACGCGCAGGGCGGCATCGTGCGGCTGGTCTCCGAGGGCATCGTGCAGGCGAAGGTGTCGGCGCAGGCCTACCAGATGCAGCGCGACATCGAGTCGGGGAAGTTTCCGAAGGTCGGCGTCAACCGCTACCGCAACGACCAGGAGGAGGACCACCCGGTCGAGTTCCATCCGTACCGGGAGGAGGACGTGCGCGTGCAGGTCGACGGCCTGAACCGCGTGCGCGCCGAACGCGACCCGGCGGCGGTGGCGCGCGCGCTCGCGCGCGTCGCGGGCGACGCGCGCGCCGGCGCGAACCTGATGCCGGCGATCGTCGAGGCGGTCAAGGCGTACGCGAGCGTCGGCGAGATCACGCAGCGGATGGTCAAGGTGTTCGGCCGCTACCGCGAGCCGATCCGGTTCTGAAGGAGCACAGATGACGGTCATCGAATCACGGGTCGACAGGTACCTGGCGCCCACCCGGCTCGACGAGGCGCTCGCTGCGCTCGGCGACGGCGGCGAGGTCACCATCCTGGCGGGCGGCACCGACCTGATGCCGCAGTCGAAGGCCGGGCGCCGGCGCCTCGGCGGCACGCTGCTCAACATCCGCCGCGTCGCCGGCCTCGACGCGATCGCGGTCGAAGGCAACGCGCTGCGCATCGGCGCACTGGCGACGATCGCGCGGATCCTGCGCGACCCGCTCGCGCGCCGCCACGCACCGCTGCTGGTCGAGGCCTGCGACCGCTTCGCAAGCCCGCAGGTACGCAACGTCGCGACCCTCGGCGGCAACGTCTCGAACGCCTCCCCGGCCGGCGACACGCTGGTGCCGCTGATCGCGCTCGACGCCGAGGTGGAGCTCGCCAGCGCGGGCGGCGCCGCGCCGGCGCTGCGCCGCTTGCCGCTGGCCGACTACTTCGCCGGGCCGGGGCGCACGCGCCGCGCCGCCGGCGAGCTGCTGGTCGCGGTGCGCGTGCCGCTGGCGCCAGCCAACCACTACGCGCGCTTCTTCAAGTTCGGCACCCGCCCTGCGCTCGACATCTCGACGATCTCGATCGGGCTGGCCGGCGTGCGCGACGGGCGCGCACTCGCGAACGTGCGCGTCGCCTTCGGCGCGGTGGCGCCGACGCCGGTGCGCGTGCGCAAGACCGAACAGGCGCTCGAGGGCCAGCCGCTCGACGCCGCGCTCGCTGCGCGCGTCGCGGCGGTCGCGCGCGACGAGGTCGCCCCGATCGACGACGTGCGCGCCAGCGCCTGGTACCGCCGGGAGCTGATCCACAACATGATGCGAAGGATGCTCGAAGATGCAGCCCAGGCATGACATCGAATTCACCCTGAACGGGGTGACCACGCGGGCGAGCGTCCCCGCGGACATGAGCACGCTCGCGATGATGCGCGACGTGCTCGGCCTCACCGGCACCAAGTACGGCTGCGGCGAGGGCGAGTGCGGAGCGTGCACGATCGTCGTCGACGGCGTCTCGGTCGCCTCGTGCCTGATGTTCGCGCTCGACTGCGACGGGCGCCAGGTCGCGACCATCGAGGGGCTCGCGGCCGACCCGAACGCGAGCGCGCTGCGCGAGGCCTTCGTCGCGCACGGCGCGGTGCAGTGCGGCTTCTGCACCCCGGGCATGATGATGCAGGCGTGCCACCTGCTGGCGACCGAGCCCGGCGCCGACGAGGAGGCGATCAAGCGCGGCATCGAGGGCAACCTGTGCCGCTGCACCGGGTACCGCAAGATCGTCGACGCGATCGCGTCGGTCGCGTCGGCGCCGGCGGGCTCGTGCGCCGGCGCGTCGCCGGCCGGCAAGGAGGGCGGGCAATGAACGCGGCCGACAAGACCCGCGCGATCGCGCACGAATCGCTGATCGGCAAGCGCATCGCGAAGATGGATGCGCCCGAGAAGGCGAGCGGCAAGACGCGCTACGTGCACGACATCGACCTGCCGGGGCAACTGCACGGGAAGATCCTGCGCTCGACGCGGGTGCACGCGCTGATCAAGCGCATCGACACCTCGAAGGCCAGGGCACTGCCGGGCGTGCACGTCGTCATCACCGCCGACGACGTCCCCGACCAGCGCCCGATCGGCGTCGCCAAGGACCACCTGCCGCTGAAGACCGACCGCGTGCGCAGCCAGCGCGACGAGATCGCCGCGGTGGCTGCGGTCTCCGAGGAGGTTGCCGAGCAGGCGCTCGCGCTCATCGAGGTCGAGTACGAGGACCTGCCGGTCGTCGCCGACGCCGCGGCGGCGCTCGAGCCTGGCGCTCCGCTGATCCATCCCGAGCCGCACGGCGTCGCGCACCACCACCAGCACCTGAAGCAGGGCCTGCCGGTCGCCTTCGCCGGCAAGAAGGACAACATCGCGATGCGCTTCGACTACGCCCACGGCGACGTCGCGCAGGGCGAGTCCGAGTCCGACACGGTGGTCGAGGACACCTTCAAGCTGCACTACGTGACGCACTGCTGCATGGGCGTCTCGGGCATCCTCGCCGAGTTCGACGCGTCCGGCAACCTGCTGATGTACTCGAACACGCAGGTGCCGTTCCTGCACAAGCGCGAGTTCGCCGAGTACCTGAACATGGACCCGGCGCGGATCCGGATCATCCAGCCGCCGATCGGCGGCGGTTTCGGCTCGAAGCTCGACATCTACCCGTTCGAGGTGATCTGCGTCTTCCTCGCGCGCGCCGCCCAGCGGCCGGTGAAGATGGTGTTCAGCCGCGAGGAGGAGTTCGTCGCCTCGCCGACGCGCCAGCCGGTGCTGCTGAAGCTGCGCTCGGGCTGCCGAAAGGACGGCACCCTCACCTTCCGCCAGGTGCACACGCTGCACGACAACGGCGCGTACACGTCGTGGGGCGCGACGACGCCGTTCGTGATGATGCAGACCTTCTCGTCGCTGTACCGCGTCCCGCACTGCGACTACCACACGCTCGCCGTGTACACGAACAACCCGTACGCGGGTTCGTTCCGCGGCTACGGGAACCTGCAGGCGACCTTCGCCGTCGAAGCGCACATGGACAAGATGGCCGAGGCGATCGGGATGGACCCGCTCGAGTTCCGGCTGAAGAACGCGCAGGAACCCGGCGAGGTCACCGGCCAGGGAATGACCTTCAAGAGCTGCGGCTTCCGTGAATGCCTGACGACGGCGGCCGAGCGCAGCGACTTCCAGCGCAAGCACCGCGAGTACGCGGCGCAGCGCGCAGCGCCGGGCACGATCAGGCGCGGCATCGGCATGGCGTCGATGCTGCACGTCGGCGGCGGCGCGAAGATCTACCCGTCCGACGGCTGCGGGACGATCCTCAAGCTCGACGACTTCGCCCACGTCACGCTGATCACCGGCGCGTCCGAAATCGGCCAGGGCTCCGAGACCGTGCTCGCGCAACTCGTCTGCGAAGAGCTCGGGTTGCCGATCTCGGCGGTTTCGGTGGTGAACAACGACACCGACATCACGCCGTGGGACGTCGGGGTGCACGCGTCGCGCACGACCTTCATCGCCGGCAACTCCGCGATCGGCGCGGCGCGCAAGGCGAAAGCCAAGATCCTGGCCGCGGCGGCGAAGAACGCCGGGTGCAGCGAGGCGGAACTCGACCTGCGCGGCGGCCACGTGGTGCGCGCCGCCACCGGCGAGCCGGTGGTCGACCTGGCGCGGCTGATGCGCAGTCTGCACTTCTCGGACAAGGCCGAGCTGGTGATGACGACCTTCTACTACGAGCCGCCGAGCGTGCACCAGGACAAGGGCTTCAAGGGCGACGTCTCGGCCGCGTATGCGTGGGCCACGCAGGTGGTCGAGGTCGAGGTCGACACCGCCACCGGGATCGTGACGATGAAGCGCGTCACCGGCGCGCACGACGTCGGCCGCGTGCTCAACCGGCTCGGCATCGAGGGGCAGATCGAGGGCGGAGTGGTGATGGGCCAGGGCTACGCGCTCACCGAGAACCTGATGGTCGAGAACGGCGTGGTGCACAACCCGAACTTCCGCGACTACAAGCTGGTCACCGCCCCCGAGATTCCCGAGATGGACATCTCGTTCGTCGAGTCGATGGACGGCGAGGGGCCGCAGGGCGCCAAGGGCGTCGGCGAGGCGCCGGCGATCTGCATCGCGGCCGCCACCGCCAACGCGATCTACAACGCCACCGGCGTGCGCCTGTACGGCCTGCCGTTCACGCCCGAGCGCGTCTACCGCGCGCTGGCGGGCCAGCCCGAGGATCTCCAGCTCCAGGCGTGGCGATCGGCATGAAGCGGCGCACCGTTCTCTCGATGGAGCAGGCGCTGTCGATGCCGCACGCGACGCTGCGCTTCGCGCAGCTCGGCTGGCGCGTGATCCGGATCGAGTCGACGCCGACCGGCGCCGGCCTGCCCGGCGACCCGAACCGCTACATCGGCTCGCGCGTGGCCGACGACGACCGGCGCAGCTACTTCGTCGCGCCCAACGTCGGCAAGGAGGCGATCGCGCTCAACCTGAAGGACCCGCGCGGGCAGCAGGTGCTGCAGCGGCTGGTCCGCGAGCTCGACGTCGACGTGTTCTGCTGCAACACCGTGCCGTCGCGCTACCGGTCGCTGGGGATCGACTACGAGACCCTGTCGGCGGCCAAGCCCGACCTGATCTGGGCCGGGATCTCGGCGATGGGCCCGGCCTGGCCCGAGGCGCCCGGCTACGACCCGGTGATCCAGGCGATGGCAGGCTACATGGAGGTCACCGGCGACCCGCAGGGACCGCCGATGCTCACCGGCATCCCGGTGATCGACCTGAAGGCCGGCGACGAGGTGTACGCCAACGTGATGGCGGCGCTGCTCGAGCGCCACGAGAGCGGCCGCGGCACCCGCATCGACGTGTCGATGCTGCAGGCGGCGGCTTCGTGGCTCATCACCGTCTTGCCGCTGGTCGACTTCGGCTGCCAGCCGAACGAGATCACGCGCGCCGGCAACGAGCACCGCAAGTTCATCCCGACCAATGTCTACCCGACCCGCGACGGCTTCGTGTACCTCGCGATCGGCAGCGACGTGCAGTGGCGCCGGCTGACGGCGATCCCGAAGTTCGCGCCGGTGGCCAACGAGGTGCGCCTGACGAACGAGGGCCGCCATCGCGAGCGGGAAGCGATCCACCGCGACATGGCGGCCGTGACCGCCGGCTGCGGGTCGGACGAGATTCTCGACGACCTGCGCAACGCGACGATCCCGGCGACGCGCATCTTCGACATCCGGCAGGTGCGGGATTTGCCCCAATTGCGGGACAAGCTCACGCGCACGACCATGCCTGACGGACGCCTCGTGCACATGCAGCCGATGGCGGTCGACGTCGAAGGCGCGCGCGCGGAACTGCCGTTCCCGCCGCGCTACGGACAGGACACCGGGCGCGTGCTCGCGCAGGCCGGTTATTCGGATCGGGAGGTGGAGGGACTGCGCACCGAGGGCGTGATCGCCTGACGGCGCCGGGCGCCCGGGTGCGACGGGCGCGGCACGACGACGACCGACCGGCACGAACCGGCGGCATGACGGGGAGTCTGGATGCGCATCGCGGTACTGGGAGGCGGCCACGGCGGCTACGCTGCCGCGGCCGACCTGTCCGAGCAGGGGCACGAGGTCCGGCTGTGGCGGCGCGACGCCGCCGCGCTGGCGCCGCTCGCCGCTACCGGCCGCATCGCGCTGCGCGACGCCGCCGGGCGGCGCGAGCGGCCGGGCGCGCGCGCGACGGCCGACGTCGGCGCCGCGACGCGCGCGGCCGCACACGAGCGAGACAACGCTC
>JANJTK010000066.1 GCA_024711155.1 Burkholderiaceae bacterium
ACGCGAGCGTGTGGTCGCCGGGCCCGGTCGGCGCGACGTCCTGCCACGCGTGCATCTGGAACGCAAGGTTCGCGTGCGTGATCCGCGCGCCCTTCGGCGCGCCGGTGGTGCCCGAGGTGTAGACGATGATCGCGTCGTCCCCCGGCTGCGCCGCTGGCAGCAGCCGTTCCCACGCCTGCTGGTCGGCAACCGCCCGCTCGGCCCCGAACGCGACCAGCCGCCCGTACGCGTCGACCTTGTCGTGGCTGAAGCCGTGCAGCCCGTCCATGTCGATCACGACCACGCGCTCGAGCGCCGGCAGCCGGTCGAGGCGCTCGAGGATCTTGTCGAGCTGCTCCTCGTTCTCGACGAAGGCCACCCGCGCCCCGCTGTCGGCGAGCACGTACTCGACCTGGTCCGGCGACGAAGTCGGGTACAGCCCCACCGCAACGGCGCCGAGCCATTGCACGGCCATGTCGACGTAGAGCCACTCGTGGCGCGTCTCGGACAGGATCGCGACGCGATCCCCGCGCCGCACGCCGAGGTCCTCGAGCGCGAGACCGACGTGGCAGGCCCGCTCGCCGAACTCGCGCCACGACACCTGCTGCCAGATCCCGCCGCTCTTGTACATCAGCGCGGCGCGCTCGCCGCGCGACGCGACCGCGTGCGCGAACATCGTCGGGACCGTGCACTCCTGCCACGGTGCGGGAAGTGTCATCTCCATTGCTTCTTCCGCTTCCAGCGGCGCTCGCCGCGCACGCCCGCTTCGCGCTGCCCGAGGTAGAACTCCTGCACGTCCCGGTTGCCGCGCAGCGACTCGGCGCTGCCCTCGAGCACCACGCGACCCAGCTCGAGCACGTAGCCGTAGGTCGCGATCTCGAGCGCGAGCCGCGCGTTCTGCTCGACCAGCACGATCGTCACGCCGCGCTCGGTGTTCAGGCGCCGCACGATGTCGAAGATGCCCTTCGTCAGCAGCGGCGACAACCCGAGCGACGGCTCGTCGAGCAGGATCACGTCGGGGCGCGCCATCAGCGCCCGCGAGATCGCGACCATCTGCTGCTCGCCGCCCGAGAGCTTGCCCGCGTGCTGCTTCTCGCGCTCGCGCAGGCGCGGAAAGTAGCCGTAGACCATCTCGATGTCGCCGGCCACCGCGTCGCGGTCGCGCCGCGTGTAGGCGCCCATCATCAGGTTCTCGCGCACCGTCAGGTGGCTGAACACCTCGCGCCCCTCGGGCACGTGGATCATGCCGCGCCGGGCGATGTCCCAGGTGTTCAGGCCCTGGATCTCGTCGCCCTTGAGGCGCACGGTCCCGGTCTGCGGATCCATCGCGCCGCTGATCGTCTTCAGCAGCGTCGACTTGCCGGCGCCGTTGGCGCCCAGCACCGCGACGATCGCGCCCTGCTCGACCTGGATCGAGACCCCGCGCAGCGCCACCACGGGGCCGTAGTAGGTCTCGAGGCTGGATGCTTCAAGCAGCGGCATCGGCGGGGGCTCCGAGATAGGCGGCGAGCACGTCCGGATGCGAGCGGACCTCGTCGGGGTCGCCGAGCGCCATCACGCGCCCCATGCCGACGGCGAGCACGCGATCGGACACCGCCCCGACCAGGTCCATGTCGTGCTCGATCAGGACCACGGTGACACCGAGGTCGTTGCGGATGTCGTGGATCCGGTACGACAGGTCGCGCGTCTCCTCGGGGTTGAGTCCCGAGGACGGCTCGTCGAGCAGCAGCAGCTTCGGGCCGAGCGCAATCGCGCGGCCGAGTTCGATCATCTTCTTCACGCCGTACGGCAGGCCCTGGACGGCCGAGTCGCGGAAGCGCTCGAGCTCGAGCAGGCGGATCACGTCCTCGGCGTGACGGCGGTCGTCGCGCCGCTCGGCCCGCATCGCCGGCGTGAACAGCGCCTGCTGGAGGAAGTTCTTCCGGCTGTGCCGGTAGCGGCCGAGCATCAGGTTGTCGAGCACGCTGGAGCGCTCGAACAGCCGCAGGTTCTGGAACGTGCGCGCGATGCCGAGCCGGGGCACTTCGTGCGGCGCGATCCGCGTGATGTCGTGACCGTCGAAGACGATGCGGCCGGAGGTCGAGTCGTACAGGCGGCTGACGAGGTTGAACAGGCTGGTCTTGCCCGCCCCGTTCGGCCCGATGATCGAGAAGATCTCCCCGGGTTCGACCGAAAACGACACTCCGTCGACGGCGCGCACGCCACCGAAGGAGATGCCGAGGTTCTCGATTTCGAGGATAGCCATCAGTGCGCCTTCACCACGACTCCGAGCGCGCGAACGACTTGCCGCGGCGCAGCGATCCCTTGCGGTAATACGGGAACATGCTGAAGTAGTGCTTGATCTTCACCCACAGGCCGGCCAGCCCCTGCGGTTCCAGCAGGACGAACAGCAGCAGCACCAGCGCGTAGACGGCGGCCTGCAGGCCCGGCAACTCGCCGACCGCCTTCGGCAGGTAGTCCTTCGCGATCGCGATTGCCTGCGGCAGCAGCACGATGAACAGCGCGCCGAACACCGGGCCGTGAAGCATCCCGATGCCGCCGACGAAGATCACGACGATCAGTTCGATCGACAGCATGATTCCGAACTGCTCGGGGCTGATGAACTGGATCGCGTGCGCGTACAGGCCGCCGGCGATGCCGGTCATCGCGGCGCTGATCGAGAACGCGGCGAGCTTCACGCGGGCGAGGTGCACGCCCATGCTCTGCGCGGCGACCTGGCTCTCGCGGATCGCCATCATCGCCTGGCCCAGCGGCGCGCGCAGGATGTTGAGCGCGAACAGGAACGCGCACACGGCGATGAACACGACCGCGTAGTACAGCTTCGGACCGGGGCTCAGCGCGAAGCCGAACAGCGTCGCCTGCTTGACGGCGAGTCCCGAGGCGCCGCGCGTCACGCCCTCCCAGCGCGTCAGCACCTCTTCGATGATGAACGCGAACGCGAGCGTGCCGATCGCCAGGTACATCCCCGACAGGCGCAGCGCCGGGATCCCGACGACCAGCCCGGCGAGCGCCGCGACCGCGCCGCCCAGCGGCAGCGCGAGCACGAACGGCACGCCCATGTGTTCGAGCACCACGGTCGCATAGGCGCCCACGCCCATGAAGGCGGCGTGGCCGATCGAGAACTGGCCGGTGTAGCCGGTGAGCAGCGCGAGACCCAGGCCTCCGATGGCGAAGATGCCGACGAAGGTCGCCTGCGACAGCAGGTACTGCGGCACGAGCAGCGGCAGCACGATCAGCGCCAGCAGCAGCACGCCGTACCAGAAGCGGCCGACGCCGTGCGGCAGCAGGCGCAGGTCGTAGTCGTAGTCGGTCTTCTTCGGGAAGTACATGGCTGGCTACACCCGGTCGCGAAGCGACACTCCGAACAGCCCCTGCGGGCGGACCATCAGCACGACCAGCAGCACGACGTAGGCCGACACGCTCTTGAAGCCCTCGGGCAGGTACAGGCCCGAAAACTCCTCGACGATGCCGATCACGAGCCCGCCGACCAGCGCGCCGGGGATGCTGCCGAAGCCGCCGAGCACCGCCGCCGGGAACGCCTTCAGGCCGATGAAGCCGACGTTCGAGTGAACGAACGCGATCGGCGCCAGCAGCGTGCCGGCCACCGCCGCCACCCCGGCCGCCAGCGCCCAGATCAGCGAGAACATCCCGTTGATCGGGATGCCGAGGTAGCCGGCCGCGATCTGGTTCTGCGACACCGCCTGCAGCGCGACGCCGACGCGCGTGTAGCGGAAGAAAGCGAACAGCGCCGCCACCAGCACGACCGTGAACACGATCACCGCGATGCTGTCGGCCGACACGACCGCGGTGCCGAGGTTGACGAGCTTGCCGTAGAACGGCGTTTCGAGCCCGTGCGTGTCGGTGCCCCAGCCGGGGATCATGGTCGCGACGGCGCGCATCAGGATGCCGACCGCGAAGGTCGCCAGCACGATCGTGAACGCGGGCTGCCCGATCATGCGCCTGAGCACCGTGTGGTTGATCAGCGCGCCCAGCGCTGCGGCCGCCACGAACGACAGCGGCACCGCGATCCAGTACGACAGGCCGACGTACGACATGAAGGTCAGCGTCAGGAAGCCGCCGACCATCATCAGTTCGCCCTGCGCGAAGCTCACCACCTCGGTGGCCTTGTAGATCAGCACGAATCCGAGCGCGACGAGCCCATAGACGCATCCGATCGCGATGCCGCTGACCAAGGCCTGGACGAATGCGCTCATTTCGATGACGGCCGCAGGTGAACTGTTCGGTGCCTGGCTATGGGCAATTCTGGGCCCGGATACCGCTCGGGTCGGAGGCCGGTTGTCCGGACAACCGGAGCCGAAAGCTATCAGCCCGTGCGCGCGACGTCAAGGATGAGCCCCGGCGGCGGCGGGGATTGTTGCGCCCGCAATTTGACACCCGCGGCGTCGGTTGGCACTCTTGCGCCCAGCCGCACAAGCGCTGTGGGAGAGATCGCGCGCCCGGGTTCGCCCCCGGGGCCGCGCGGCGCCGAAGGTGCATCGCCCCGCAAACTCTCAGGCAAAAGGACCGCAGCGCATCGGCTCTCTGGAGAGAAGGTTGCGCGCCGCCGAAGGGACCGGAGGCGCGCGCCTCGCCGAAGGAACCAGGCGCCCGCCCCGGGCCGGCGCCGAATGTCTCAGGCAAACGGACAGAGGGGGCTCCCGATCGACCACGGGCCGCGTCGCGGCCCCCTCAGGAGCCCGGCCTTGGACAATCCCGCAGATCTCCGCTACACCTCGTCGCACGAGTGGCTTCGCCTGGAAGCCGACGGCACCGCGACGGTCGGCATCACCTTCCACGCGCAGGACGCGCTCGGCGAACTGGTCTACGTCGAGCTGCCCGAAGTCGGGCGCCAGGTCGCGCAGGGCGAAGCCTGTGTGGTCGTCGAATCGACCAAGGCCGCGTCCGACGTCTACGCGCCGGTCGCCGGCGAGGTGACGGCGGTCAATCCCGCGCTCGCCGACGCCCCGCAGACGGTGAACGCGTCGCCGTACGGCGACGGCTGGCTGTTCCGGATGCGCCCCTCCGAGCCGTCGCAACTCGACGCGCTGCTCGACGCTGCCGCCTACGCCGCCGGCCCCGAGGCCGGCTGAGTCCGGCGCGGCCCCTGCCGCGGCGGCCGTCGCCTTTGCGGCGGCGCCGTGACACGGCCGCAGCCGACCGATCCCGCCTCGCCCCCGTAGCCCAGGCCGCGCCTGCGCTGGCCCTGCCGGAGAAACGATCCGTGACCTCGCCTTCCGCCCTCGACGCGCGCGCCCTGCTCGGCCGCGACGACTACCACGCCCGCCACATCGGGCCCTCCGACGCCGAGCAGGCAGCGATGCTCGCCGCGCTCGGCTTCGACTCGCGCGCCGCGCTCGTGCGCGCGACCGTGCCCGCCGGCATCCTGCTCGACGCGCCGCTCGCGCTCGACGAGCCGGCGACCGAAGCCGCGGCGCTGGCCGAGCTGCAGGCGCTCGCCGCGCGCAACGAGCTGTGGCGCAGCTACATCGGCGCCGGCTACCACGGCACCTTCGTGCCCGAGTCGATCCGGCGCAACCTGCTCGAAAACCCCGGCTGGTACACGTCGTACACGCCGTACCAGGCCGAGATCTCGCAGGGGCGGCTCGAGGCGCTGCTGAACTTCCAGCAGATGGTGATCGACCTGACCGGGCTGCCGATCGCCAACGCGTCGCTGCTCGACGAAGCG
>JANJTK010000157.1 GCA_024711155.1 Burkholderiaceae bacterium
CCAGCGCCGCCGGCAGCGCGTGACCCAGGCCGTGCAGCGGGCCGCTCGCCGCTGCGACGACCCGCCGCGCCAGCGGACCGATCCCCTGCTCGCGGGCGCTGCCGGCGTAGCTGCGCCACAACAGCGCGTTGAGCGCCGCCAGCGCCACGCCCGCCAGCGCCGGACCGCCGACCGGCGCCGCCGCGGCCGGCGCCGCGATCATCAGCGCGCCCCAGCCCTCGAACAGGCCGGTCGCGGCCAGCATCCACGGCACCCGCGGCGCGCGCCACGCCGGGATGCCGCGCGCGAGGTGCAGGATCTTCGCCTGGCACAACAGGAAGGCGGCGGCCGACACGCTGGCGAGCGCGAACGGCAGTGGCCCCGGAGCGAGCAGGCTGGCGAGCACGGACGGAAAGAAGACCAGCGCCACGTACAGCTCGCGCGTCATCCACGAGCTCTGCCAGCGCGTCGCCGCGCGCCAGAAGCGCAGCTGGCGGCCGATCTTCAGGAACACGAAGAACAGCCCGAGCGCCATCAACGTGGCCGACGCGAAGTACAGCGCCGGCGCGGCCGGCGGCGCCAGCCTGCCGGTGGCGAGCGCCACGCCGGTGGCGATCGCGAGTCCGGAGCCGACGCCGCCGAACATCCAGTTCATCGCCGCGCGCCAGTCCCAGAAGGTCTGCAGCGAACCGACCAGCGGGTTGGCAGGGTCGGCGCGCCGCTCCTCGTCCTCGGCCGACTCGCGCCCCGGCACGGCCGGGGTCGTGTACAGGTAGCGGATCTGTGGGTTTGTGCCCACTTCGGCGTTGAGCTGCATGCTGGGCCGATCAGCGAGCAGAGTCGACACCAGGCTCGCGGGATCGGCGAAATCGCCGAAGCGGATCGCCTGCGAGATGCAGGCGGCCGCGCAGGCCGGCGTCGCATCCGGATCGACGCCGGGAACGAGCCCGCGCGCGAGCCCGCTGTCGATGCGCGGCTGGCAGAAGGTGCACTTCTGCGCGACGCCGAGCCGCTCGGGATGAGCCGTGGCATCCTCCTGCAGCGTGGTCGCGGCGCCGTAGTAACCGCGCGCCTCGTGCACCACCGTACGTGCCTGGTAGGGGCACGACACCGCGCAGTAGGCGCAGCCGATGCAGACGTCGTAGTCGATCGTCACCAGCCCGTCGGCGCGCTGGCGCGTCGCGCCGGTGGGGCACACCGGCACGCAGGGCGGCTCGTCGCAGTGCTGGCAACCGGTGACCAGGAACAGCCGCTGGACGTCCGGGAACGTGCCCTGCTCGACGTCGAGCACGCGGCGCCATTGCACGCCGGGCGTGGTGTCGTTGGCATGCTTGCAGGCGATGGTGCAGGTCTGGCAGCCGACGCAGCGATTGAGGTCGATCACCATGCCCCAGCGCCGCGCGGCGCCGCCGCGGGTCTCGATGGCGGGGTTCATGCGCGCAGCTCCTTGCCGTCGGCGGCGCGCCGCAGGCGCACCCGCATCACGTCCGAGCCGCTGCCGGTGCCGTCGGTGAGCTTCAGCGACAGGTCGGTCAGCGAATTCAGGCTCGGCAGCTTCAGGTCCTTCGCGAACGGCGTCTTCCAGTGGTCGAACTGCCCGATCATCAGCACGGTGTCGGGCCGGATGCCTTCGCGCAGCACGGCGTTCCCTTCGGTGGTGCCCGACACCGACTCGATGACCAGTCGCTCGCCCTCGGCGATGCCGAGCCGGCGCGCCGTGCTGCGGTTGACGATCACCCCCTGGTGGCCGGCGATGTTGTTGGCGACCTCGTTGATCAGCGGCAGGCCGACGTTGGCGCCCCAGCTGTACTGCATCGAGCGCGCGGTCAGCGCCCAGAACGGGAACTCGTCGGGGTCGCGCCCGTACTCGCGCGCGTACTCGATCCAGATCTCGGGGAAGCGCTCGTAGGTCGGCATGAACTCATACTCGGCGAGCTGGTGCTCCCACCAGTCGACGCCGATCTCGTGCAGGCGGTTGGCCAGTTGCCGGCCGTGGCGCACGACCCGCTCCTGGTACGGCAGCTCGAACCGCAGCCCCTGCCGCTCCAGCGCCGGGTACAGGTACCAGTCGAGCTGCGGGAACGGCCGCAGCTGGAATCCGTTCTCCTTGAACCAGTCGAGGTCGCGCACTTCGGCGCCGTCGGTGAGCTCGTGGCTGGCGGCCTTCGCGAACGCGCTCCACACCTCGTCGCGCGTCGGCGCGCGCGACTCGTCGAGCGAGTAGTCGAAGCGGCCGTTGCGGTCGCGCAGCGCGGTGCCGGCGGCGCCGCGGTTGACCGCCGCGAGGTACTTGCCGAGGATGCCGGCGCGCTCGGCGAGCGCGGTGGCCACGTCGGTGAAGTCCATCGTCTCGCACGGCGAATCGATCGCCGGCTGGCGGATCGCCCACCCCTCGTGCTTCCAGAACTGCTCGGTGAACTTGGTGCTGCCGATCCGGATCAGCTGCAGGCTCTCGAGGTCGAGCGCCTCGGGCAGCAGGATGTCGGCGAAGTGGTTGGTCTCGTCCTCGGTGTAGGCGAACGCGACGATGAACGGGAACTCGGCCAGCCGCTCGGCGACCTGCGGCGCGTTCCACGACGAGATCGCCGGGTTGGTCCGGTAGCAGATCCACATGTCGGGCGGCGTCGTGCGCGGCCAGTTCTTCGGCGCCTGCTTCTGGAACAGCCACGGCAGGTGCGCCGGGCCGAGCGCGGGCGACCACGGCGAGTCCGACACCAGCGGCACGAGGGTCTTGTATGCGTTGCGAATGTGCGGCGTGCGCAGCCAGCTGTCGCGCGAAGTCTCGTTGAACTGGTAAGTCATCAGGCCGTCTTCGCCCGGCTGCACCGAGCCGACGCGCGAGATCGCCGGGCGCACCAGCTTGACGGTCGTGCCGAGCGTGCCGCCGGGCACCTCGAGCGCGCCGACCAGGACCGCGAGCACCGTGCGCGCCCAGCAGCAGTGGTAGCCGCCCCAGCCGTTGTTGACGGTCTTGCCGACCATCACCGCGACCGGCCGGAACGGCAGCGTCTGGCCCTCGATCTCGATGGTCTGGCCGACGCAGGCGTGCGCGAGGTACTCGTCGGCGATGCGCCGGATGGTGTCGGCAGGGACGTCGCACTCGGCGGCGGCCCACTCGGGCGAGTACCGTCGCATGTGTTCGAGCAGCGCCCCGAACGCAGGCCGCGCGCGCGCGGCGTCGTGCGCGATGCGCTCGTCGTCGGGGCCGTGCTCGACGCCGGCGAGCGTGTACTCGCCGTCGAGCGCCGGGTCGCGCAGGTCGGCCGCGTCGTGGGGTTTGGCGCGCTGGTCGGCGAGGTCCCAGACCAGCGGCTTGCCGCTGTCGGGGTCGCGCAGGTACCAGCCGTTGGGGCCGACCAGGTACGGGGAGCTCGTGCGGTGCTTCAAGTAGGGCAGGTCGCAGACCTCGCGCCAGTCGCGCTCGTGCAGGATGCGGTGGATCAGCGCGAACAGGAACGCGGCGTCGGTCTTCGGCCGGATCGGCACCCACTCGGCCGACACCGCGCCGGTGATCGACAGGTGCGGCTCGACC
>JANJTK010000193.1 GCA_024711155.1 Burkholderiaceae bacterium
CCGGAGGCGCCCGATGAGCGACGCCGACGCCTGGCGCGACGCGCTGCGCGCGGCGGCCGCGGCGCGCCCGGGCGCGGGCCTGCCGTGGCTCGACGCGCTGCGCGCGCGTGCCTTCGAGCGTTTCGCGGCCGAGGGCTGGCCGACGCACCGGATGGAGGCCTGGCGGCACACGCCGCTCGCCTTCCTCGGGTCGCAGCGCTTTGCGCCGGCCCGCAACGGCGCGCCGGAACTCGCGGCTGCGCAGGCGGTGCTCGGGCGCGTGCGCGGCGGCGACGCCGGCGGGCACTGGCTGGTGTTCGTCGACGGAACCTTCGCCGCCTCGCTGTCGTCGTCCGGAGCGCTGCCGGCCGGGGTGCACGCGGGCGCGCTCGCCGATGCGCTGGCGCGCTTCCCGGAGCGCGTGCAGGCCGCGTTCGGCGGCGCCGACGAAGGTGCGAGCCCGGCGGCGCTCAACGCCGCGCTGGCGGTCGACGGCGCGTTCGTCCACATCGGGCGCGGCGTCGCGCTCGACGCGCCGCTGCACCTGGTCTTCGTTTCCGCGACGCCGGGGGGCGCGAGCCATCCGCGCAACCTGGTCGTCGCCGAGGCCGGCGCGCAGGCCTCGATCGTCGAGCACTACGTCTCGGCCGACGGCGCCAGCGCGCCTTCGCTGACCAATGCGGTCACGCGCATCGAAGCGGGGCCGGACGCGCGCATCGCGCACGTCAAGCTGCAGGAAGAGTCGGCGCACTCGGTGCATCTGGCGGCGATCGAGGTCGCGCAGGCGCGCGGCGCGGCCTGCGAGTCGCACTCGCTGTCGTTCGGTGCGCGGCTCGCGCGCAACGACATTGCGGCGCGCTTCGGCGGCGAGGGCTGCGAGCTGCTGCTCAACGGGCTCTACCACGTCGACGGCGAGCGGCACGTCGACCACCACACGCGCATCGAGCACGCGCAGCCGCGCGGCACCAGCCGCGAGTACTACCGCGGCATCCTCGACGGCACGGCGCGAGGCGTGTTCGCCGGGCGCATCGTCGTCGCGCCCGGAGCGCAGCGCACCGATGCCGAGCAGCGCACCGACAGCCTGCTGCTGTCGCCGCGCGCCGAGGCCGACGCGCGCCCGGAGCTGGAGATCTACGCCGACGACGTCAAGTGCTCGCACGGCGCGACGGTCGGCCAGATCGACGAGGAGAGCCTGTTCTACCTGCGCTCGCGCGGCATCGACCAGGCGCATGCGCGCAACGTGCTCACCTACGCGTTCGCGGCCGAGGCGCTCGCGCGCATCGGCGTCGAGCCGCTGCGCCGGCGCGCGGCGGCGGCGGTGCGCGCCCGCCTGCCGGGCGGCGCGGCGCTGGAGGAGCTGTCGTGAGCATGCCGGCGGTTGCGGACTTCGCGCGCGACTTTCCGATCCTCGCGCGGCCCGTGCGCGGGCGGCGCCTCGCGTATCTCGACAACGGTGCGACGACGCACAAGCCCGAGGCGGTGATCGAGGCGGAGAGCCGCTTCTACCGCGAGTCGAACGCCAACATCCACCGCGGCGTGCACTGGCTGTCGCAACACGCGACCGACCTCTACGAACAGGCGCGAGAGCGGGTGCGCGGACTGCTCGGCGCCGCGCGCGCCGACGAGATCGTGTTCACCCGCGGCACCACCGAAGCGATCAACCTGGTCGCGTACAGCTGGGGCCGCGCGAACCTGCGCCCCGGCGACGAGATCGTGCTCACCGGCATGGAGCACCACTCGAACATCGTGCCCTGGCAGCTGGTCGCCGGACAGGCGGGCGCCACGATCAGGGTGGTGCCGCTCACCGACAGCGGCGAACTGCGGCTCGACGCCTACGAAGCGCTGCTCGGCCCGCGCACGCGGCTGGTGGCGGTCGTGCACGTGTCGAACGCGCTCGGCACCGTCAATCCGGTGGCGCGGATGATCGAGCTCGCGCACGCGGTCGGCGCGCGCGTGCTGGTCGACGGCGCGCAGGCGGTCGCGCACCAGCCGGTCGACGTGCAGGCGCTCGGGTGCGACTTCTACGCGTTCTCCGGCCACAAGCTCTACGGGCCGACCGGCATCGGCGCGCTGTACGCGCGCAGCGAGCTGCTCGAAGCCATGCCGCCGTGGCAGGGCGGCGGCGACATGATCCGCACCGTCGCCTTCGAGGGCAGCACCTGGGCGGAACCGCCGCAGCGCTTCGAGGCCGGCACGCCCAACATCGCCGGCGCGATCGGGCTCGCCGCAGCGATCGACTACGTCGCCGCGATCGGGCTGCAGCGCATTGCCGACCACGAGCACCGGCTGCTCGAGCACGCGACGGCGGCCGTCGAGCGGATTCCCGGCTTGCGGCTGATCGGCACCGCGCCGGAAAAGGCCGGCATCCTGTCGTTCGTCGTCGACGGCATCCACCCGCACGACCTCGGCACCATCCTCGACGCCGAGGGGGTCGCGATCCGCGCCGGCCACCACTGCGCGATGCCGGTGATGACGCGCTTCGGCATCCCGGGCACCGCGCGCGCGTCGTTCGCGCTCTACAACGACGAGCGCGACGTCGAAGCGCTGGTGGCGGGTATCGGCAAGGCGCAGCAGATGTTCGGCAGGAGACCGCACCGATGAGCCTCGGACACGGCGACCTGCGCGAGCTGTACCAGGAGGTGATCTTCGATCACAACCGCAGCCCGCGCAATTACCACGAGATGGCCGACGCGAACCGCGTCGCCGACGGTCACAACCCGCTGTGCGGCGACCAGCTGACGCTGTACGTGCGGCTGGTCGACGGCGTCGTCGCCGACGCGAGCTTCGTCGGGCACGGCTGCGCGATCTCGACCGCGTCGGCGTCGCTGATGACCGAGGCGGTCAAGGGCAAGACGGTCGAGGAGGTCGAGGCGCTGTTCCGCGACTTCCACGCGCTGCTCACCGGCGAGGCGCCCGAGGGGCGCGACTTCGGCAAGCTCGAGGTGCTCGCGGGCGTGCGCGAATTTCCGGTGCGCGTGAAGTGCGCGACGCTCGCGTGGCACACGCTGCACAACGCGCTGACCGGCGAGGCGGCGCCGGCGAAGACTGAGTGAGGCAGACGATGGGCTACCGGCACGGCGACATCCTCGAAATCACGCTGACCCGCGAGTGCCCGGCGGTCGCGGTGCCGTGGGGCACGGCGGCCACGCTGGAGGCTGGGCGCGTGGGCTATATCAGCCAGCGACTCGGCGGCACATTCACGATCATGGTCGACGGCAACCTCTATCGTGTCGACGGGCGGCACGCCGACGCGCTCGGTCTCGAGCTCGAGCCGTCGGAGGAGCTGGCGCTCGGCGTCGGGGCCGGCGAGCCGACCACCGTCGACGCGATCGAGGCGGCCGCCTGGCGCCAGCTCGGCACCTGCTACGACCCCGAGATCCCGGTCGACATCGTGAGCCTGGGCCTCGTCTACGGCTGCACGGTGAAGCCGCTGCCGGACGGGAAGTTCCGCATCGACGTGCGGATGACGCTGACCGCCGCCGGTTGCGGGATGGGCACGATGATCGCCGACGAGGCGCGCGGCAAGCTGCTCGACATCCCGAACGTTGCGGAGGTCGATGTCGAGCTGGTTTGGGATCCGCCGTGGAGCCGCGACATGATGAGCGAGGCGGCGCAGCTGGAGATGGGGCTGCTCTGAACGCTGCCTGCGCCCGGGCCACGCCGGCCCGGTGAACGCCGGGTCAGGCGACGCCGACCCCGATCAGCGCGCCGATCGCGTAGGTCGCGCCGCCGGCTGCGGCGCCGATCGCCAGCATCCGCAGTCCCGACCACAGTGCGCTGCGCCCGGTGAACCACGACAGCGCCGCGCCGACCGCGAACAGTGCGAGCGCGGCTGCGCCGATCGACGCCGGGAACGCGGCGCTGCCTTCGGCGAGCAGCCAGGGAAGCAGCGGAATCAGCGCGCCGGCGGCAAACGCTGCGAACGATGCCGCCGCCGCACCCCAGGGCGAGCCGAGTTCGTCCGGGTTCAGCCCGAGTTCCTCGCGCGCCAGCGTGTCGAGCGCGCGCTCGGGATCCGCGACGAGATGCTGCGCGAGCCGGCGCGCGTCGTCGGCCGGATAGCCTCGCGCCTCGTAGATCAGCGCCAGCTCGTCGGCCTCGGCCTGCGGGTATTCCTCGAGTTCCTCGCGCTCGAGCCCGATCTGGTACTCGAAGACCTCGCGCTGCGAGCGCACCGACACGTATTCGCCGGCGGCCATCGAGAACGCCCCCGCGAGCAGCCCGGCTGCGCCCGTCAGCAGCAGCGTGCGCGGTTCGGCGGCGGCCCCGGCCATCCCCAGGATCAGGCTCGCGTTCGACACCAGGCCGTCGTTGACGCCGAACACGGCGGCGCGCAGGTTGCCGGCGCCGGCGCGGTGCCGGCGGCCGATGTCCTCTATGCGTGCGACGCCGGGGTGGCCGGGCGGCTGCGCTCCCGCATAGGCGGAGAGGCCGCGAACCTTGAGCGCCGTGAACACCCCGCGCAGCGGCTGCACGCCGAAACGCCGCGCCAGCGCGAGCGCAACCGTGGCGCGCAGGCCGGGCGGCGCTTCGGCGGGCAGCGGCTGCCCGGCTGCGCGCAGCCGCTCGGCCCAGAGTTGCGCCTGGCCGCGCGCCATCGACGCGAGTTCGCCATGCATGCGCGCCAGCCGCGGGTCGCGTTCGAGCCCGGCAAGTGCTTCGTAGAGCCGCGCCGAGCGCATCTCCTCGAGGTAGCCCGCGCGCGCCGACGGGTCGTCGCCGCGCGCTGCAACCGCCTCGCCGCTTTCCGCCTTTGCCTGCCCGTGCTGCGCGCTCATCGGCGCCGCTACTTCAGCGCATCGATCCGGCCGAGCGCCTCGCCCAGCTTGATCATCGCGTCGGTCGAAGCGCGCTTGCCGGCCAGCCCGAAGTCGCCGACGAACTCGTTGAAGGTCGCGTTGCCGAAGCCGGTGACGCGGGTGCGCGCGACTTCGGTGCCGGCTGGATCGCTGATCGCGCACTCGAGTTCGACCACGAACGAGGTCGGCGGCCACGTGAACATGCTCTCGGAACTGGAGTTGGTCGTGATGCGCGGCCGCACGACCCAGGCGACGCCCTTGTCGCGCAGCGCCTGCGCGTCGGACGGTGCATCGAGCCGCGTCACCGACGAAAACGCGTTGCCGAGCACCATGTAGAGTCCCGCCTCGAGTTCGCGGTACGGGAAGTAGCGCACCTTGTCGCCGCCGCCGCCCGGCGTCGTGACTTCGAGCGCGCGCTCCTGTTCGCTGATGTGATAACCCGCCTTCGCCGCGAAGCGCGGCGAAGGCGGGGCCTGGATCCGCGAGAGGTCGGGCGCGATCGAAATCGGATGCGCGCACGCGGTGAGCGCGGCCGCGCAGGCGACGGCCAGCATCAGGCGAAAGCGAAGGCGAAGGCGTGCGGGCATGGCAGTCAGTCCGGAGCAGTGCTGGGTCGGATGCGGGCGGTTCGCTGCGTCAGCGGCAGGCGGCGATGAAGTCGGGGTCGGCGAACAGGGCGCCGAGCAGCTTCTGCACCATCAACGGATAGTGCTGCTGCGCTGCCGGGATCGCCGTCGCGGCCATGAATCCCGACTCCCACGACAGCGCGGCGCGCTTCGTGCGGTCGAAGCGCACCTGGCCCGCGCGCCGGACCACGAAGCGCGCTTCGATCTCGCCGCTGTTGGTCGAGATCCCGCCGGCCGAGATGTCGTTGCGCATCAGCATGCCCCCGACTTCGACGCTGGCCTTCGGATCGAGCAGGCGCGCGAGTTCCAGTTCCTGGCGCAGGGCTGCCGCGAGGTAGTCCGCGTAGTTCGCGCCCACCGACGACGACATCGGGTTGCCGCGCAACGAGATCGTCGTGCCCCCGGTCGCGTCGCGTGCGACGCTGAACTCGCCGACGGCGATCGGTGCGAGCCCGGCGCCGCGCAGGCGCTCGACGCTGTCGATCGAAGGCTGGTACGGGACGGTGCCGAGCGCACAGCCTGCGAGCGCGGTCGCGCAAAGCACGGCGATTGCCGCCCTGAGGGCGTGCGCGCGCGCCGTCGTGCGGCGCAACTCCATGGTCGTCTCCATGATCGCGGTCAGCTCACTTCAGGCCCGGCGTGGCGCTCGGCACCACGGGCGCCGGCTGCGCGGTGGCGCCGGAGCGGGCGTAGGGCACGCGCTTGCCGTCGATCACTTCGAACGCCGGGGTGGGCTGGCCGTCGACGTGATCCTGCCGGTCGAAGGACAGCGTCCTTCCGAACACCAGCTGCAGCCAGGCGGGATAGTTGTATGCCGTGCCCTTCGAGTGGTCGATGATCGCCCCGACGCCGCCGCCGAACAGGATGTTGCCGAACATTCCGGCGCCGACGCGCGAGGTCACGACCGCCTTCGCCGGCGGCCGGTTCGGCGTGCTGCACTCGACCGACAGGTCGCGGCTCGACTTGGCGACGGTCGCCGCTCCCGGGGTGCTGAGGTTGAACACGCCGTTCTCGTTCTCCAGCCGGCACATCGCGCCGCGCACCTCTTCGCCGGTTTCGACGAAAGTCTCGACCCGCATCAGCTGGCCGGCGTCGGTCGTGATCGTGGCGCATCCCGTCGCCAGAAGCATTGCCGCCGGCACGATCGCCAGCGCGAACCGGAAGCGTCGCATCGGGGGCTCCTTTGGGTGCTAGCGTACCGCGTCCGCGCGCCTTCGGGGAGGAGCGCGAGCGCGCCGGCGCATACCCCATCGAGGGGATGCGAGGTCCGTCCGAAGGGTGATGGACGCCGCGCCGCGCCGTCCCCACCATCGGCGCGAACGGGCGCTGCGCGGCGCCCGCCTGCCGGTTCCGGATCCGGATCCGGATCCGGCGCCAGACCACACGAGGGACGGACATTGGGCTACATCATCAACGGTGTCGAGGCCGAGGCCGACGACGAGGGATTCCTGCTGGAGGCCGACTTCAGCGAAGAGGCGGCGCGCGCGATCGCGCAGGCCGAGGGCATCGAACTCGGCGACGAGCACTGGCTCGTCGTCGCCTACCTGCGCGAGCGCTTCCAGGAGGACGGTCACACGCCGAACTTCCGCGCCATGGTCAAGGACTTCGACGAGGCGCATCCGGGAACCGACTGGAAGACCCGGCTCTACGAGCTGTTCCCGAACCAGCCGGCGCGGCAGGGCGCGCGGGTCGCCGGACTCACGAAGCCGTTCGGCAAGGGCGGTTACTAGGAATCCGCGGGCCCCGCAGGCCGCCGGCGGCCTACCCGTAGAGGGTATGGACGCACCGGCGGCCGTCCCGCGTAATAATCCACTTGGGCGCAGCGGTTACCATGCTCGCCCGCGCTGGCCGACGGCAGGGCCGGCCGATCAACACAGGGAGTATCGAGGATGAATTTCGACAAGGAACTCGACGCGCGCGGACTGAACTGCCCGCTGCCGATCATCAAGACGAAGAAGGCACTCAACGACCTCGGCGCGGGCCAGGTGCTGAAGGTGACGTCGACCGACGCCGGTTCGGTCAAGGACATGGAAGCCTTCGCGAAGCAGACCGGCAACGAATTGATGGAGTCCGCGCAGGAGGCGGGCGGATACGTGTTCTTCATCAGGAAGAAGTAGGGATCGGCGACCCCGGCATACATCACACAACGACGGAGGAGCAGGCATGACACAGAAGAAGATGGCGATCATCGCGACCAAGGGCACGCTCGACTGGGCGTATCCGCCCCTGATCCTGTCTTCGACGGCCGCGGCGCTCGGTTACGAGGTGCAGGTCTTCTGCACGTTCTACGGCCTGTCGCTGCTGCGCAAGGACCTGAGCGGCATCAAGATCAGCCCGCTGGCGAATCCCGCGATGCCGATGCCGATGCCGATGCCCGTGCTGGTGCAGGCGTTGCCCGGCATGGAGGCGATGGCCACCATGATGATGAAGAACAAGATGAAGGCCAAGGGTGTCGCCTCGCTCGACGAATTGCGCGGTCTGTGCGTCGAGGCCGGCGTCAAGTTCGTCGCCTGCCAGATGACCGTCGACCTGTTCGAGTTCGCGCCGTCCGAGTTCATCGACGGCATCGAGTTCGGCGGCGCGACGACCTTCCTCGAGTTCGCCGGCTCGTCCGACATTTCGCTCTACATCTGAAGCGGGTGGCCTTGGGCGCGCACTCCGGCCACGCGCGACGGGTCGTTCCGATCCGCGTCGTTGCGCCGGATGCACCCGCCGATGGCGCGTGCTCGGGCGCCGAGTCGTTCGCGCTGATGGTGCTGGGCGACTCGATGCTGCCCGAGTTCGCCGAGGGCGAGATCATCGTCATCGAGCCCGACGGCCTGGCCACCGACGGCTCGTTCGTGCTCGCGCACTGCGACGGCGAGTGGATCTTTCGCCAGCTCGCGCGGCGCGACGACGGCGGCTGGCGGCTGCGCGCGCTCAATCCTGCCTTTCCGGAGCTGCCGATCGACGACCTGTCGGCGGTGCGCGGCGTGATCATCCAGAAGTCGAAGCCCGGGCGTCGCCGCGCCTCCAGGTTCTACGTCGAGTGAACGGCGGCGACGCGGCGGCGGCGCACCGCGCCGCGCTGGCGGCCGCGGTACAGCGCAACTGCGATCGCGCCGATGCCGCGCACGCGCAGGAGCTCTCGCTGTGCGTTTACCTGTTGCAGATGCGCGAGTTCTTCCGCTGGGAACGCGCGCTGCCGCTGGGTGACGCGCCCGACCGCGCCGAAGTGGGGCGCTGGATCGCCGCGCGCGAGGCGCGCTGGGACGCGCTGGATGCCGCCGCGCATGCGGGGCACGCCGGATTCGAACCGTTGCCGCTCTCCGGCGGGATCGACCCGTTCGACGAGTCCGCCGCCAACGAGGCGCTCGCGCCGCTCGGCCTCGCCTACGGCGCAGGGCTCGGATTCATGCGCCGCCCGGAGTTCGTGCTGGGTGAAATCCGCTCGATCGAGCGGCGTGACGGCGCGACCATCGTCGTGCTCGGCCAGGAGCTGGCGCGCGGCATGAATCCGCCGCTGGCCGCGAGCCGCGGCGACCGCGTGCTGGTGCGCGGCGACGTGCTGCGCCGCTGGCTCGCGACGCGGCTCGAGCTGTGGTCGCAGCGGCCCCGGGCCGGCGAAGCCGCCGGCGCGCTCGCCGAGCCGTGGCGGTTCGAAGGCGAACCCGGCGCGGCGCTCGAGCGCATCGCTGTCGCCGAGACCGGGACGCTGATCCTGCACGAGCTCGGCGAGCGGCGTGCCGGCGCGCTGCTCGGTCCGCAGTGGGAGGCGATGCTGACGGCGCTCGACGACCGGCGTGCCGAGATCGTCGCGCGCGCGCTGCGCGACCTGATCGCGGATTGCGAGTCGACGCTGCCGGCGCTGCTTGCGCGCGCCGAGCACGTGTCGCTGCACTTCTGGTTCGCGAACCTGGAAGGCATGCGCGGCCTGCTGGGCGGCGCGCTGCGCGCGGGCTATCGGGCATGGTGCGACGCGGGCGCCGCGCCCGCGGATGCGCCGGCGCTGGCCGCGATCGTGCGCGACCAGCGCGAGCATTGGCTGGGCGAAGCGCGGCGCCTGCTCGCCGCGTTCCGCGAGCGCGGGGTGCCCGGCGTGGTTCACGATGCGCGCGAGCTCGCGTCGCGGGTGCAGACGTAGACGCAGCCGTGCCGCGCGCTCAGTCGTCCGCGTTGAGCGACGGATCCGGCTCGCGCGGCTGCGCGAGGAGGTCCGCAGCCTCGATCTCGTTGGCGGCGAACACCATCCGGATCTGCGCAGCCGGGTCGGACTCGCGCTCGCGCAACTCGCGCATCAGCGCCTTCGCGTCACGGTAGCCGGGCGCTTCGGCGAGGTACTCGGGCAACCCGGCGAGGCCGCCGAGCCGGAACACGTAGTAGGGCATGGGTTTGCGGATTCGTCGAATTTCACCAGAACGCGAGCACGCGCCCGTTCTCGACGCGCGATTCGATGCGTGCGAGCACGGCGTCGCGTGGCTGCATGCAGCGGCCGGTGCGCAGGTCGAACGCCCAGCCGTGCTGCTCGCAGCGCAGCGTCGTGCCCGCGATGCCGGAGGCGGGAATTTCCGATCCCAGGTGCGGGCAGCGGCTGTCGAAGACGTGGATCCCGCCGTCCGCGGCGCGGGCGACGAAGACCGCCCGGCCGTCGAGCGCGACGTGCAGCGCGCCTTCCTGGGGCACCCCGGCGCTGGCGGCGAGATCGCGCCAGCGCGGCAGGTGCGCAGGCGCCTCGAATCCGGGCAGCCCCATCGACAGCATCACGTCGACTGCCCACGTGATCTTCGAGAGGCCGAGCGCCGGGAACGCCATCAGCAGTGCGTCGACGATCTCGTCGGGCGACGCGCCGTCCCTCAGCGCACGCTTCACGTACTGCCGCAGCCCGCGTTCGGTCTGTGCGTGCACCTTCGTGATCACCGAGATCAGGTTGCGCGTCTTCGGATCGAGACGCGAGCCGGCGTCCTTCAGGAACGCGAAGTAGTGGCCCATCGCTTCGGGCCGGGTCCTGACCAGGTAATCGAGGGCGTCGCTCATCGGCATCAGAGGGAGGTCTACCCGTAGCGCAGCGCTGACTGCCAGCCGATCTCCGCCAGCAATTCGGCCTTCGCGCCCGTATCGGCCGCATCGACCGCGGCAGCCGTGCCATCCGCTGCGCGCTGCGCGATTCCGTGCAGGATCGCTGCCATCCGGAAAAGATTGTAGGTCATGTAGAACTCCCAGTGCTCGGCGGTGTCGCGGCCGGTCGCCTTCGAGTAGACGCTTGCATATTCGCTCTCGCCGGGAATCCCGAGGGCGCCGAGGTCGAGTCCCCCGATGCCGCGCCAGAGCTGCGCCGGGATGCGCCAGCTCATGCAGTGGTATGCGAAGTCGGCGAGCGGGTCGCCGAGCGTCGACAGTTCCCAGTCGAGCACCCCGATGACCCGGGGCTCGGTCGGATGGAACACGAGGTTGTCCAGCCGGTAGTCGCCGTGCACCAGCGCGCTCGAAGCGGTCGCAGGGATGTGCTCCGGCAGCCACTCCATCAGCCGACGCATCGCTGCGGGTAGCGGCAGTCGTGCCTGCCCGGACTGCCGCGACCATCGTGCAACCTGGCGGGCGACATAATCGGCGGGCTTCCCGTAATCGCCGAGACCGAGGTCGACCGGATCCAGCCCGTGCAGCAGGCCGATCGTGCGGTTCATTTCGGCGTAGATGGCGCGGCGCTCGTCGCGCGGCATCGAGGGCAGGGACGGGTCGACCAGCACGCGTCCCGCGAGGAATTCCATGACGTAGAAAGGCGTGCCGAGGACGGATGCGTCATCGCACCATGCCAGCATGGCCGGAACAGGGATGGCCGTGGCGTGCAGTGCACGCATGATGCGGTACTCGCGGTCGATGGCATGCGCCGAGGGGAGGAGCGCCCCCGCGGGCTTCTTGCGAAGCACGTAGACGCCCCGGTCGGTCGTCACGCGAAAGGTCGGGTTCGACTGCCCACCGGCGAGCGGCATGGCGGTAACGACCGGTGCGTCGGCCAGGCCGCGCTCTGCCAGCCATGCACCCAGGGGCGCGAGGGGGAGCCCCTGGCTCACTGGTCGACGAAGCGGTGAACGCAGTCGATCGCCGTCACCCCTTGCGCTCCGCCTCGCGCACCAGTCGACGCGCCATGCTCCAGCGATGAACTTCGCTGGGACCGTCGTAGATCCGGAACGCGCGCAGGTCCATGAAGATGCGCATGATCGGCGTGTCCTCGGTCACGCCGAGTCCGCCGAGAATCTGGACGCAGCGGTCGACGACCCGCCACTGCGCCTCCGAGCAGGCCACCTTGGCGCGGCTCGACTCGAAGGTGCCCTTGTGGCCCTGGTCGAGCAACCAGGCGGTGTGCCAGATGTGCAGGCGTGCCGTGTGCAGGTCGATGTCATTGTCGGCCAGCATGAAGCCCACGCCTTCGTGCTCTGCCAGGGGCTTGCCGAAGGCGTGACGGCGCCGCGCGTAGTCGAGCGCGATGTCGTGGGCGCGGCGAGCTTGCCCGAGCCAGCGCATGCAGTGCGTCAGGCGCGCCGGCGCGAGCCGGACCTGCGCGTAGCGGAATCCCTTGCCGACTTCACCCAGCACGTCGGTCGCGGGCACTCGCAGGTTCTCGAAGACGAGCACGCCGTGCCCGCCGGTGAAGCACGTGTCCATCGTGTCCATGTTCCGCTCGAGCCGGATGCCCGGGCGATCCATGTCCGTCAGGAACATGGTGGCCGAACCGTCCTCCATGCGGGCCATGACGATCGCGTAGTCGGCTCCCTCGGCGCCGGTGATGAACCACTTGCGACCGTTGATGACGTACCCGTCGCCGTCCTGCACGGCCAGTGTCTGCAGCATGCCGGGGTCGGCGCCCGCCCCGTCGGGCTCGGTCATGGCAAAGCACGAGCGACTCCGGCCCGCCACCTGCGGGCGCAGCCAGCGCTCCTTCTGCGCCGTCGTCGCCACCTCCTCCATCAAGTGGATGTTGCCTTCGTCGGGTGCGTGAATGTTCAGCGCGGTCGGCCCCAGCCAGGAGTAGCCGGCCTCCTCGAACACGGCTGCCTTCGCGACATGGTTGAGGCCCAGGCCCCCCATCTCCGTCGAGGCATGCGGCGTGAGCAGCCCCGCGGCACGTGCGCGCGACACCAGTTCCTGGCGCAGTTCCTCCGACGGTCCGTGACCGCGGTGCGCCACCGTCTCCTCGAACGGCAACACCTGCTCGGCGATGAATCGGCGAGTCCGATCGCGCAGTTCGCGCACGTCGGCCGGAAGCTGGAAGTCCATGGCTCGATCCGAGTTGCTGATCGAAAAATTATAGGCGTATATTGTCCGGCAATCCAATGGGGCAGAATGGGGGCGCCCGAAGATGGCGAGCAATGCGCGCAGGGCATCGAACCAACCCGCTGCGGCAGACACCGGGGTTGCCGAGAGCGCGGCCGGCGTGGTCTTTTTCGGCATCGTCAATGCCCTGGAGGCGTACCGGCTTGTGCCCGGGCAGCGGCTGGTGGAGGCCGAGCTCGCCCTCCACTTCGGGGTCGGCAGGAACTCGGTGCGGGAGGGCCTCCAGCGCCTGGCCGCCGAGGGCATCGTGGAAATCGTCAGGCACAAGGGAGCGGTCATCCGCTCGCTGACGATGGACGATACGCGCGACGTTCTCGATGTCGCCGAGCGCATCACGGGTTTGCTGGCGCGCAGGGCCGCCCGCGGAGTCGCGCGTGGCCAATCGACGGCGCCGCTGTCGCACGCCCTGGCAGGACTCGACGATCCCGGCCATTGGCAGGATGTCGAATCGTTTGCGCGCGCGCGTCGCTTGTTCTACCGCGCGCTGCTGGACCTCGGCGGCAGTCGGGAACTGCGCCGGCTGTTCCCCTCCATCCACATGCCGATCGTCTACGCGCAACATCGACCGCCGGGTCTGCAGAAGTTGCGTCTTCGCGATTACTGCGCGATCGGCAAGGCGGTGCTCGCGGGCGACGAAGCAGCCGCCGACGAGGCCGGTGCCAGGCACGTGCGCAACGTGCGCGACGAGATCCTCAGGACCCTGAAGGCGGCCTTCCCCGGGAACCGCACTCGCCGCGCCTGAGCCGGATTCCGGAACCCGGTGGCGCCGGGTCCCGCATCAGGGCGGCAGGCGACGCGCCGATGCGTCACCGCTAGAATCTGGCCTGTCGTCGATGGCAAGCCCGCATCGAATCGTGAACGGAGCCGCGCGATGCCTACCCAGATCGAGGATTTCACCCCGACCGAACGCGAGATCGTCTCGATGCTCGTCGAGCGCCGTTTCGCGCAGCCGGTCGAGATCGTCGAGGCCGACAGCGAGCTTGCGCTCGATCCGGCCAGCGACGAGCTCACCGAGTGCCCGACGCTCTACTGGAGCGCGCGCGGCGCCCACTTCGTCGTCTTCAAGGCCGGCGCGCAGCGCTTCCGCTGCCAGTTCTTCTATTCCGACGCCGACCACTACGGCACCGGCCGCGAAGACTACGACGACCTGTCGTTCTGCGTGCGCACGCTGCTGCAGGTGCAGTCCGACCACGAACGCGACAGCGCGCAGCGCTCGGCGCAGGCGACCCGGCTCGCCGGCGACGCCGACGACTACCACGGGCCGTCGATGGTCTGAGCTCGTGCGGGTCTGCATCGTCTCCGACAGCCACGACCGGGCGCCACTGCTCGCCGAGGCGGTGTCGCAGGCCGCGCGCGAGGGTGCCGAGGCGGTCGTGCACTGCGGCGACCTGATCGGCGCCGGCACGCTGCGGCCGCTGCTCGCGCTCGGCATTCCGGTTCACGTCGTCCACGGCAACAACCTCGGTGACCCGGTCGCGCTGCACCGCCTGTGCGCCGCCTCCAACGGGCTGCTCGCGTATCACGGCGCCGACGCCGTGCTCGAGCTGGCCGGGCGCCGCGTGTTCGCCACCCACTACCCGCACTACGCGCGCGGCATCGCCTGCACCGGCGACCACGACGTGGTCTGCTGCGGGCACTCGCACCGGGCCTCGGTGGCCCGCCAGCCGACGATCGGGGGCGGCGAGTGCTGGCTCGTCAACCCGGGGACGGTCGCGGGGTTGAGCGCGCCGCCGACCTGGATCCTGGCCGACCTGGCCGGCCTGGCCTTCGAGATTCGCACGCTGGGCTGACGCGCGGCGAAATCTACCCATCCGGGGAGTAGCCGCTGCGGGGCTTTCCGGCGAGACTGCCCACGGGCGGCGCCCGCCGGGCGCGGCCGCATCCACCGGGCCGGGCGTGCGCGACGGCGCGGTGACGTGACACAGGGCGGAGTTTCCATGAGCGATCCCATCGCGACCAGCCAGACGATCCTCGTCGTCGGGGGCGGCATCAGCGGCGTCTCGGCGGCGCTGGAGGCGGCCGAGTGCGGCAAGGAGGTGGTGCTGGTCGAGCGCGGCCCCACGCTGGGCGGCCGCACCTCCCGGCTGTACCGCTACTTCCCGAAGATGTGCCACCCGACCTGCGGGCTGGAGATCAACCTGCGCCGCCTGAAGGCCAACCCGAACGTGCGCGTGATGACGATGGCCGAGGTCGTCGGCGTCACGGGGCGGCGCGGCGACTTCCGCGTCGCGCTGAAGTTGCACCCGCGCTACGTGAACGAGCGCTGCACCGCCTGCGGCGAATGCGCGGCCGCCGTGAGCAGCGAGATCCCCGACCCGCACAACTACGGCATGCGCAAGGTCAAGGCGGCCTACCTGCCGCATCCGATGGCGTACCCGCAGCGCTACGTGGTCGACCCGTCGATCGCCGGCACCGACGAGGGCCGGCGCGCGCAGGCGGCGTGCCGCTACGGCGCGATCGACCTCGGCATGAAGGAGGAGACGGTCGAGCTTGCGGTCGGCGCGATCGTCTGGGCGACCGGCTGGCGACCCTACGACGCGGCGAAGATCCAGCCGTACGGCTACGGGCGCTTCCCGAACGTGATCACCAGCGTCGAGTTCGAGCGCCTCGCCGATCCGTCGGGCCCGACCGGCGGACGGCTGCTGCGGCCCTCGGACGGCCGCGAGGCGAAGAACGTCGCGTTCATCCAGTGCGCGGGCTCGCGCGACGAGAACCACCTGCGGCACTGCTCGCGCATCTGCTGCATGGCCTCGCTGAAGCAGACGCAGTACGTGCGCGAATCGGGCGGCGACGGCGCGCGCTCGACGATCTACTACATCGACATCCGCGCGATCGACCGCTTCGAGGACTTCTACCAGATGGTGCAGAGGGACGAGACGGTCCGGTTCGTGAAGTCGAAGGTCGCGCGCATCGCGCAGGACCGCGCCAGCGGCAACCTGGTGCTGCACGGCGTCGACACCGAGGGCTATCACCGCTACGCGAGCGAGCACGACCTGGTCGTGCTTGCGGTCGGCATGCAGCCCGAGTCGCTCGGCGTCGAGCTTCCCGCCGACGTCGTGGTCGACTCGTCGGGTTTCATCGAGGGTTCGCCCGACCACGGGCTGGTGGGCGCGGGCGCGGCATCGAGTCCGCTCGACGTCAACCGGTCGGTGCAGAGCGCGACCGGCGCCGTGCTGCACGCGATGAGCGCGGTGCGGCGCAGCGCAGCGGCGGAGGCATAGCGTGGCAGAGAACAAGTTCGCAGCGTACTTCTGCACCGGTTGCGGCATCGGCGACGCGGTCGACGTCGGCCAGCTGCAGAGAATCGCGCAGAAGGAAGGCAAGATGCAGCTCGTGCGCACGCACGAGGTGCTGTGCAGCGCCGAGGGCGTGCAGGCGATCCGCGACGACATCGCCAACGAGGCGGTGACGCACGTGATGATCGGCGCCTGCTCGCGGCGAGCCAAGACCGAGGCATTCCGCTTCCCGGACAACGCGATGGCGCGCGCCAACCTGCGCGAGGGCGTGGTCTGGGTCGTCGCGCAGGGCGACGAGCATGCCGAGGTCCGCCAGGAGATGGCCGACGACTACGTGCGGATGGGCTGCGCCGAGTTGAAGAGGATGCGCGTGCCGGAGCCGAACCCGGACGCGGTGACGCAGCGTCGCGTTCTCGTCGTCGGCGGCGGACCCTCGGGCCTCGCGGCGGCGCTCGCGGTGGCCGATGCGGGCTACGAGGCGGTGGTGGTCGAGAAGACTGCCGCGCTGGGCGGCTGGGCGGCGCGGCTGCACCGCCGGGTGCCCGATCGCGCGCCGTACGCCGAGCCCCAGCCGACCGGCATCGAGGAGACGATCGCGAAGGTGACGGCGCATCCGCTGATCACCGTGCACACGTCGGCGACGATCGCCGAGACCTCGGGCGCGCCCGGCCGCTTCGAGGTCAGGGTCGCGCACGAGAGCGGGGCGCTGGTCGAGGAGAAGGTCGGCGCGATCGTGCAGGCGACCGGCTCGGCCAACTACCCGATCGAGCGGCTGCCCGAACTCGGCGGCGGCGCCCCGAACGTCGTCGACCAGGCCGGACTCGAGGATCTCGCGCGCGCCGCCGACGGCGGGCCGATCCGCCGCGCCGACGGCCGCGAAATCAGGAGCGTCGTCTTCGTGCAGTGCGCCGGCCAGCGCGACACGACCGGCACGCACCTGCCGTACTGCTCGGGGCACTGCTGCGCCACCAGCATCAAGCAGGCGATGTACTTCAAGCAGGCCAACCCGGCGGTCGACACGGTCGTCGCGTACACCGACCTGCGGGTGCCGGGGATGGGCGAGGACTTCTACCGCAGCGCGCAGGACAAGGGCGTCACGTTCACGAAGGCGAGCGTCGCGAAAGTCGACGCGACCGCCGAGGGCTGCACGGTCGCCCTGCGCGACCTGATCCTCGACGAGGAGACGTCGGTGGCGGCCGACCTCGTCGTGCTCGCCACCGGCCAGGTGCCCAACGGCGGCGTCGACATCGACCTTCCGGAGGACGACCCGGCGCGCGACAGCCAGCCGTCGATCCTGAACCTGAGCTATCGCCAGGGCAAGGACATGCCGAAGCTGCGCCACGGCTTCGCCGACTCGCACTTCATCTGCTTCCCGTACGAGACGCGCCGCACCGGCATCTACGCCGCCGGCCCGGTGCGCCGGCCGATGGACATGGCGCAGGCGATCGACGACGCGGAGGGCGCGGCGCTGAAGGCGATCCAGGCGGTCGAGAACGCCGGGCGCGGGCGCGCGGCGCACCCGCGCTCGGGCGACCTGTCGTACCCGAAGGTGCGGCTCGAGGGTTGCACGCAGTGCAAGCGCTGCACGGTCGAGTGCCCGTTCGGCGCGATCGACGAGGACGAGCGGCGTTTTCCGAAGTTCAACGAGTCGCGCTGCCGGCGCTGCGGCACCTGCATGGGCGCCTGCCCGGTGCGCGTGATCTCGTTCGACAACTACTCGGTCGACACCGTCGGCAGCCAGATCAAGGCGGTCGACATGCCCGACGAGTTCTCTGAGCGGCCGCGCATCCTGCTGCTCGCGTGCGAGAACGACGCCTACCCGGCGCTCGACATGGCGGGCGTCTCGCGCACGACCTACTCGGCGTTCGTGCGCGTGATCCCGGTGCGCTGCCTCGGGTCGGTCAACACGATCTGGATCACCGACGCGCTGAACTCCGGCTACGACGGCGTGATGATGATGGGCTGCAAGAAGGGCGACGACTACCAGTGCCACTTCGTCAAGGGCTCGGAACTCGCCTTCTACCGGATGAGCAAGATCGACGACACGCTGCAGCAGCTCGGGCTCGAGAAGGAGCGCGTCACCAGCTGCGAGGTCGCGATCACCGACAGCCAGCGCGTCGCGCAGCTGATCAACGACTACGCGGCCCAGATCAAGGAGCTTGGCATGTCGCCGATGAAGGGGTTCGCCTGATGGACACGCAGGCAGGCAAGGCCACGGCGGCCGCGAGCGCCAACGCCGGCGCGCTGGCGCGCTACCGCGGCGACTTCCTGAGGGAAGTCGAGGAGCGCGTCGAGGAAGGCGAGTGGGTGAAGATGTGCATGCAGTGCGGCGTGTGCGCCGGCTCGTGCCCGTTCGGCCCGCACTGGGAACACTCGCCGCAGAAGCTGTTCATGATGATCCGCGCCGGCAAGCGCGACGAGGTGCTGGGCTCGGACGCGATGTTCATGTGCACCTCGTGCTACAACTGCGTCGTGCGCTGCCCGCGCAAGCTGCCGATCACGCACATCATGCACGGGCTGGCCAACTACGCGCACCGGCTCGGGCTCGCGCCCAAGGGACAGCCGACGCGCGAGTTCGCGACGATGTTCTGGAACAACCTCGCGCGCACCGGCCGCATCAACGAGCTCAGGCTCACCCTCGGCCACTACTTCCGCAACGGTTTTGCGGCCGGGATCCGGGAGGCGCTGACGATGAAGGCCGTCGGGCTCGGGCTGCTGAAGGCGAAGCGCCTGAACCCGCTCGAGATCGTCGGCGGCCACGGCGTCAAGGACGTGAAGGGACTGCACGCGATCATCGCCAGGGCGCGCGAGATCGAGGACCGCAAGCAGGGCCTGCGGTCCTGACGGGAAGGCAAAGATGGCAAAGAAACAGTACGCGTTCTATCCGGGTTGCTCGTCGCAGCGCAAGGCGTCGGCGTCGAACTACCTGACGTCGGTCGAATCGATGTGCCGCACGCTCGACGTGCAGCTCACCGAGATCCCGGACTGGAACTGCTGCAGCGCGTCGGTCGGCTACTGCGAGGGCGGCGAGCTGCCGCGGCTGGCGCTCAACGCGCGCAACTTCGCGCTCTCCGAGAAGCACCTGCCGGGCCAGACGATGGTGGCCACCTGCGCCGCCTGCTGGCTGAGCGCGCGCGAGTCGAAGGAGCGGCTCGAGCACAGCCCGCAGCTGATGAAGGAAGCCAACGAGGCGCTCGCCGAGGGCGGGCTCCAGTACCAGGGCCAGGTCCAGGTCAAGCACATGGTCGAGGTGCTGATCGAGGACCTCGGCTACGAGGAACTGAAGCGTCCGGTCGTCAAGCAGCTCGAAGGGCTCAAGTTCGCCAGCTACATCGGCTGCCAGACCAACCGGCCGTTCGGCATCGACGGCGAGTCCTTCGAGAACCCGGTCTACCTCGACCGGATGGTCGAGGCGGTCGGCGCCGAGGCGATCGCCGACTACGAGCAGAAGGTCAGCTGCTGCGGCGGCGCGCTCGCGTTCTCCGAGCCCGACAAGAGCCAGAAGCAGATCCGCGACATCGTCGAGTCCGCCTACGACCAGGGCGCCGACATGATCGTCACGCCGTGCCCGCTGTGCCAGGCCAACGTCGAGGTCTACCAGTCCGAGATCAACCGCAGGCAGGGCACGAAGCTCGAGATGCCGGTGCTCTACTACTCGCAACTGCTCACGGTCGCCTACGGCGGCAGCGCGAAGGACGCCGGCCTCGACGGCCAGCTGATCCGCGCCACCCGGCTCGAGGAGATCGCGGCGGCGCCGGCGAAGAAGTAGCCGCCGCCGGAATCAGCCGCCGCAGCAGGCGGCCGCCCCGCTCGACTCGGTGCGACGCCGGGTCTAGACTGTCCGCACGATGGCGCGTCGCCGCCGTCGATGCGACCCTTCATCGTCATGAGTGCCGTGATCACCGAAACCGCCCCGACCCGGTTCAAGCTCACCGTCGAGCAGTACCACCGGATGGGCGAAGCCGGGATCCTGCACGAGGACGACCGGGTCGAACTCATCGACGGGGAACTGATCAGGATGGCGCCGATCGGAAGCCTGCACGGCGGGCTGGTGTCGCGGCTCACCCGACTGCTGGTCGAGCGCTCGGCGGGCCGCGCGGTCGTGTCGCCGCAGAACCCGGTGATCCTCAGCAACGTCACCGAGCCGCAGCCCGACCTGTCGGTGCTGCGCTGGCGGGCCGACGACTACATGAGCGTGGTGCCGGTGGCGGCCGACGCGTTGCTCGTGGTCGAGGTGGCCGACTCCACGCTGCGCTACGACCGCGACGTCAAGCTGCGCTACTACGCGCAGAGCGGCGTGCCCGAAGTCTGGATCGTCGACGCGCGCCGGCGGCAACTGCTGGTCTACCGCGAGCCGGCCGGACAGGGTTACCGCGAGTCGAGCGTGCTGCTCGAGGGCGAGGCGGCGGCCTGCGCTGCGCTGCCGGGGCTGCGGATCGAGGTTCGCGAGCTGTTCGCGACCGGGGCCTGAGTGCCCGCGGGTTCGCCGCGGACCGGCCCCCGGGTCCCGCTCAGTTCTCGTCGTACATCCCGTCATCGCGCGCCGCGCGCTCGGCCGCCTCGCGTTCGAGCCGCGCCGCCTTCTCGTGCGCACGCTGCGCGCGCGCCTGCGCGGCGTCCGCGCGCAGCGGGATCGTCGCCTCGCCGAACAGCACCTGGCGCAGGAAGCGGAAGCCGAACTGCCTCAGCTTCGTGTCGTCGAGCAGCGTCTCGTGGAGCTCCTCGTCCGGAAGGTCGAACAGCGCGCTGAAGCCGTCGCTCGCGACGAACTGGCGGAAGCGGTCGACGTCGTAGCAGGCCATGAAGAAGAGTTGCAGGCTGCGCTTCGACGGCTTGCCCACCGTCGGGCCGGACGACTTCTTCTTCAGCACCAGCTGGCGCCAGCCGCGCCCGAGCTCGTCGTATTCGGCCACGCCCTGCTCGGCGCGGTACTCGTCGATCGTCAGGCTGCGCGGCTCGTCGTGCCCGAGGCAGTGCGGCTCCTTCACGAGCGCGTAGGCCTCGCGGTCGGTGTACTCGTCCTGGTGGCGCATCGACAGCAGCGCGACCGGGTAGTAGCGGCACGCCGTCGGCCGGTCCTCGTAGACGCTGCAGCCCGCCGCAGTCATGAAGCGGCACGCGGTCCCGCCGTCGACCGGGCGCAGCTTCACCCCGGCGAGACCGTCCTTCTCGAGCTCGTACGGCACCGTGTAGCGGTCGAGGAACTCGGTCGACGACAGGTCGAGCCGGTGCTTGAGCCGCAGGATGTCGACCGGCGTGAGCGAGATGTCGATGTTGCTGCAGCACGCGTTCCAGCAGGCGATGCCGGGGCGGCAGCGGAACCGGATGGTGCGCGAGCCGTCCATCATCTCCGGCGCGACCGGGCTGGACGGGAAGGGCAGGCTCTGGGGGTCGGGACTGGTCATCGTCGCATCGAAAAAAAAGCGGCCGGGGCCCGCTTGCGCGGACGCCCGGCCATGAGCTTACGCCAGACGGGGCGCGCAGCTCAGTGCGCGGCCGGCTTGAAGAGCTTGGACTTGTCGACCAGGTCGACGTGCTTGCGCTTGAAGCAGGTCCACTTCTTCGCGTCCCGGTCGTAGATCGAGTTCACGAAGCACTTCCAGTTCTCCTCGTCGACGAAGTTCTTGTCGGCGCGATAGTAGAAGCCCGGGTAGCGGGACTCCTCGCGGAACTGGATGTGCTTCATGTGCGCCTCGGCCGTGATGATCCGGTGGTAGTTCTCCCAGGCGCGCAGCAGCTCGTGGAGGTCCTTCGCCCGCATCTTCAGCGAGTCCTCCTTGAGCATCTCGAGCTTCTCTTCCGCGACCGCGAGCATGTGCCCGTTGGTCGTGTAGTAGGTGGCGACGCCCGCGACGTACTCGTCCATGATCTTCTGCAGCCGGAACTGCAGCATCTTCGGCGTGATGTAGTGCGGGTTGACGTCGATCGCGGTCGTGTAGTCCTTGTGCTGCAGGAAGTTGCGCACCGGCCGGTAGATCTCGTCGGCGAGCGCCGCCGGGTCGGCGTCGAGCTCGGGCTTCCAGTCCTTGTTGTCGAGTGCGAACCTGACCATCGACTTGGCGGCGATCCGCCCCTCGGCGTGCGAGCCCGACGAGAACTTGTGGCCCGACGCGCCCACGCCGTCACCGGCCGTGAACAGGCCCTTGACCGTGGTCATCGAGCGGTAGCCCCAGCTCCAGCCGCGCGGCAGGTGCCCCGGCACGCCGTCGTAGTCGCCCTCGTCGGCGGTCGGCGCGCCGAGGTCCTCCGGACCCGACACCCAGATGCCGCAGCAGCCCGAGTGCGAACCCAGCAGGTACGGCTCGGTGGGCATCAGTTCGGAGTTGCGCTTCTCGGGCTCGATGTTCTCGCCGACCCAGATCCCGCACTGGCCGATGCACATGTCGAGGAAGTCTTCCCACGCCTCGGCTTCGAGGTGCTTGACCTCCTTCGGCGTGAGCGTCTCGCGCAGCTTCGCGAGCGCGCTGACGGTGTCCATGTAGATCGGGCCGCGGCCCTCGCGCATCTCCTTGAGCATCAGGTGGTTGCGCAGGCACGAGGCCGGCACCGCGGCCTGCCCGTACGGCGGGTAGTCGTCGAGCAGCGCCTTGTTGCGCGTCATGTAGTCTTCGCCGAGCGCGTTGGTCGCCTTGGCCTTGAACAGCAGGAACCAGGCGCCCACCGGGCCGTAGCCGTCCTTGAAACGCGCCGGGACGAAGCGGTTCTCCATCATCGTCAGCTCGGCGCCGGCTTCGGCGGCCATCGCGTAGGTCGAGCCGGCGTTCCACACCGGGTACCACGCGCGGCCGGTGCCTTCGCCCACCGAGCGGGGGCGGAACAGGTTCACGCAGCCGCCGGCGGCGAGCAGGATCGCCTTCGCCTTGTAGATGTAGATCTTGTTCTCGCGCACCGAGAAGCCGACCGCGCCGGCGACGCGGCTCGGGTCGTTCTTGTCGTTGACGAGCTTGACGATGAACACGCGCTCCTGGATGCGGTCCAGGCCGAGCGCCTTCTTGGCGGCTTCGGCGACGATCCACTTGTAGGACTCGCCGTTGATCATGATCTGCCACTTGCCCGAGCGCACCGGCTTGCCGCCGTCCCTGAGCGCCGGGATGCCCTCGCGCTGCGCCTCGGCGCCGTCGTGGCGCACGCCGTCGGCGTCGGTCTTCCAGATCGGCAGGCCCCACTCCTCGAACAGGTGCACCGACTCGTCGACGTGCCGGCCGAGGTCGTAGGCCAGGTCGTCGCGCGTGATGCCCATCAGGTCGTTCGAGACCATGCGCGCGTAGTCGGCCGGATCGAGGTCCGGGCCGATGTAGGTGTTGATCGCCGACAGGCCCTGCGCGACCGCGCCGGAGCGGTCCATCGCGGCCTTGTCGACCAGCTTGATGCGCAGTTCGCGGCCGGTCTCGGCCTTGGCCGCCTCGGCCCAGCGCATCATCTCGTACGCGGCGCCGGAGCAAGCCATGCCGCCGCCGATCAGCAGGATGTCGAGTTCTTCCTCGACGATCTGCGGGTTGCCGAAAGTTCCATCAGACATCTGTCGTTCCTCGATTGGTTCGTTCGCTTTGTGCGGGCGCGATCACTTGCGGCGGATCAGCTCGTCGGGGTTGCCGGCGCGATAGCCGCCCGACGACGTGAAGAAGCCGGACTGGCCGATGTCGGCGAGCTTCGGCATCGTCTTGCCGCCGTAGGGATCGATCGAGCCCTCGGGCGTGGTGCGGATCGGGAACTTGAAGCGCTTCATCGTGCCGTTGCGGAACTTGATCGTCCACATGATCGAGTCCGATCCGCGCAGCGGCTGGACCGAGCCGCCCAGCGGGACGATGTCGGCGTAGTGGCGCACCTCGATCGCGCCCTGCGGGCAGATCTTGACGCACGAGTAGCACTCCCAGCACTGCTCGGGCTCCTGGTTGTACGCCCTCATCGCGTGGCCGGTCGCCGAGCCGTCGCGATCGAGCATCATCAGGTCGTGCGGACAGATGTACATGCAGGCCGTCTTGTCCTGGCCCTTGCATCCGTCGCACTTTTCGGTACGTACGTAGGTTGGCATTGCTCCTCCTGGGAAAATGAGCGGTTTGCGAAAGAATCGTTGCGCAGCGCGGGGTCAGCGCGCCGAGTGGCCGGCGAGCTTGACCTCCACCTTCTCCGAAGCGTCGAGTCCCGCGTAGTACTCGCGCAGCACGGCGAGCACCTCGGGGCGGCTGAACTCCGCCGGCACTTCCGATCCTTCGGAGAGCCACTTGCGAAGCTTGGTACCCGAGACGAGCAGCCGGTCGGCCTCGTCGTGCGGGCAGGTGCGGGCGGAAGCCATCCCGCCGCACTTGTAGCACCAGAAAGTCCAGTCGATCTTCATCGGCTGCGTCTGCAGCGCGTCCTTCGGGATCTGGTCGAACACGTGGTGCGCGTCGAAGGGGCCGTAGTAGCTGCCCACGCCGGCGTGGTCGCGCCCGACGATCTGGTGCGAGCAGCCGTAGTTCTGGCGAAACAGCGCGTGCAGCAGCGCCTCGCGCGGTCCGGCGTAGCGCATGTCGAGCGGATAGCCGGCCTGGACAATGGTCTTCTTCTGGAAGTAGCCGTCGACCAGCACCGAGATCGCGTGCGTGCGCACCTCGGCCGGAATGTCGCCGGGCTTGAGCGCGCCCAGCAGCGAGTGCACCAGCACGCCGTCGCTGACCTCGATCGCGACCTTCGCCAGGTATTCGTGCGAGCGGTGCATCGGATTTCGGGTCTGGAACGCCGCGACCTTCGACCAGCCGAGCGACTCGAACAACGCGCGCGTCTGCGCCGGCGTCATGAAGAGCTCGCCGTACTTCTCGACGAAGCCGCCGGTCGACAGCACCTTGACCGGCCCGGCGAGGTTGAACCCGCCCTGCGCCATCACCATCTTCACGCCCGGATGCTCGGGATCGGTGGTGCGGAACACCGTTGCGCACTCGTGCGCCTTGTCGATGGCGTACTTCTCGGTGACCTTCATCGTCGCGAGCACCGAGCCGTCGTCGGGATCGGCCAGCGCGAGGTCGGCGCCGACCCCGATCGCCTGCGCGGCCCCGGCACTCGCCGACAGCGTGATCGGGATCGGCCAGAACAGCCCGCTCGCCGTTCGCATGCCGTCGCATACGCCCTGCCAGTCGGCGTGCGTCATGAAGCCGTCGAGCGGCGTGAAGCCGCCGATGCCCATCATGATCAGGTCGCCCTTCTCGCGCGAGCTCACCTCGAGCCGCGGCAGCGTGGCGGCGCGCGCGAGTTCGGCAGCGCGCGCTTCGCCTTCGAGCAGCAGCGGCCGCAGCCCGCCGCCTCCGTGCGGATCAACCAGCGCCATGTCCCGTTCTCCTCCCTGCATTCATCGTTTTTCCTTCAACATACCCGAAGCGCGCCGCGAGTCCTTGACCCGGCTCACGATCACGCGACCGCCGAGTAATAGAGGTTCTGCGGATGGTTCGCCTCGGCAAAGAAGAACCACCGCTCGGCGACCAGGCCCGCCATCTGCACCGCGAACGCCAGCGCCAGCAGCGGCGTCGACGGCGCGGCCATCGCCGCCGCGAGCAGCGCCGCCGGCAGCACGAAAGCCGCCGCCAGGAAAGCCCACTTGACCCAGCGCAGCGTGCCTGGCGGGCGGCCGTGGAAGAACTCGTGCGTGTTGAACGAGCCGGCCTGGAATCCCATCGAGGTCTGCACGATGCGCGGATGGCGGATGCCGATCGCCGTCTGCAGCGTCGACTTCGGCTTCAGGCGCGCGTTGCGCGCGAGCGACGCGCCGCGGCTGGCCAGCCCGAGCAGCGTGAACGCCAGCGCGACCGCGGTCAGCAGCCCCGTCAGGTCGGGCGCCGCCCGGCTCGCGAGCGCTGCCGCGAGCGTGAACCCGGACGCGCATCCGAGCAGCGTGAAGTTCAGCAGCGTGAGCGGGCTGTGCCATTCGCGCAGGAACGGCAGGCACGCGTAGATCATCGCGGTGCAGACGAACAGCGCCAGCGCGAGCAGCGCCCCGAGCAGCCCGATCACGGTCGCCGGGCCGATCGCGGCGGCCGGGCCGATGGCGCCGCTGCCGGGCGCTGCCGAGGCCGTCGGCGGCCAGCCGAGCCATTGCGCCACGCCCCAGGCGAACACGGCGCCCATGAACGCCGGGAGCACGATCACCTCGCGCGACAGCCACGAGGTGCGCCACTGCGCGATCGCGCGCCAGGCGCGCTCCGGGCGGCCGAGGTGGAAGAACGACGCGACGAGGCCGGCGCCGCACAGCACCAGCGCGATCGCGCTGCCGGCGACGTCGAACCCCGCATCCGGCCGCGGCGCGACCAGTCCCGACAGCGCGAGCACCTGCGCCACGAAGAGCGCCAGGAACAGGCCCTGCCCGGCACCGGTCAGCGTCGTCAGCAGGATCACCGAAGCTTCGGGTCGCACGCGTCGTCTCCGCTCACCAGGACGTGACGTCGTCGAGCGCCGGATCCGCGCGCGACGGCCGCGGCAGCAGGCCGTCGACCTTCAGCGGGTTGTCGGCGCGCTCGAGTTCGTCCGGATGCACGCGCAGCGCGGTGCGCCGGCGCGGCAGGTAATGGTTCGACGGCCGGGTGCCCCACTCGGGCATCAGCGCGTAGCCGGCGTGGTCGCGGATCGCCTGCGAAACCACCGAATCGGGGTCGTGGATGTCGCCGAACAGCCGGGCGCTGGTCGGGCAGGCGAGCACGCAGGCCGGCTTGCGCTCGGCCTCCGGGCGCGTCGTGTCGTAGATGCGGTCGACGCACAGCGTGCACTTGGTCATCACCTTGCGCGGCGGGTCGATCTCGCGGGCGCCGTACGGGCAGGCCCACGAGCAGTACTTGCAGCCGATGCACTTGTCGTAGTCGACCAGCACGATGCCGTCGGCGGCGCGCTTGTAACTCGCGCCGGTCGGGCACACCGGGACGCACGGCGGGTCCTCGCAGTGCAGGCAGGACTTCGGAAAGTGAACCGTCTGCGTGTCCGGGAACTCGCCGACCTCGAAGGTCTGGACCCGGTTGAAGAACGCGCCGCCCGGGTCCGCGTCGTAGGGATTGACGTCTGCCAGCGGACCGGCCGCGCCCGACGTGTTCCACTGCTTGCAGCTCGTCACGCACGCGTGGCAGCCGACGCAGACGTTGAGGTCGATGACCAGCGCGAGTTGGGTCACCGCCGGCTCCCCGTGCCCGCGAACCAGGCCTGCATGCGCGGCCGCCGTGCGGCGCGCGTGCCGGGGGCGGGCGGCACCGGCTCGAACTGCGGCGACGTCTGCGCCGGCTCGGCGTCGTCGGCGCGATAGATGCGCACCCTGACGTCGTACCAGGCGGCCTGGCCGGTGACCGGATCGGAGTTCGACACCGGGCCCTCGCCGCCGGCGCCCGGCAGTTCCTCCGAAATCAGGTGGTTCAGCAGGAAGCCGCGCCGCGACTCGTTGGCGTCGGGCGCGAGGCCCCAGGCGCCCGAGGCCTTGCCGATCGCGTTCCAGGTCCAGACGGTGCCGGGCTCGACGGCCTCGGAATAGCCGGCCCGGCAGCGCACCCGACCCCACTGCGATTCGACCCACATCCAGCCGCCGTCCTCGATGCCGTGCGCGCGCGCGACCCGCGGGTTCACGTAAAGCACGTTCTCGGTGTGAATCTGCCGCAGCCACGCGTTCTGCGAATCCCACGAGTGGTACATCGCCATCGGCCGCTGCGTGACCGCGGCGAGCGGGTAGCGCGCGCGGTCGGTGCGCTGCGCCTCGAGCGGCTCGTAGTGGAAGGGCAGCGGATCGAAGAATTCATCGATGCGCCGCCGCAGCCGCTCGGGCGGCTTGCGCGACGCGCCCTTGCCGCGCGCGGCCAGGCGGAAGCGCTGCAGCACTTCCGAGTACAAGTGGACGAGGATCGGCTCGGCGTAGCGCGTGATGCGGTTGCGCTGCGACCACTCGAGGTAGCCCTTGTTCCAGTTGCGCATGTACTGGTACGACGGCGGCAGCTTGTAGTGGTAGACGCAGTCGTTCTGCGCGTACATCTCCCACTGGCGCGGATTGGGTTCGCCGCGCATGAACTTCTCTCCGCCCTTGCCGCGCCACCCCGCCAGGAACCCGATGCCCGAGCCCGGCTCGGTCTCGTAGTTGACGATGAAATCCGGGTAGTCGCGAAACTTGCGGCTGCCGTCGCGGCGCACGAAGGCCGGCAGCTTCAGGCGGCTGCCCAGCTCGATCAGCACTTCCTGGAACGGCTTGCACTCCCCGGTCGGCGGCAGCACCGGAATGCGCACCGAATCGACCGGGCCGTCGAACTCCGAGATCGGGCGATCGAGCATCGACATCACGTCGTGGCGCTCGAGGTAGGTGGTGTCGGGCAGCACCAGGTCGGCGAACGCCGTGGTCTCGGACTGGAACGCGTCGGCCACGACGATGAACGGAATCCGGTACTCGCCGTCCTCCCCGCGGTCGGTGAGCATCTGGCGCACGCTCGACGTGTTCATCGTCGAGTTCCACGCCATGTTCGCCATGAACAGCATCAGCGTGTCGATCGGATACGGGTCGCCGCGCCACGCGTTGGTGATGACGTTGTGCATCAGCCCGTGCACCGACAGCGGGTACTCCCACGAGAACGCCTTGTCGATCCGGACCGGCTCGCCCGCCGCGTCGACGAACAGGTCGTCGGGCTCGGCGGGCCAGCCGAGCGCAAGTCCGTCGAGCGGGTGGCCAGGCTGCACCGCGAGCGGCGTGTTCGGCGACTTCGCGCACGGCGGAATCGGGCGCGGAAACGGCGCCTTGTGGCGGAAGCCGCCGGGGCGGTCGATCGTGCCCAGCAGCGACATCAGGATCGCCAGCGCGCGAATCGTGTGGAAGCCGTTCGAGTGCGCAGCGAGGCCGCGCATCGCGTGGAACGCCACCGGATTGCCGGTGACGGTGTCGTGTTCCTTGCCCCACGCGTCGGTCCACGCGATCGGCAGTTCGATGCGCTGGTCGCGCGCCGTGATGCCCATCTCGTGCGCGAGCCGGCGGATGGTCGCGGCCGGAATGCCGGTGATGCCTGCCGCCCACTCCGGTGTGTAAGCCTCCACGCGCTCGCGCAGCAGCTGGAACGCGGGCTTGACCGGCGTGCCGTCGGGCAGCCTGAACTCGCCCAGCAGGTACGGATCGGCGCCCTCGGAATGCGTGACCACCGGGCGGTCGGTGACCCGGTCCCACCACAGCTTGTCCTGCGGGTCGTAGCAGTCTTCCTCGACCGGCACTTCGGTGCGCGCGAACAGGCCGAAACCGTCGTGCGACTCGTCCACGTCGACCAGCTGCCCGGCGTTGCTGTGTCGCACCAGGAAGTCGCGGTCGTACAGGCCGAGCGAGATGATCTCGTGGATCAGCGCGAGCAGCAGCGCGCCGTCGGTTCCGGGACGGATCGGCACCCACTCGTCGGCGATGGCCGAGTAGCCGGTGCGCACCGGGTTGATCGAGATGAAGCGGCCGCCGGCGCGCTTGAACTTCGAGATCGCGATCTTCAGCGGATTCGAGTGGTGGTCCTCGGCGGTGCCGATCATCACGAACAACCGCGCGCGCTCGAGGTCGGGGCCGCCGAATTCCCAGAACGAGCCGCCGATCGTGTAGATCATGCCGGCGGCCATGTTGACCGAGCAGAAGCCGCCGTGCGCGGCGTAGTTCGGCGTGCCGAACTGGCGCGCGAACAGGCCGGTGAGCGCCTGCATCTGGTCGCGCCCGGTGAAGAGCGCGAACTTCTTCGGATCGGCGGCGCGGATGCGCGCGAGGCGCTCCTCCAGCAGCGCGAACGCCTGCTCCCACGAGATCTCGTCGAACTGCCCGCTGCCGCGCTCGGCGCCGGGCTTGCGCAGCAGCGGCCTGGTCAGTCGCGCCGGCGAATACTGCTTCATGATGCCCGACGAGCCCTTGGCGCAGATCACGCCCTGGTTCAGCGGGTGCTCCGGATTGCCCTCGATGTAGCGCACCTCGCCGTTGCGCAGGTGCACCCGGATGCCGCATCGGCAGGCGCACATGTAGCAGGTGGTGGTGCGGATCTCCGTGCCGGCGTCCGGCAGCGGCGCGCGGGCGGGATCGTGAATCGGCTCTGGTGGCATCTGGGCTGGAGTGGGCCTGCGGCTCCGGTGCGGCGCACGGGACGTCTCCCTGTGCCCGGCAGGCGTTGCGATCGGCTCGATCGATCCGTCTGCGAGGCAGTGTAGGCGAACGCTGTCGACGCCTCCATAAGCATTCCGGGGAGGGGTTCATTATTCCTTTGGGGGATCGGCGTGTAAGATCGTGTCGGGGGGTCCCGGGAGGGGGCCTGTGGAGCAGCAATGGGTGTCACCGAACCCGGAACGATCGATCGGGCGCAGCCGCCGGCGCAGGCGGCCGGCGCGCGTCCGCGCGAGCACGGCGCGCCCCCGCGCGAGACGGTCGTGCGCATCGTTCCGGAGACCGACGGGTCGGCCGCCGGCACGCTGACGGCGGTGCAGGCCGGCGGGCTCGCGGGGGCGCCGCAATCGACCCTCGACGCTTTCCTTGTCACCGTAGTCAGGCTGGCCGGCGCGCGCGGCGGCGCCGTGCGGGCGCTGACGCCCGAGGGCGACCGGCTGCGGCTGGTGGCGGCGTGGGGGCTGCCCGACGACGTCTGCGCGCGCGAGGCGCTGATCGGCCCCTGCGGCGTCTGCGGCGACGCGTTGAGCGGCGGCAACGTTCGCGTCGCCGACGATCCGGCGCGTTGCGGGAAGCTCGCCGTCGACAGTTTCTTCGAGAAGGTCTGCACCGGCACGGTCGCAGTGCCGCTCGAATACAAGGGGCAGTCGGTCGGCGTGTTCACGCTGTTCTTCGACGGCGTGCACGCGCTGCGCGGCGAGGTGATCCACCTGCTGCGCCCGGTCGGGCAGCTGTTCGGGCTGGCGCTGGAAAACGCGCGCCTCGAGCAGGAGAACCTGCAGGCGAGCCTGACGCACGAGCGCCAGACGATGGCTGCCGAACTTCACGACTCGCTGGCGCAGTCGCTGACCTTCGTGCGCATGCGCATGCCGCTGCTGCAGGACGCGATCGGCCAGGGTGACGCGGCGCGCGCGCTCCGTTATTGCGGCGACGTCAACGACGAGCTCGGCAGCGCCAACCGGCGCATGCGCGAGCTGATCACGCATTTCCGCGCCGGCATGGACGCGCAGGGCCTGCAACGCGCGCTCGAGCAGGCGGCCGACACCTTCTACGAGCGCACCGGCATCGCGCTCGACTTCGACTGCCGGGTGCCGCAGCTGCGGCTGGCGGCCGAAGTGGAGGTGCAGGTGTTCCACATCCTGCAGGAGGCGCTCGCCAACGTGCGACGCCACTCGGGGGCAGCACGGGCGCTCCTGACCGTCGAACGCGACGGCTCGGAGCTGGTCTTCACGGTGGTCGACGACGGACGCGGCTTGCCGCCTGCGACGGGTGGCCGTGCAGGCGCCGGCCGCGCCAGTTTCGGCCTCGACATCATGCGCGAGCGCGCCGAGGCGATCGGAGCGCGAATCCGCTTCGACAACGCCCCCGGCGCGGGTGCGCGCGTGGTGCTGCGCGTCGCGGCCGGCGAGCGTGGCGGGGCGGCGGGCCGCACGGCAACGGCGGGCAGCGCGACGACCGGACCGGCGGAGGCGCGGCATGACTGAACCGCTGCGCGTCGCGCTGATCGACGACCACGGGCTGTGCCGGCGCGGCCTCGGCGAGCTGCTCGAGGTGCGCGCCGGGATGAAGGTGGTCGCGACCACCGGGAACCCCGAGGAAGGGGTCGAGCTGATCGCGGCGCACCAGCCCGACCTGGCGGTGATCGACCTGCGGATGCCCCAGCTCGACGGGCTGCGGCTGCTGCGCGCGCTGCGCGACGCGGGATCGCAGGTGCCGGTGGTGATCCTCACCATGAGCGACTCGCGCGAGGACCTGTCGGCGGCGCTGCGCATGGGCGCGCGCGGCTACCTGCTGAAGGACATGGACCCGCAGGACGTCATCGACGCGATCGGACGCGCCGCGCGCGGCGAACTCGTGGTGGCGCCGGCGATGGCGGCCAAGCTCGCGGGCCTGCTCGAGGAGGGGCCGCAGCGTTCCGGCGGCGGGGCGTCGCTCGACCAGCTCACCGCGCGCGAGCGCGAAATTCTCGCGCAGGTCGCGCGCGGGTTGAGCAACAAGGCGATCGCGCGCGCGCTCGGGATCAGCCACGACACCGTCAAGCTGCACGTCAGGCACATCCTGTCGAAGCTGGGCTTCTCGTCGCGCGTCGAGGCGGCGGTATTCGCGATCGAGAACCGGATCGGCGACGGCGAACGGCGGGCGGCGGACGGACCGACCGCGCGCCTCGTGCATTCGCGCTAGGAATCCGCCGGATCCGGGGTTCCTGCAGGCGCTCCGGCCGGCGCCCGGCCGGCCTGCTCGAACCACGCGAGCTTCTCGCGCAGCCGCACCACGTCGCCGACGATGATCAGCGTCGGCGGCGCGAGGCGCGCCTGCGCCGCGCGCTGCGCGAGCGTCTCGAGCGTTCCGGTGACGACGCGCTGGCCGGGCTGCGTGCCCTGCTGCACGATCGCGGCCGGCGTCGCGCCGGGCAGGCCGTGCTCGACGAGTTTCGCGCACAGCTCGGGCAGGCCCTGGAAGCCCATGTAGCACACCAGCGTCTGCCCCGGCCGCGCGAGCGCGGGCCAGTCGAGGTTCATGGTGCCGTCGCGCAGGTGGCCGGTCACGAGCAGGCACGAGTGCGCGTAGTCGCGATGCGTCAGCGGGATGCCTGCGTAGGCCGCCACGCCGGCCGCGGCGGTCACGCCGGGCACGACCTGGAAGCGGATGCCGTGCGCCGACAGCGTCTCGATCTCCTCGCCGCCGCGGCCGAAGATGAACGGGTCTCCGCCCTTGAGCCGCACCACGCGGTGGCCGGCGCGCGCGAGATCGACCATCAGCTCGTTGATCGCCTCCTGGCGCATCGTGTGGCGGCTGCGCTCCTTGCCGACGTAGATCCGCTGCGCGGCGTCGCCGAGCAACGCCATGATCGCGGGCGACACCAGGTTGTCGTACAGGATCACGTCGGCCTGCTGCATCAGGCGCAGCGCGCGCACCGTCAGCAGTTCGGGGTCGCCGGGGCCGGTGCCGACCAGCGCCACTTCGCCCGCGGCCAGCGGCGCCGCCGGCGGGGGTAGCGGCAGATCTTCGGGCAGGGAGCTCATCGCGTCGGTGCCGCGCGAACCGTCGAGGTCGCCGGGTGCGTCGCGGCGCCCGCGCGTGCCGACGCGGCGGCCACCGCATCGCGCCGGCGGCGCCCGGCGTCGCGCACGAACTCGACGAAGCGCGCGGGCCAGCGGTTGCCGCCGACGCTGCGCAGGTGGGTGTAGGAGGCGAGCACGTTGCGATGGACGATGCCGTCGCGCGCGCCGTCGATGCCGTGGCCGCGCAGGACCCGGTAAGCATAGCGCAGCCCGGGCGCGGCGTTCTCGAGCGTCGAGTGGTGGAACTCGTGTCCGCGCAGCGGCGCGGGCGGGTCGCCGGGCCACGGGAAGTCGCCGGTCTCCTCGAGCGCGACGTAGCCGCGACCGACCGCGCGCTCGCGCATCACGACGTCGGCCGGCAGCGCGCCGACCATCTCGTGGCGCTCGCCGCGCCACGAGATCGAACGCGCCAGGTACATCAGGCCGCCGCACTCGGCGTAGACCGGCAACCCGGCCTCGATGCGCTCGCGCAGCGCCGCGCGCAGCGTCCCGTTGGCCGACAGGCGCGGTGCGAGCGCCTCCGGGAAGCCGCCGCCGACGAACACGCCGTCGACTTCGGGCAGCGTCGGGTCGCGCAGCGTGTCGAACGGCACCAGCTGCGCGCCGGCGGCTTCGAGCGCCTCGAGGTCGCCGGCGTAGTAGAAGCCGAAGGCCTCGTCGCGCGCGATGCCGATGCGCACCGGCGCGTCCGCCGGTGCCGGTCCGACGGCGCTGCCGGCTGCTGTCGTGCGCGCGCCGGCGGGCGCCGCGGGTTGCCGCGCGGGCACGGCCGACCCGGCTCGCGCCGCCGGACCGACCACGCGCAGCAGCGCGTCGAGGTCGAGCGACTCGGCGATCGCGCGCGCGATCGCGTCGATCACGTGCGCGGCCTCGCCTTGCTCGTTGCTGGGAACGAGTCCCAGGTGTCGTTCGGCGATCGCGAGCCGGGGATCGCTGCCGAGCGCGCCGAGCACCGGTACGTCGGTGTAGCGCTCGAGCGCCGCGCGCACGCGCGACTCGTGGCGGCTCCCGCCGACCCGGTTCAGCACCACGCCGGCGATGCGCACCCGCGGCTCGAACGCCTGGTAGCCGAGCACCAGGGGCGCGAGGCCGCGCGCGGTGCCGCGCGCGTCGAGCACGAGCACCGCCGGCAAGCCGAGCCGCTGCGCGAGCATCGCGTTGCTGTCGGAGCCGTCGGTGGCCGTGCCGTCGTGCAGCCCGAGGTTGCCTTCGACCAGCGTCGCATCGGCCCGGTCGGCGTGGCGCGCGAACGAGGCCGCGATCTCGTCCCATCCGCTCAGGTGCGGGTCGAGGTTGCGGCAGGCGCGCCCGGCGGCGAGGCCGAGCCACATCGGATCGATGTAGTCGGGGCCCTTCTTGAACGGCTGCACGCTCAGGCCGCGCGCGCGCAGCGCCGCGCACAGCCCGATCGAGACGGTGGTCTTGCCCGAGGAGCGGTGCGCTGCCGAGACCAGCCAGCGACTCATCGCAGCCCTCAGCCGCCGTCGACGGCGGCGCCTGCGGGTGCCGGCGCGTCGTGCGGCGCGAAGTCGAGCACGCGCACGCCCACCAGCGTGATCAGGAACGCGGCCGCGACCCCGCCGACGCCGAGCAGCAGCTCCGGCAGCGACGGCGCGTACGGCGCGACCTGGCCGTCGAAGAAGCTCGAACTCACCGTGGCGCCCGGGAACAGTTCGAGCGGGAAGGCCTGGCCGCCGATGATGAACACGTACAGCGCGCAGAACGCGCCGACGACGACGAGCACGCTGGCGAGGATCGACGTGCGCGGGTTCGAGGCGTCGCCGCCCCAGATCAGCGCCATCGGCGCGACGCTGCCCACCGCGACGAATCCGATCCACAGCAGCAGCGGGTAGACGCCGCCGTCGAGCAGCACGAAGCGCTCGAACTCGACCTGGCGGGCGAAGTACGCGTTGGTCAGGTGGTGCATCGCGACCAGGTAGAGCGTTGCGGCCACGAACACGCCCAGCAACCGCGTCATGCGACGCGTGACCTGCGCCGGCGGCGGCTGGCCGTTCCAGGCGCCGACTGCGGCCTGCGCGAGCAGGAACACCGCCAGGCCCCACGCGAACGACATCACGATGAACATCGGCGCGAGCAGCGCGGTGCCGTACGCCTGCCGCGCGACCAGGAAGCCGAAGATCGAGCCGGTGCCGGTGGTCAGCACGAGCCGCCAGACGAACGCGGCGAGGCCGGCCTTCTTCGAGTGCGGATGCATGCGCCGGTCCATCAGCGTCCACAGGTAGACCGCGACGATCGCCGCCATTCCCGAGTAGAGCAGCACGTTCCACGCGAACACCGAGCTCGGGTTGTAGTGCGTGGCGGCGACGATCATCCGGTCGGGGCGGCCGAGGTCGAGCATCAGCACCATCAGGCCGCCCGCGAGCATCGCCAGGCACAGCAGCCCCGACAGCGGGGCGCGCGCCTTGTACGGCGCCTTGCCGAACACCGACCCGATCGACGCGACGTTCAGGACGCCGGAGGCCGCGACGATCAGGAAGATCGCGAACACATGCGGCAGGCCCCAGACGACGTGGTTGTTCATCCCCGTCGCGACGTGGCCCTCGGTCTCCATGTAGTGAGCGGCGCCCAGCCCGAGCGCCACCAGCGCGGCGCCGAGCGCCGCCAGCAGCCAGAAGCTGCGCGCCGGGGGCGAAGGTGCGATGCCTGCCTGCATGTCGTCAGATCCCGTGGTAGCGCACGCCGGTGTCCAGGCGCAGGTCGTCGCGGATGCGCGTCGTCGCGACTTCGCGCACGCGCTTCGAGATCGCGCTGTCCGGGTCGTTCAGGTCGCCGAACAGGATCGCCTGCGTCGGGCACGACTCGACGCAGGCCGGCAGCCGGCCGCGGTCGACGCGGTGCACGCACATCGTGCAGCTCTCGACGCAGCCCTTGCCGCGCGGAACCTCGGGCTTCTGCTGCGTCAGCGGCTCGTGCACGAAGCTGCGCGCCTTGTACGGGCAGGCCATCACGCAATAGCGGCAGCCGATGCAGATGTGCCGGTCCACCAGCACGATGCCGTCGGCGCGCTTGAACGACGCGCCGGTCGGGCAGACGTCGACGCACGGCGGGTGCGCGCAGTGCTGGCACATGACGGGCGCGCTGGTGGCGCGGCCGCTCGCCTTGTCGCGGATCGCGACCTTGCGGATCCACTGCGAGTCGGTCGGCTTCGTGCCCCCCGACAGTCCGTTCTCGGCGTTGCACGCCTTGACGCACTCGCTGCAGTCGGGCGAGCAGCGGGTCGCGTCGACCAGCATGCCCCAGCGCACCTTCGACGACGCCGGCTCGCCAGCCGCGCGCGGGGCCTGCGCCGACGCGATCTCGACCAGCCGGATGCCGGGTGCGAGCAGCACGCCGGCGAGCCCCGCGCCGGCGGCCGCGAGCAGCGCGCGGCGCGCGCCGGAGTCGCGCTCGCTCATGGC
>JANJTK010000295.1 GCA_024711155.1 Burkholderiaceae bacterium
GACATCGAATTCGCGGTAGGAAATCCCGAACATATCGCCGGTGAAAATGGCGTCGGCCTGGCGATCGACGATGCAGATGTGGTGTTTGGCGTGCCCCGGGGTGTCGATGCAGAGCAGTTCGCGCCTTCCCAGCGGCAACACCAGCCCCTCGTGCGCGTCGATGATCCGGTCGGCCGAAATCGGCTGAATCTCGCCGTAGACCGTGTCGACGTAGTCCTTGCCGTACACTGCGGTGCCGCCCGCGACGAGCTTGGATGGTTCGGCCATGTGGCGCGAGCCGCGCGGATGCACGACCAGGCGTGCATTCGGTAGCTCGCGCATCAGGGTGCCGGCTCCGCCGGCGTGGTCGAGGTGGATGTGGGTGAGAAAGATGTAGTCGACGGCGTCGGGGGTCAGTCCGATTTTGTCGAGGGCGGCCAGGACGTTGGGCAGCGAGTCGTTGCTGCCGGTATCGACCAGGGCCACGCGGCCGTCGTCGACGATGAGGTGAATGGCCGCGAGAATCGGGCGGACGTAGCCGGCATCAAACGCGTAGATGCCGTCTTCGTAGGCTCTCCAGTCGAACATTTTCCATACCTATCCGTATTGATAGATCCCGATTATACAGAGCGGTCATCCGCGCGATTTACTTGCCCCTGCGCGAGGCGCCCGGATAGTCTTGCCGAACGCTCTTCCACTCAGGCAGCTTCATGTTCCGGACGTCCAGCCAGATTGCCGTGCGCGCCACCTACATGCGCGGAGGCACCAGCAAGGGGGTTTTCTTCACGCCCGATGACCTCCCCGAGGAAGTGAGGGATGACCGGCTGCTGCGCGACGCGTTGTTGATGCGGGTCGTCGGCAGCCCGGATCCCTACGGCAAGCACATCGATGGCATGGGAGGCGCCACCTCCAGCACCAGCAAGGTGGTTCTGGTGAGCCGCAGCAGCCGTGCGGATTGCGATGTCGACTACTGGTTCGGCGCAGTGTCGGTCGAACACCCCGTGATCGACTGGAGCGGAAACTGCGGCAATCTGACGGCGGCCGTCGCGCCCTTCGCGATTGCGCGCGGCCTGGTCGATGCGCCCGCCGAGGGGGTGGCCAGCGTGCGCATCTGGCAGGCGAACATCGGCAAGCAGATCATTGCGCACGTGCCGATGCGGGATGGCCAGGTCCAGGAGATCGGCGACTTCGAGCTGGATGGCGTGAGCTTTCCCGCGGCCGAGATCAAACTCGAATTTCTCGACCCCGCTGCGGAGGAGGGGAGCCAAGGCGGGGCCATGTTCCCGTCCGGACGGCCGATCGATGTCCTCGAGGTGCCGGGGCTGGGGCGGCTTGAGGTGACCTTGATTACCGCCGGCAATCCGACCATCTTCGTCGATGCCGCGGCGCTGGGTTTTCGGGGCACGGAGCTTCAGCCCGAGATCAACCATGACGAGGCGGTGCTGGCGCGCTGCGAGTCCTTGCGCGCCCTCGGGGCGGTGGCGATGGGCTTGGCTCGCACGGCTCGCGAGGCGACGCACAACCG
>JANJTK010000239.1 GCA_024711155.1 Burkholderiaceae bacterium
CTCGAATTCCTTCCAGCCGATCAGCGACTCCTCGATCAGCAACTCGCTGGTCGGCGAGGCCTCGAGGCCGCGCTTGCAGATCGTCTCGAACTCCTCGCCGTTGTAGGCGATGCCGCCGCCGGTGCCGCCGAGCGTGAAGCTGGGCCGGATGATCACCGGGAAGCCGATGTTCTTCTGCGCGGCCCAGGCTTCGTCGAGCGAGTGCGCGATCGCCGAGCGCGCCGAGCCCAGGCCGATCTTCGTCATCGCCTCCTTGAACTTCAGGCGATCCTCGGCCTTGTCGATCGCCTCGGGCGAGGCGCCGATCAATTCGACGCCGTGCTTGTCCAGCACGCCGTTGCGGTGCAGGTCGAGCGCGCAGTTCAGCGCGGTCTGGCCGCCCATCGTCGGCAGGATCGCGTCGGGCCGTTCCTTCTCGATGATGCGCTCGACCACGTGCCAGGTGATCGGCTCGATGTACGTGACGTCGGCCGTCTCCGGGTCGGTCATGATCGTGGCCGGATTGCTGTTGACCAGGATGACCCGGAAGCCCTCCTCCCGCAGCGCCTTGCAGGCCTGCGCGCCGGAGTAGTCGAACTCGCACGCCTGGCCGATGACGATCGGGCCGGCGCCGATGATCAGGATGCTGCGGATGTCGGTGCGTTTTGGCATGAGAGGTCGGTCATTGGGCCGCGGGCGCGGACGCGCGCCCGCTCGCCCGGCGCGCCGCGTCCATCGAGGCGACGAAGCGGTCGAAGAGGTAGTGGATGTCCTGGGGCCCCGGGCTCGCCTCGGGGTGGCCCTGGAAGCAGAACGCCGGGCGGTCGGTGCGCTCGAGCCCCTGGATCGAGCCGTCGAACAGCGACACGTGCGTCACGCGCAGGTTCGGCGGCAGCGTCGCCGGATCGACCGCGAATCCGTGGTTCTGGCTCGTGATGTGCACCTGGCCCGTGTCGAGGTTGAGAACCGGATGGTTGGCGCCGTGATGGCCGAACTTCATCTTCAGCGTGCGCGCGCCGCTGGCGAGCCCGAGGATCTGGTGTCCGAGGCAGATGCCGAAGGTCGGCAGCCCGCGCTCGACCAGCTCGCGCGTCGCGGCGATCGCGTAATCGCAGGGCTCGGGGTCGCCGGGGCCGTTGGACAGGAAGATGCCGTCGGGCCGGTGTGCGAGCGCCTGCGCCGCGCTCGCCTGCGCCGGCAGCACCACCAGCTCGCAGCCGCGGTCGGCCAGCAGGCGCAGGATGTTGCGCTTGACTCCGTAGTCGTACACGACCACCTTGAAGCCGCGCGGCGACGGCGAGACGAAACCGCTGCCGAGACGCCACGACCCCTCGGTCCAGGCGTACGGGTCGGCGGTCGAGACGACCTTCGCGAGGTCCATGCCGGCCAGCCCCGGGAACGCGCGCGCGGCCTCGATCGCGGCCTGCTCGTCGATCGCCTCGCCCGGATTCGCGGCCGCCACCAGGCAACCGTTCTGCGCGCCCTTGTCGCGCAGCAGGCGCGTGAGCCGGCGCGTGTCGATGCCCGCGATCCCCGGCACGCCCTCGCCCTTCAGGTAGTCGGCGAGCGCCCCGGCGCTGCGCCAGTTCGACAGGCGCGCCGGAACGTCCTTCACGACCAGCCCGGCAGCGTGGATCCTCGCCGCCTCGACGTCCTCCGCGTTGACCCCGTAGTTGCCGATGTGCGGGTAAGTCAGCGTGACGATCTGCCGGCAGTAGCTGGGATCGGTGAGGATCTCCTGGTAGCCGGTCATCGCCGTGTTGAACACCACCTCGCCGACCGCGCGCACCGGCGCGCCGAACGAGCGGCCGCGCAACACGGTGCCGTCGGCCAGCGCCAGCACGGCGGGAACATGTTCGGGGATCAATCCCGCCCCTGGACGGCGGGCGCGGTCATCGTGTCGTTCGGGCGGCAACGGCAACTCCTGCGGAATACCGGTGCGCGCCGCGCCGATGCGCCCGGACCGGAATTTCTCCCGTCGGGACTCCGGGATTCGATGCGCAGCACGAGGCCGCGGAATCGCCGGATCGGCAGGTTGTTTTGTGAAGGCAGGCGCTAACCGGTGGGCACTGGGTAAACCTGCGAATTATAGCATCAGCGCCCCTCTCGCCGCCCCCGTCCGGCGCCTGCGGCGGGCCACCCTGCTCCGGCTGCGTGGGTCACCCGGCTCCGGCCTCGCGGTTCACCCGGCTCCGGCCTCGCGGTTCACCCGGCTCCGGCCTCGCGGTTCACCCGGCTCCGCCGCGCGGCTCACCGTCGCCGACCGCGCGCCGGTCGCGCAACGCCTGCGCGATCGTGCTCGGGTCGACGTACTCGAGTTCGCTCCCGACCGGCACGCCGCGGGCGAGCCGGCTCACCTTCAGTCCGCGCGCGCGCATCAGTTCGCCGATGTAGTGCGCGGTCGCCTCGCCCTCCTGCGTGAAGTTCGTCGCCAGGATCACCTCGCGCAACGCCGGGTCGGCGGCGCGCGCGAGCAGACGATCGAGTCCGATCTGCTTCGGACCGACGCCATCGAGCGGCGACAGGCGCCCCATCAGCACGAAGTAGAGCCCGCGATAGCTCGAGGTCTGCTCGATCGTCAGCTGGTCGGCCGGCGTTTCGACGACGCACAGCAGCGACGCGTCACGCCGGCCGGAGGCGCAGGTCTCGCAGACCTCCTCCTCAGTGAAGGTGTTGCAGCGGCTGCAGTGGCGCACCCGCACGAGCGCGTCGCCGAGCGCGCGCGCGAGCAAGGACGCGCCGTCGCGGTCGTGCTGCAGCAGGTGATAGGCGAAGCGCTGCGCCGACTTCGCACCGACGCCGGGCAGGCGCCGCAGCGCGGAGGTGAGCGCCTCGAGCGGGGCGGGCGCCTTCATTCCGATGCTCGCCGGGCCGTGCCTCGGGCCGTGCAGCGGGCCGTACCGCGCGCGAGGTTGGCGCGGGCAAAGGTGCGCGGGCCGCACGCGGGCGCCGCGCCGGTGCTGGCCCCCGCTGCGCGGGGGTGCCTTGCAATGCTCGCCGGGCCGGCCCCGCCGCAAAACTCGCTACGCTCGCTGCGCGAGCTGCGCGAGCTGCACGAGCTGCGCTCAGCCCGGCGCGGCGTGACCGTTGGCCGACGCGCGCGGCGCGCGGGGGCCGGCCCGGCTGCGCTTCGGGGCTGCCCACCGGCGCGGCGCCCGCGCACGGCCCGCGCACCATTGCCGGCAGCGTTGTGGTGCTCGGGCGCAGGTCGTAGCGTAGCCCGTAGCCCAGCCCGTAGCGAGCCGCTGCTCGCCCCGCCGCACGCAGCAGCCCGCCGGCCGTCGCCTCGTTCACGGGGCCCGCTACGGAACGATGCGTTTTCGGCGTTGGAATGCGTTCCACGCCTAAAAACGCATCGTTCCGTAGCGGCCCACCGACGCGCGGCTGTGGGCGGCAGTGCGCGGCAGTGCGCGGCAGTGCGCGGCGGTGCGCGGCAGTGCGCGGCGGTGCGCGGCCGTGGGCGGCCGTGGGCGGCCGTGGGCGGCAACACCGGGCGGCAACACCGGGCGGCATGCCGCAACGCATTGGCGCCGCCCGTGGCACGCCGCAACGTTTCGACGCCGGGCGACGTGCCCCGAAGGGCCCCGGCGCCGCAGCGGGCTGGCCGCGGCGGTCGGTGCTGCGCACCGACTACCCTGCGCTGCTCGCCTCGGGGTCGCGCGGCGGAACTCGCTACGCGCGCTACGCGCGCTGCGCTCAGACAGCCGCCGCGAGTCAGATGGACGAAGCGCGCTGCGCGCGCCGACCCCGAGACTGCGCTGCTCGGCGCCGCAGACAGCCCGCTGCGGCGCCGGGCCCTTCGGCGCGCGTCGCTCGGCGTCGAGGCGTTGGCGCGTGGCGCCGAGGGTTGCCGCCGAGGGATGCGCGCTGCTGCCGCCCAGGGCCGCGCGGCGTTGCCGCCCAAGGCCGCGCCGGTGCCGCCCACGGCCGCGGGCCGGTGCCGCCCACGGCGGCGGGCCGTAGGGCCGCTACGGAACGATGCGTTTTTCGTCGTGGAACGCATTCCACGGCCGAAAGCACATCGTTGGGTAGCGAGCTCCGTAAACGAGGCGACGGCCGGCGGGCTGCTGCGCGCGGCGGGGCGAGCAGCGGCGCGCTACGGGCTGCGCTACGGGCTGCGCTACGGCCCGCGCCGACGCTCGAATGCGGGGGGCGCCCGCGCCGACCCTCGACTGGGTTGCGCGCTCGGGCCGGCGCGGCGAGCGAGCGTCGGCCGCTGCGCCGACCGCCTCAGAGCCCCCCGATCCAGCGCGCGTACGCCGCCAGGTCGACGTTGCCGCCGCTGACGATCACGCCGACGCGGCGCCCGCGCCACTGCGGCGCGTGCGCGAACGCGGCGGCTGCGGCGAGACAGCCGGTCGGCTCGACCACCATCTTCATCCGCTCGGCGAAGAAGCGCATCGCTGCGACCAGCTCGTCGTCGCTGACCGTCAGCACGTCGCGTACGCCGTCCCGGATGATCGGAAACGTGTACTCGCCGAGGCGGGTCGTCATCGCGCCGTCGGCGATCGTCTGCGGCACCGGGATCGTCACGATGCGCCCCGCGCGCAGCGACTGGCGCGCGTCGTCACCGGCCTCGGGTTCGACGCCGTAGACCTCGCAACCGGGCGACATCGCGGCGGCCGCCAGCAGGCAGCCCGACAGCAGGCCGCCGCCGCCCAGGCACACCAGCAGCACGTCGAGCGGGCCGGTGTCTTCGAACAGCTCCATCGCCGCGGTGCCCTGGCCGGCGATGACGTCCGGGTGGTCGTACGGCGGGATCAACGTGAGGCCGCGCTCGGCGGCGAGCCGGCGCGCGATTGCCTCGCGGTCGTCGGCGTAGCGGTCGTAGGTGACGACTTCGCCGCCGTAGCCGCGCGTGGCCTCGAGCTTGGCCGGGGGCGCGTCGGATGGCATCACGAGCGTCGATTGCACCGAGAGCAGTTGGGCGGCGAGGGCGATCGCCTGTGCGTGGTTACCCGACGAGAATGCGACGACGCCGGGGCTGCGCTGCGCGGGCGCGAGCTGCGCGGGCGCGAGCTGTGCGATTGCGTTGTACGCGCCGCGGAACTTGAACGCGCCCATGCGCTGGAAGTTCTCGCACTTGAAGTGCAGTTCGGCGCCGCAGCGCGCATCGGCGCTGGCCGACCGCAGCACGGGCGTGCGATGCGCGTGGCCGCGCAATCGGGCGGCGGCGGCCTGGACGTCGGAGAAGTCGGGGGCGCGCATGTCGTCTGCTGGCGGTGTGGGAGGAAGTACGATGCAACGGGCTTCGACAACGACAACCGCAGGGTCGGCCGCTCGCGTGAGCATACGACGCGCGGCGCCGATGCGGTATCGTCGCGGAACTCGCCCCGCTCGCATCCCGCCCGATCCGATGATTCCGCTTCAGACTGCGCTCGCCTTCTTCGCCGCTTCGGTGCTGCTCGCGCTCGCGCCGGGCCCGGACAACGTGTTCGTCCTGCTGCAGTCGGCGATGCGCGGGCGCGCGGCCGGCCTGCGCGTCGTGCTCGGTCTGTGCACCGGGCTGCTCGGGCACACGGCGGCGGTCGCGGGCGGACTGGCGGCGGTGTTCGCGGCGTCGGCGACGGCCTTCGAGGTCGTGAAGTGGGCCGGCGCGCTCTATCTCGTGTGGCTCGCGTGGGGGGCGCTGCGCGCGCCCGCCGGCGAGCTCGGCGCAGCGCCGGCCGAGCGCGGCGACGGGTGGGCGATGTACCGGCGCGGCGTGATCATGAACCTGACCAACCCGAAGGTGGCGATCTTCTTTCTCGCGTTCCTGCCCCAATTCGCCGATCCCGCGCGCGGGCCGGTCGGGGTGCAGGTGGTCGCGCTCGGCGCGCTGTTCATGCTGGCGACGCTGCTCGTGTTCGGCGCCATCGCGTGGTTCGCCGGTTCGCTCGGCGCCTGGTTGCGCCGCACGCCGCGCGCGCAGCGATTGCTGAACCGCGCCGCGGGCGTCGTGTTCCTGCTGCTCGCCGTGCGCCTGGCGACGGCCGAGCGCTGACGGCCCAGCCCCGGCGACCGCACCCCGGCGACCGCACCCCGGCGACCGCGCTGCCGACCCGGCGCTCGCGGCCGCTCCCATACCCGCGCCGGCGGCGCGGGCGCACTACAATCCCGGGCTGGCATCCACGCCGCCGGATCGAGATGGAAGAACTCAAGCTGCTTCGCCCGGGTCGCCCGGAACCCGCCCTGGACCCCGGCCTGCCGCGCTTCGCGCTGTGGCAGCTGGGCTTCCGGCCGTTCTACCTCCTCGCCAGCATCTTCAGCGCGCTCAGCATCGGCCTGTGGGCGCTGCAGTACACGGGCTGGCTGCCGGGCGCGTATCTCGGCGGTCCGCTGTGGCACGGCCACGAGATGCTGTTCGGCTACACGCTGGCCGTCATTGCCGGGTTCCTGCTGACGGCAGTGCGCAACTGGACCGGGCAGCCGACGCCTACCGGAGCGCCGCTGATGGCGCTCGCCGCGCTGTGGCTGGCCGGGCGCATCCTGGTGCTGACGCCGTGGAGCCTCGCTGCCGCGCTGGTCAACGTCGCATTTCCGCTGGGAGTCGCGTGGGCGATCGGCGTGCCGATCGTGCGCTCGCGCAACCAGCGCAACTACTTCTTCATCGGCCTGATGCTGCTGATGGCGGTGCTGTCGGCGGGCGTGCACGCGATGCTCAACGGCCTCGTCGACGAGCCGCCGCGCTTCGGACTGCAGCTCGGGCTCGACCTCGTGGTGTTCGTGATGGCGGTGATGGCCGGGCGCGTGGTCCCGATGTTCACCAACAACGGCGTGCCCGGCACCAATGCGCAGCGCCGCCTGTGGATCGAGCGTTTCTCGCTCGGCTCGATCATCGTGCTGTTCCTCGCCGATCACCTGCAGGGCGTGCCCGCGATCGCCGGCGTCGTCGCGCTCGTGGCGGCGCTCGCGCACGGCCTGCGCCTGTCGCTGTGGCAGTCGTGGCGCACGCTCGGCACCCCGCTGGTCTGGGTCCTGCATGGCGCCTACGCGTGGCTGGTCGCGCACCTGCTGCTGCGCGGGCTCGCGTCGTTCGGGCTGGTCCCGGACCCGCTCGCGCTGCACGCGCTCACGCTCGGTGCGATCGGCGGCCTGACGATCGGCATGATCACGCGCACCGCGCGCGGCCACACCGGACGCCCGCTGCAGGCCGACGGCTTCGAGATCGCGGCTTACCTGCTCGTGTTCGCAGCGGCGTTCGTACGCGTGTTCGTGCCGATGCTCGCCCCAGCGCACTACATGGCGTGGATCCAGCTGTCGGCGACGCTCTGGTCGGCCGCCTTCGCGATCTACGCGGTGCGCTACTGGCCGATCCTGACGCGGGCGCGGCTGGACGGCCGCCCGGGCTGATCGCCGCTTCGCTCCATCGGCCGGGCTGATCGCCGCTTCGCTCCATCGGCCGGACTGATCGCCGCTCAGCTGCACCGGCCGGGCTGAGCCCGGATCCGCTGCGGCTCAACAGCGGCCCGGGCCGACCGCCGCGCTACTTCAGCTGGCGCCCGTCGGCGTCGAACACCTGCACCGTCACCGGGATGCCGGCCGCCACGCTCTGCGTGACAGTGCAGAACTGCTCGAACTGCGCGAGCACGCGATCGAGATGCTCGAGCGAGGCCGCCGGCACGCCGAGCACGAGCTTGGCGCGGATCGCCAGCACGCGCAGCCGGTTCTGCTCGTTGCGGCCGATTTCGGCCGTGACCTCGGCGCTGAGTGGCTCGGGCTTCTGCTTGAACTTGCGCAGCGCGAACAGCAGCGAGCTCGACAGGCAGTTGCCGACCGCCGACACCAGCAGCTGCATCGGCGACGCGCCGCCGCCCTGACCGAGCGGCGGCGGCTCGTCGCCGCGCAACCGCGGCAGGCCGGTGCCGAGTTCGATGTCGAACTGGTAGTCCTGTTGCTGGGTCAGTCGGATGGTGACGCTGTCCTGGCTCACGGGCGGGATCTCCTGGGTGGTGTGGGCGAGCGCAAGGCGCGGCGGGGCGCGCCGCAATCCAGCGCGCCACACAGCCGCTCTCGACCGGATATTAGCGGCTCGCGACGAACGAGGCGTGCTCCGATCGGGGCCTGCGTGCTTCGCGACGGGGCGAGGGCGCAGCTCGCTGCGGCGCGCCGGCCTCACTGCGACGACAGGCGTGCCTCGAGCGCGGCGCGCATCGCCGCCGGCATGCCGAGCAGGTCGCTGCGCAGCAGCGCCGCCAACCACTTGCGTTCCTCGGGCTCCCACTGCGGCAATCCGGCGAGCATCAGCTCGACGTGCTCGGCGCGCTCTGCCTCGGACATCGCGGCGTAGGTGCGGCGCGCCTCGGCGAAGTTCCGCTCCATCTCGCGCAGACCCTTCAGCATTCCGCGAATCGGTCCGGCCGCCATCGGCATCACGGTCGCGGGCGCGAGCGCGCGGCGCAGCGACGCCGGCGAGCACTGCGCCTCGTCAGGTGCGAGCGCGGCGAGCTTCGCGTATCCGGCGACGAATTCGTCCAGTTCCGCGCTGCTCAGCGGCTGCTTCGACTCGAGCATCTCGAAGGTCATGCGGTCGAGTTCGCGCGCCTCTTCCATCTCCTCGCGGTCCTCGGCGTCGATCTGCTCCTGGGTGAGACCGCGCCGGCGCTGGTCGTCGCGGCGCTCGCGCCGCTGTTCCTCGATCATTTCGGCCATCTGGCCGCCGAGCACGTCGCGCATCGAACTGGCGATGCCCCCCATCGCAGCGCCGCCCGGTCCGGCGCCGGGCAGGCCCATCGCTCCGGGCGCGCCGCCCATCGTCGGACCCCCCCGGATGGGTCCGGGCAGCGCCGGCAGACCGCCGGGCAGGGACGGAACGCCGCCGGCCATCGAAGGCAGCCCGGCCGCTCCCGGGCCGCCGCGCATCTGCGCAAGGGCCTGCGCGGTGGACAGCGCACCGCTGGCCAGCGCGCCGTCGCAGGGTCCGAGCGTGCGCAGCAGCGTCTCGTGCAGCGCATCCTCGACCAGCGAACGGATGATTGCCTGCACGATCTCCTTGCCGAGCAGCGCGAGCGGCGCGGCTGCCCGCGACGGGGCGGCCGCCACAGCGAGGGAGAGCGCGATCGTGGCGATCAGCGCCTGGGTCGGGACGCGCGCGCGCCGCATGGGCGGTTCCTCCGCGTATCGGCCGCTGCGATCGCGCTGCGGCCGGGGCAATTCCCTGGCGTCGATGCTAGCCGCGCGGAATCGCGCGGGCAAGCGGGGTAAGATGGCCTGAATCCCCCACGGAGTCCCCTTGCGCCGCCTCACTGATCGGCTGGACCGGTTGCCGCCCGAGATTCTCGGCGCGCTCGTGCGCGGCATCGAGAAGGAGAGCCTGCGCGCGCGGCCCGACGGTGCGCTCGCCGACACGCCGCACCCGCGCGCGCTCGGCTCGGCGCTCACGCATCCGCACATCACGACCGACTTCAGCGAGGCGCAACTCGAACTGATCACCGGCGTGCACACGTCGCCGCAGGCCTGCATCGACGAGCTGACCGCGATCCACCAGTTCGTTCACCGGCACATCGGCGACGAGATCCTGTGGAGCGCGAGCATGCCGTGCGGGCTGCCGGCCGACGACGCGATCCCGCTCGCGCGTTACGGCGCATCGAACGTCGGGCGCGCGAAGACGGTCTACCGCCAGGGTCTGTCGCACCGCTACGGGCGGCGCATGCAGACGATCTCCGGCATCCACTACAACTTCTCGATGCCCGAAGCGGCGTGGGCGATCCTTCAGCGGGGCGACGGGGTCACCGGCTCCGAGCAGGACTATCGCACCGCGGCGTACTTCGCGCTGATCCGCAATTTCCGGCGTCACTCCTGGCTGCTGCTGTACCTGTTCGGCGCCTCGCCCTCGGTCTGCAGCACCTTCCTGGCCGGCCATCCGCACAACCTCCAGAAGCTCGAAGGGGGCACGCTGCACCTGCCGCACGCGACATCGCTGCGGATGGGGCCTCTGGGTTACCAGAGCGACGCGCAGTCCGCGCTGGCGGTGAGCTTCAATTGCCTGGACAGCTACTCGAAGTCGCTGTCGCGCGCGCTCTCCGAGCCGTACCCGGCCTACGAGCGCATCGGCATCCATGACGGCAACGGGCTGTACCGGCAACTCGCCGCGACGCTGCTGCAGATCGAGAACGAGTTCTACGGCACGATCCGCCCGAAGCGCAGCATCCGTCCTGGCGAGCGGCCGCTGCGCGCGCTCGCCG
>JANJTK010000008.1 GCA_024711155.1 Burkholderiaceae bacterium
GGGCGTGTTCGCGTTCGCGCTGCCGTGGCTGGGCAGCGTGGTCGCGATCACGCTGCTGATCGCCATCTCGGCGACCGCCAGCCACGAGTTCAGCTGGAAGGAGACGCTGGTGTCGATCGTCGTGCTGCTGGTGATGGCCGAGCTGGTGTTCGTGAAGGGGCTCGAGCTGCAGTTCCCCGTCTGGCCGAAGTTCCTCACCCAATAGCCGCCGGGCGCCGCGACCATGGAGCTGCTGTCGAATCTGGGGCTGGGGCTGGCCACCGCGCTGACGCTCACCAACGTCTTCTACTGCTTCATCGGCGTGCTGCTGGGCACGCTGATCGGCGTGCTGCCCGGCATCGGGCCGCTGGCGACGATCGCCATGCTGCTTCCGATCACCTACAAGCTCAGCGACCCGACCACGGCGCTGATCATGCTGGCCGGCATCTACTACGGCGCGCAGTACGGGGGCTCGACCACCGCGATCCTGGTCAACCTGCCCGGCGAGATCTCGTCGGTGGTGACCACGCTCGTCGGCTACCAGATGCCGCGCAACGGGCGCGCCGGGCCGGCGCTGTCGATCGCGGCGATCGGGTCGTTCGTCGCCGGCACGGTGGCGACGCTGCTGATCGCGGGCTTCGCGCCGATGCTGGCCGAGGTGGCGTTCAAGTTCGGCCCGGCCGAGTATTTTTCGCTGATGGTGCTGGGGCTGATCGCGGCGGTGGTGCTCGCGCACGGCTCGATCCTGAAGGCGCTGGCGATGGTGGTGCTGGGGCTGCTGATCGGCATGGTCGGCACCGACGTCAACTCGGGCGTGGCGCGCTTCTCGTTCGACATCCCCGAGCTCACCGACGGGATCGAGTTCGCGGCGGTCGCACTCGGGATCTTCGGCCTGGGCGAGATCATCGCCAACCTCGAGCAGCGCGAGAACCGCGAGGTCTTCACGCGCCGGGTCGGGCGCCTGATGCCGAGCGCGGCCGAGTTCAAGGCTTCGATCGCGCCGATGCTGCGCGGCACCGCGCTGGGCTCGTTCCTGGGCATCCTGCCCGGGGGCGGCGCGGTGCTGTCGTCGTTCACCTCCTACGCGATCGAGAAGAAGATCTCGAAGACGCCCGAGCGCTTCGGCAAGGGCGCGATCGAGGGCGTGGCCGGGCCGGAATCGGCCAACAACGCCGGCGCGCAGACCTCGTTCATCCCGATGCTGACGCTGGGCATTCCGACCAACGCGGTGATGGCGCTGATGGTGGCGGGGATGATGATCCACAACATCCAGCCCGGCCCGCAGGTGATGACGAGCAACCCCACCCTGTTCTGGGGACTGATCGCGTCGATGTGGGTGGGCAACGTGATGCTGGTGATCCTGAACCTGCCGCTGATCGGGCTGTGGATCCGGCTGCTCACGGTGCCCTACCGGATCCTGTATCCGGCAATCCTGCTGTTTTGCTGCATCGGCGCCTACTCGATCAACAACAACGTCTTCGACGTGTTCCTGATGATCCCGTTCGCCTTCCTCGGCTACCTGTTCCGCAAGCTCGACTGCGAGCCGGCGCCGCTGCTGCTGGGCATGGTGCTGGGCAAGCTGATGGAGGAGTACCTGCGCCGCGCGATGACGATCTCGCGCGGCGACTGGTCGGTGTTCGTGACGCGACCGCTGTCGGCCACCCTGCTCGCGATCGCCGTGATCCTGCTCGTCATCGTGTTCCTGCCGGCAATCGCGAAGAAGCGCGACGAAGCGTTCGCCGACGAGGAGACCTGAACCGGCAGGGAGCGCTGCGATGACGCGAACGCTGCTCGCCGCGCGCTTCTGGTTCGAAGGCAACCGCTTCGCGCACCGCCCGTCGACGCTGGCCGACTTCGAGCACCGCGAGTGGGCGAGCGGCGAGGCCGCGCTCGCGGCCGCCGACGGCACCGCAACCGAACTCGGCGCTGCGGCGCAGTTCGCGCGCGAAGCCCGCGACTGGCGCGTGCTTGCGTCGCGCTGCGCGTCGGCGTCACCGGGCGGACCGGTCGACGACGCGCTGTTCGAGCGCTTCGCGCGGGAGCTCCTGGAGGACGTGGAGCGTCTGCGACCCGACGCCGTCTACCTGTCGCTGCACGGCGCCGCGATCACGACGCGGCGCGACACACCCGAACTCGAACTGCTGCGCGCCGTGCGCGAGCGCAGCGGCCCCGCAGTTGCGCTCGGCGCGAGCTTCGACCTGCACGCGAACCTGCCCGCCGGCGTCGCCGAGCCGCTCGACTTCGCGTCCGGCTACCGGACCTATCCGCACGTCGACATGCACGAAACCGGCGCGCGCGTGATCGCTCGCCTGGCCGATCTGGCGGGCGCGCGGACGCGCCGCACGGCCGGCGCCGTCGCGCGCACCGGGCTGCTGCTGCCGAGCTTCAACATGCGCACCGACACCGAGCCGATGCGCTCGCTGATGGCGCAGGCGCGCGCGCTCGAGACGCTGCCGGGCGTGCTCGACGCGTCGCTGTTCGGAGGTTTCCCGTACGCGGACACGCGCGAGTGCGGCGCGTCGGCAATGGTCTGGGCCGACGACGCCGCGAGCGCCGCGCGCCACGCGCGCGCGCTCGCCGCCGAACTGGCGCGGCACGCGCCCGAATTCGAGCCGTCGCTGCGGGCGCCGCGCGACGGCCTGCGCGACGCGGCGCGGCGGCGCGACACGATCGTCGCCGTGACCGACCCTGCCGACAACCCGCTGTCGGGCGGGGCCGCCGACACGCCGTGCCTGTTCGCGACCCTGCTGGCGGAGCGCCGCGACCCGGCGTCGCCGCTGCACGACTGGCCGGCCGGGCGCATCGCGTTCGCTTGCTTCGCCGACCCGGCCGCCGTCGACGCGGCGTGGCGGGCGGGCGTCGGCGCGCGGCTGGAGCTCGCGCTCGGGGGCGCTGCGGACCCGCGCTGGGGCCCGCCGGTTCCGGTGTCGGCGCGGGTGCGCCGGCTCACCGACGGCGTCTTTGTCAACGCCGGCCCGATGGAACGCGGAGCCACCGTGCACCTGGGACGCACCGCGGTGCTCGACGTCGACGGGATCGACGTCGTCGTCGCCGAGCGGGTCGGCGCCGCCAACGACCCCGGCTTCTTCGCGCTGCACGGCATCGAACTGCGCGCGCCGCTGCTGCTCGTCGTCAAGGCGAAGAATCACTTCCGCGCGGCGTTCGCCGCGCTGTGCGCCGACATCGTCGACGTCGACTGCCCCGGTCCGGCCGCAGCCGACCTGCGCGCGCTGCCGTTCGAGCGCGCGCAAGCGGGCCGCGCGCTCAGTCCAGCTTCGCCCCCGACGCCTTGACCACCGCGCCCCACTTCTTCGTTTCGGCGGCGATGAAGCGGCCCAGGTCGTCCGGCGTCCCTCCGACCGGGGTCGCCCCCAGTTTCGAGAAGCGCTCGATCACCTCGGGACGCTTCAGGATCCGGTCGACCTCGGCCGACATCCGCTCGACGATCGCCTTCGGCGTGCCCTTCGGCGCGACCAGCACGAACCAGGACTCGGCCGCGTAGCCTGGGACCGTGCGCGCGATCGGCGGCACGTCGGGCAGCGCCGGGTTCGACTCGCTCGAGGTCACGCCGAGCGCGACCAGGCGCCCGGACTTGATGAAGGCCATCGCCGACGGCAGGTTGTCGATCGCGAGGTCCAGCGTGCCCGCCGCGAGGTCGGCCAGCATCGGCCCGCTGCCGCGGTACGGCAGGTGCGTGACGAACACCTTCGCCATGCTCTTGAGCAGCTCGTTCGACAGGTGGCCCGTGGTGCCGTTGCCCGGCGAGCCGTAGTTCAACGCGCCCGGTCGCGCGCGCGCGAGGTCGAGCAGTTCCTGCACGCTGCGCGCCTTCACCGACGGATGGACGACCAGCACGTTCGGCACCCGCACGACGAACGACACCGGGATCAGGTCGGTTGCCGTGTCGTAGGGCATCTGCCGGTACAGGAACTGGTTGATCGCCTGCGTGCCCGGCGTGCCCATCAGGAACGTGTAGCCGTCGGGAGCGCTCTTGGCGACCTCCGCGGCGCCGATGTTGCCGCCGGCGCCGCCCCGGTTCTCGACCACGAAGTTCTGCTTCAGCGCCTGCGTGAGCTGCTCGGCCACCACACGCGCGCTGATGTCGGTCGTCCCGCCGGGCGGGAACGGCACCACGATTCGCACCGGCCGCGCCGGCCAGTCGGATTGGGCAAGCGCGGCCGCGCCCGGCACGCCGAGCGCGAGGATCGCGGCACCGAGGATCGAAAGCAGCCTGGCGTTCATCCTGCGTCTCCCTGGTCGGATCGAGTGCGGTGCCGGCAATCGTACGCGGGCCGACCGTCGGCGATAATCGGGGGATTCCATGCCGGCGCGGCGGAGAAACGGAAAATGACACGCGAGCATCGGGAACCGCCGGTGACACCGGCCACGCAAACGGCGGGTGAACCGGCAACACCGCGCAAGGCGGCGTTCATCGGCCTCGGGGTGATGGGCTATCCGATGGCCGGACACCTCGCGCGCGCCGGCCACGCGGTCACGGTCTACAACCGCAGCGCGGCGAAAGCCGAGCGGTGGGCCGGCGAGTACGCCGGCGGAGCGGCCGCGACGGCCGCGCCGACCCCGCGCCAGGCGGCGCACGACGCCGATGTCGTGTTCGCCTGCGTCGGCAACGACGACGACCTGCGCTCGGTCACGCTCGGCGAGCACGGCGCGTTCGCCGGCATGAAGCCGGGTGCGGTGTTCGTCGACCACACGACCGCGTCGGCGAAGGTGGCGCGCGAGCTCCACGACGCGGCGAAGAGCCGCGGGCTGCACTTCGTCGATGCACCCGTGTCGGGCGGGCAGGCCGGCGCGGTCAACGGCCTGCTCACCGTCATGTGCGGCGGCGACCAGGCGGCATTCGACCGGATCCGCCCGGTGGCGATGGCGTTCTCGCGCGCCTGCACGCTGGTCGGCGGACCGGGCGCCGGGCAACTCGCGAAGATGGTCAACCAGATCTGCATCGCAGGCCTCGTGCAGGGCCTGTCCGAAGGCGTCGCCTTCGGCCTGGCTGCCGGCCTCGACATGAAGCTGGTGCTCGAAGTGATCGGCAAGGGCGCCGCACAGTCGTGGCAGATGGACAACCGTGGCACCACGATGGTCGACGACAAGTTCGATTTCGGTTTCGCGGTCGACTGGATGCGCAAGGACCTCGGCCTGTGCCTGGACGAGGCGAAGCGCAACGGCGCGCCGTTGCCGGTGACCGCGCTGGTCGATCAGTTCTACGGCGACGTGCAGCGCATGGGCGGCGGTCGCTGGGACACGTCGAGCCTGATCCGGCGGCTGCGCGGAACCCCCTGAGCGGGCCGGCGGCTCCGGCGCCAGCCTCGCTCCAGTTCGACGACAACCCACCCACGCAAGGATCCTCGATGGCCTACCAGACCACCGCCTCCGGGCTGCAGTACGACGACGTCACGCCGGGCAGCGGCGACGAGGCGCGAGCCGGCCAGCACGTTCGCGTGCACTACACCGGCTGGCTCTACGAGAACGGCGAGGCCGGCCGGAAGTTCGATTCCAGCAAGGATCGTGGCGAGCCGTTCTCGTTCCCGCTGGGCGCCGGCCACGTGATTCGCGGCTGGGACGAGGGCGTGGCCGGGATGAAGGTCGGCGGCACGCGCCGGCTGGTGATTCCGCCGCAGCTCGGCTACGGCGCG
>JANJTK010000083.1 GCA_024711155.1 Burkholderiaceae bacterium
CGGCCCACAACCCCAAGACCTGGTCCGAAACAGGTGCCCACCCCCGAGGAACTCGCCCGAGCAGAAATCGACCGGCTGCTGATCGCGGCCGGCTGGCACGTGTGCGACGTGGCCGCCGCCAACCTGCACGCGGCGCGCGGCATGGCGATCCGCGAGTTCCCGCTGGCCAGCGGTTTGCCCGATTGCCGATCCCGGTCCCGCTGCTAGACGAGCAGCGCCGCATCGCCGCCGAAGTCGACCGCCGCCTGTCAATCGTCCGGGAGGTCGAGGCAGAGGTCGTAGCTAACCTGAAGCGCGCGCAGGCCCTGCGTCAGGCTATCCTGTCGAAGGCGTTCGCAGGTTGCGGCGAGCGCGGAGAATAGCGTCTCGAGGAGACCATCCATGGCGAACGAATCCACGATCGAGCTCGCCGCGCTGCGATTCGAGGGGCGGCGTTTCGAGGGGCACGCCCTCGATGTGGAATGCACGCAGGAGCTGATTGCGTATCGCTCGCTGATCCTGGAGTGCGCCAAGGAATTGTGGCGTCGCAAGAACCCGGATCGGGTGCGGCTGCCCAAGGGTTTCGAGGACGGCTTCCGGGTGCAGTTCGATCGAATCGACGAGGGGTCGGCGGTCGTGCCCTTGCGGCGGGTGCGCGACGCGGCGCAGCCCGAACTCGATCTCGGCGACGAGTTCGATGAAGCGGCTGCGCTCGTCGATGCGGCGATCGCTTCGGCCGATCGGGACGATCTTCTCCCCGAACTGCTGCCCTCCAGCATCGTGCCGATCTTTGCGAATTTCGGCCGGACCCTCGGGGACGACGAAGTCCTTTACACGCGAGCGCGCGGCTCGGCCGTCGAGGCCGCTTACACGCCGAAGGCTCGCGCCCGCCTCGCGGCCTGGGTCGGGCCGACCTACGAGGACAGGGTCGAGATCGTCGGCGAGGTGCGAATGGCGAATCTCGGCCCGGGGGCTTTCCGGCTGCAGATCCCGGCGTCGGGGCTTCAGGTCGAGGGGCGCTTCGAGGCGAGCCAGGAGCCGCTCGTCCTCGAGGCCCTGAGGAATCACCGCAGCGCGCGACTGCGCGTCAAGGGCACCGCGGAGTTCGCCACGCGCGACCGCCAGATCAAGCGGATCCTGAGTGTGGATGAGGTGGCGCTGGCGCCGACCGAGACAGACACCTTCGACGAATCCGCGACGCCGATCTGGGAACAACTGGCCGCAATCGGGGTGGAAGCGCCTCCGGGAACCTGGGAGGCTGTTCCGAGCGACCTATCGACGCGAATCGACGAAGTTGTCTACGGCCATGGGGGCGGCCGGCGGTGAGGGTCATCTTTGCCGACACTGGCTACTGGGTCGCCTCGCTCAATCCACGCGACCAGTTCAATGCCAAGGCGCGCGAAGTGTCGCGGGCGCTCGGCCGGTTCCGCATCCTGACCACCGAGATGATCCTCGACGAATTGCTCGCGGCACTCTCGAAAACCTCCCTGAGACCTTCTGCCGTCAAGGGCGTGGACGCGATACTGTCGAACCCGAATGTGGAGGTGGTTCCGCAAACCTCGCTGCAGTTTCGGGCGGCATTCGAGAGTTACCGAACTGTCGCCGACAAGGAATGGAGTCTCACGGATTGTTCGTCTTTCGTCCTGATGCGGGAGCGTGGCGTTTCCGAGGCCTTGGCGCACGATCATCATTTCGAGCAGGCCGGATTCGTGGCCCTGCTTCGGTGATTGCTCCATGCAGCCGAGCTTGCGGCCGAGCGTCGCAGGACCGTTCCGAGCCGGACCGTGGTCGGGCCGGGACTCCCCTCGAACGTCGCCTCATATGCCCGCGAGCTCCCCTCAATCGGCCGAAGACTCCCCTCAATTCGGAGAAGACTCCCCTCAATGGCCGGCCGAACTGTGGGCCATTTCCGAACCGGTACCCAATCGACCCGACCAAGCCTACCGGACCGCGCGGCAGCCCGAATGAACGCTTCGAGAGCGATCTCAGGCACATGACGCCATGCAGGCCCCGAAGGCCGCTGGCGCGCGTACGACTACGACGAGCTGATCGCCCGCGACAAGGCCAGCCTCGACATCTTCTGGCTGAGGGACGACAGCCTGGCCGACTCCGACAACCTGCCGCCTCCCGACGTGATCGCGCGCGAGATCGTCGAGGACCTGGAGGCGGCGCTGGAGCAGTTCAGGGCGATTGCGGAGGATCTGGGGCAGCCCGCGGCGAACGAATGACTGACGAAACCCGATGATCGCATCGTGGTGCAGGCCTTGGCGCAGGCGGGGTGGCTGCGTGAACTGCTCTTCGAGAGCACCGGCAAGCGGATGCCCGTCCGTCCGGTCGTGCTGTTCCCGGGTTGGTTCGTCGAGCAAGGGCCCGGTGCTACGCGCCAGATCTGGGTACTGGAACCGAAGGCGTTGCCGGCCTTTCTCGGCAATGCTCCGCCGGTCCTTTCGCCCGAGGATGTGGCCCTCGCGAGTACCCATCTTTCGCGGATGATCCGGGCGCAGGAGCGTGAGGCCCGCTGATCCCGGCGAAGGCCGGGGCGTTCGGCGCTGCGAGTTGCTCAGAGCATTGAGCAAAATTACTCAGCATCCTGAGCAAAATGTCGTCGCACCCTCTCCATGAGCGCCGCCTCGCGCCCCTCCGCGCCCCGCGCAATCGGGTTAACCTAGCACCCCATGGATCCCCAGACCGCGAACCCGCTGCAACGGGTCGACCCCGCCGAGTCGCAGGACGCCGAAGCCGCCGAAGCCGCGGACCGGATGGAGCACGCCAACCGGCTGTTCTTCCGGCTGTACCAGTGCTCGAACATGATGCACAAGACGGGCACGCGCGCGGTCGAGCCGGAGGGGCTGACGTCGCAGCAGTGGGCGGTGCTCGGCGCGCTGTCGCGGCCGGCCGCGGCCGACGGGCTGAGCGTGGGCGACCTTGCGCGCTACCTGATGGTCACGCGGCAGAACCTGTCGGGCATCCTCAAGCGGATGGAGCGCGAGGGGCAGCTGACGAGCACGCCGGACGGGCGCGACCGGCGCTCGCGTCTCGTGAGGCTGACGGCGGCGGGGCGGCGCGCGTGGACGCGGCAGGCGGTGCCGTTGATCCACGCGTTCTACGAGCAGGCGGTGCGCGGGTTCTCGCCCGACGAGATGGCGCGCGCGTCCGGCTACCTCGAGCGGCTGGTCGGCAACATGCAGGGGATCGACGCCGCGACCCGCGCGCGGCGCCCGGCGCGCGGCCCGGCTACAGGTGCGGGTGGTGCCCGCCAGACACCGCGAGGATCTCGCCGGTAACGAAGGCGGCCTCGTCGCTGGCGAGGAACGCGACCGCGTCGGCGACTTCCTCGGGGCGTCCGAGGCGGCGCATGAAGCCGCGCTCGACGAAGCCGCGCCGCTCCTCGTCGGTGAGGCGTTCGACGCCGCGGGTGTCGATGAGTCCGGGCGCGACGGCGTTGACGTTGACGTGCGGGGCGAACTCCTGCGCGAGGCTGCGCGTGAGCGCGGCGACGGCGGCTTTCGCGGCGGCGTAGTCGGCCTGGCCGCCTTCGCCGCCGAGGACGATCGACGCGATGTTTACGATGCGGCCACTGCGCCGTTCGAGCATCGCGGGCGCGAGCGCCTGCACCAGGTGGAACGCCGGCTTCAGGTTCAGCGCCAGCGTGCCGTCCCACTGCGCCTCGGGCAGTTCGAGGAACGGCGTGTAGAGCCGCGCGCCGCGGATCCCGCCGACGACGTTGACGAGGATGTCGATGCGCCCGAAGCGTGCGATGCCGTGCGCGGCGGCTGCGAGCGCCTCGTCGCGCACGGTGACGTCGGCGCGCCAGGTCGCGACGCGGTCGCCGCCGAGCCGGGCCGCGGTGGCGGCGAGCCGCGTGCCGGAGATGTCGGTCAGCAGCAGGTCGACGCCGTCGGCGGTGAGGCGCGCGGCGATCGCCGCGCCCATCGGCCCGCCGGCGCCGGTGACGAGCGCGACCTTGCCGGCCAGCCCTCTCACGACAATGCCTGCCGCAAGGTCTCGCGCAGCTTGAACTTCTGGATCTTTCCCGACGGCGTGGCGGGCATCGCGTCGAGCACGACCAGCCGCTCGGGGATGTACTGGACTGCGGTCTTCTGCGCCTTCAGGAACTCGACCATGCCGGCGAGGTCGAGGCCCTGGCCGGGCTTCGTGACCACGCAGGCGCACGCGCGCTCGCCGAGCCGCTCGTCGGGATAGGCGACGATGGCCACCTGCGCGATCGCGGGGTGGCGGTACAGCAGCGACTCGATCTCCGCCACCGGGATGTTCTCGCCGCCGCGGATGATCACGTCCTTGCTGCGACCGCTGATGCGGATGTAGCCGCGCTCGTCGACCCAGGCGAGGTCGCCGGTGTCGAACCACCCGTCGGCGTCGGTGCCGTTCAGGTGCGGGCGCTTCAGGTAGCCGCCGAAGTTCGAGCACGCGCGCACCAGCAGCCGCCCGGGCGTGCCGGTCGGCACCTCGGCGCCGTCGCCGTCGACCACGCGCACCGCGGTGCCCGGCAGCGGGCAGCCGTCGGTGTTCACCGAGCGCTCGTCGTCGTCGTCGATCATCGTCGTCGTGACCGCGCCGTTCTCGCTCATGCCCCACGCCGAGACTACCTTCGCGCCGAGCGCGGCGCGCGCCTGCTCGACCAGCGGGCCGGGGATCGGTGCGCCGGCGCACAGGAACACGCGCAGGCTCGGCACCTGCTGGCCGGTCTCGGCGACGGCCTTCGACAGGTCGGTGAGGAACGGCGTCGACGCCATCGTGAAGGTGACGCTCTCGGCGCGGATCAGTTCGATCGCCTTCTTCGGGTCCCAGACGTCCTGCAGCACGCTGCTCGCGCGCAGCATGGCCGGCATCATCAGCCCGTACATGAAGCCGGTCTGGTGCGCCATCGGCGAAGCCATCAGGATCACGTCGTCGCTCGACAGCCGCAGCCGCTGCGCGTACGGGACGATGTTCGACATCAGCGTGTTGGCGCTGTGCATCACGCCCTTGGGCTCGCCGGTGGTGCCCGAGGTGTAGATCAGCTGCGTGATGTCGTCGGGACCGGGGCGGCTGCGGGTCAGGATCTCGCGCGCGTCGGGCTCGTGCTCCCATTCGGGATCGGCGAGGCGCGCCTCGAAGCTGTCGGGCCCGCTGCCGCCGATCGCGACCACGTGCCGCAGCGCCGGCAGCGACCCGCGCAGGCCGTTCAGCATCGCCTCGAAGTCGAAGCCGCGGAAAGTCTTCGGCACCACCACGACCTTGCTCTCGCCGTGCGCGAGCATGAACGACAGCTCGCGCTCGCGGAAGATGTGCATCAGCGGGTTGATCACCGCGCCGATGCGCGAGCACGCGAGGTACATCACGGTGAACTGCCACCAGTTCGGCAGCTGGCACGACACCACGTCGTTCCTGACGACGCCGAGGCGCGCGAGACCGACCGCGACGCGGTCGGCCATCGTCGCGAGTTCGCGCCACGTGAAGCGGCGCACCGCGCCGTTGTCGAGCGACACCGCGGTCAGCGCGAGCTTGTCGGGAAACTGCGCGACGCAGGCGTCGAGCTCGTCGTTGATCGTGCGGTCGTGCCAGTGGCCGTCGCGGACCATCTCGGCACGGCGCGGAGCGATCAGCACCGCATCGAATTCCATCTCGGGATCTCCTCAGTCAGAAGCTCGAGCCGCGCGCGGCGGCGCCGCCGTCGACGGTCACGATGGTGCCGCTCACGTAGGCGGCGCGCGCCGACGCGAGGAAGCACACCACGTCGGCGATCTCGTGCGGATGCGCGGGGCGGCCGAACGGGTAGGCGCCCACCAGCTCGCTCCAGCGCCCGGCGTCGCCGAGCGTGTTCGCGGCCTTCGCGCGCAGCAGCGCGATCATGCGGTCGGTGGCGACCAGCCCGGGGTTGACGCCGAGCACGCGCACGCCGTGCTCGACGCTGACCGCGCCGAGCGCGCGCGTGATCGCCATCAGTCCGGCGTTGGCGCCGCTGCCGGCGAGGTAGTTGGCGTCGGGCCGCTCGCCGGCCATGCCGATCACGTTGACGATGACGCCGCGCCGGCGCGCCTGCATCGCGGCGAGCATCTCGCGGCACAGGCCGATCGTGCCGAACACCTTCAGGTCCCAGGCCTTCTTCCAGGTGGCGTCGTCGACCTGGTCGATGCGCCCGCCGGGAATCGCACCCGCGTTGTTGACGAGGACGTCGACCGCACCGACCGCGCGCGCCAGCGCGCGCAGCGCGTCGCCGTCGGCGAGGTCGACCGGGTGCACGTCGACCGCGACGCCGTGCGCGCGGACGATCTCGTCGCGCGCGCGCTCGAGATCCTCGCGGCCGCGGCTCGCGAGGTGCAGGCGGCAGCCCTCGGCGGCCAGCGCGAGCGCGATCGCGCGGCCGATGCCGCGCGAGCCGCCGGTGACGAGTGCCCTCAGGCCGCCGAGCTCGAGGTTCATCGCGCGCCCTCCGCTCCGCGCGCGGCGCCGCCCGCGGACACCGTTGCCGCCACGTCGGGGATGTCGGCGTTGCACTCGACGATGTCGGCGATGAACGGCAGCATGTACGCCTTCATCTCCTGGTGCGCCGCGGAGTGCTGGTAGCGGTGATGTGCCTCGGGCGACTCGAACAGCGACACCACCGCGTGCGTGAAGCCCTTCGCGCGCGGCGCGGTGTTCTCGCGGCAGTCGTAGTGCAGCACGCCGTCGCACTCGGCGCGCACCCGCGCCGCATGGGCGGCGACGCGCCGGTGGAACTCGTCGCCGGCCGCCTCGGCGAGCCGCATCATGACGACGTGGTAGTACATCTCAGGCGTGGTATTCCGCCACCATCAGGTACTTGCGCGTGATCTCCGGGTCGCCGGCGAACTCGGCCGGCGTGCCCGCGAAGACGGTTCGCCCGCGGTCGATCACGAACACCCGGTCGGCGCACTCCTGGATGGTGCGCACCGATTGCTCGGAGATCAGCATCGACACGCCTTCCTTCTTCAGCGCCTTGATCGCCTCGATGATCTCCAGCACCACTTTCGGCGCCAGCCCCTCGTGCGGTTCGTCGAGCAGCAGCAACCGCGGGTTCGTCAGCAGCGAGCGGGCGATCGACAGCATCTGCTGCTCGCCGCCGCTCAGCACGCCGGCCATCCGGTGGCGGTACTCGCCGAGTTGCGGGAACAGCGCGTAGACGCTGTCGACGGTCCAGCGGCGCGACTTCGCCGCGCGCGACGGCAGCGGCACGCGCAGGTTCTCCTCGACGGTGAGGCTCGCGAACACGCGCCGGTCCTCGGGCACGTAGCCGACGCCGCGGTGCACGACCTCGTGCGAGGGCAGGCCGAGCAGGCTGTGGCCGTCGAAGCGCACGTCGCCCTGCGTGACGCGGATCTGCTCCTGCACGATGGCGCGCATCGTGCTGGTCTTGCCGACGCCGTTGCGCCCGACCAGGCACACGACTTCGCCCTCGGCCACCGACAGGTCGACGCCGTGCAGCGCCTCGCTGGGGCCGTAGGCGGCGCGGACGTTCTCGATCGCCAGCATCAGTGCCCCGTGCCGAGGTAGATTTCCTGCACCGCCGCGTGCGACGCGATCTCGGCCGGCGAGCCTTCGGCGAAGACCTTGCCGCGCGCCATCACGGTGATCCGGTCGGCGAAGCGGAACACGATGTCGATGTCGTGCTCGACGAACAGCAGCGTGATCTCGCGCTGCGTCGTGTGACGCACCATCATCTCCATCAGCTCGCTGCGCTCGGAGAGCCCCATGCCCGCGGTCGGCTCGTCGAGCAGGAAGAGCTTCGGTTTCGTCGCCAGCACCATGCCGAACTCGAGCCGCTTGCGGTCGCCATGGCTGAGGTCGTCGACCGCGTGCTCGGCTGACGCGGCGAGCCCGACCTCCTCGACCACCTGCATCGCCGGATCTCGCAGCGCCGCCAGGCGTGCGGCCGACAGGCCGAGCGCGCCGCCCTCGCTCGCAAGCAGCGCCGACTGCATGTTCTCGAGCACGCTCAGGCGCCTGAAGGTGCGGCTGATCTGGAACGTGCGGCCGATCCCCATCCGCGCGATCCGGTGCGGCGGCGCGCCCGAGATGTCGCGGCCGTCGAAGTAAACCGAACTGCCGGGGCCGCCGGCCTGCTGGCCGCCGAGGATGCTGATGAAGGTCGACTTGCCGGCCCCGTTGGGGCCGATCAGCGCGCGCCGCTCGCCGGGCTGCAACGCCAGGTCGACGCCGGCGAGCGCGACGAACTTGCCGTAGCGCTTGTTGACGTTCTTCGCGACGAGGATCGGTTGCGCGCTCATCGCGCGCCCTCCCGCGAGCGCTTGCCGCCGAGCATCCCGACCAGCGCCGCGATGCCGCCGGGCGACGCCAGCACGACGCCGAGCAGGATCAGGCCGACCACGAGCTCCCAGTAGGCGAACGAGCGCGAGACGAAGGTCTTCAGCAGCGTGTAGATCACCGCGCCGTAGATGCCGCCGGCGAAGCTGCGCAGGCCACCGATCACGACCATCACCAGGCTGTCGATCGTCAGGCCGATGCCGGCGTAGTCGGGAAACGCGTTGCCGTGGTAGACGGCGAACATCGTGCCGGCGATGCCGGCGAGCGTGCCGGCGATGACGAAGCTCAGGTGCTGGACCTGGCGCGGGTTGTAGCCGAGCGCCGCGGCGCGATGGGGCTCTTCACCGACCGCCTGGATCGCCAGCCCGAGCGGCGACTTGACGAGCCGCCACAGGAACGCCAGGCAGGCCGCGACGACCGCCAGCACCAGCAAGCCGTAGGTGTGCGGATCGAGCCCCAGCCGGGTCGGCATGAACTTCGTGATTCCGGTGTCGCCGCCGGTGTAGTCGTAGGCCTGGAACAGCGTGGTGTAGACGATCTCGCTGCACGCGAGCGTCAGCATCGCGAAGTAGATGTGCGACAGCCGCACGCACAGCGCGCCGAAGACGAGCGCGCCGACCGCCGCGAGCGCGGGCCCGAGCAAAAGCCCGGCCCACAGCGGCAGGCCGAGCTTGGCGACCGACAGCGCCAGGCCGTACGCACCCAGCCCGAAGTACGCGGCGTGCCCGAACGAGACCATGCCGGCATAGCTCATCAGCAGGTTCAGGCTCGACGCGAACAGCACCATGATCAGCACGTCGGTGATCAGCAGCGCGGCGCCCGGGCCCTGGGTGAGGAGCAGCGCGATCGTTAAAGCGATCGCCGCGAGCGCGCGCCACGGCAGGCCGGTGGTCAAGGCCTTCACTTGCTCACCGCCTGGCGCCCCAGCGAGCGCGCAACCAGCACCGCGGCCATGATCAGGAAGACGAGGACCATCGACAGGCGCGGGAACCAGAGCACGCCGAGTCCCTTGATGACGCCGACTGCCAGCGAGGCCGCCAGCGCGCCGTAGAGGTTGCCCATGCCGCCGATGACGACGACGATGAAGGCCATCACGATGACCGTGGTGTCCATCGTGTAGTTGACGTTGCCGAACGGGGCGGTGAGACCGCCGGCCAGCCCGGCCAGGAACGAACCGGCGGCGAACACGCCGGTGAAGATGCGCGCCTGCGGGATCCCCAGCAGCGCGACCATGCCGCGGTCGTCGGTCGCCGCGCGCAGCAGGATGCCGGCGCGCGTGAAGCGGATGATCGCGACCATCGCGACGACCACGACGATCCCGGCCCCGAACAGCGCGAGCTGGAACGACGGGAAGAACGAGCCGGCGAACTTCACCGCGCCGGAGAGCGCCGACGGCATCGGCACCGTCACGTTGTTCGCGCCCCAGACCTCGCGGACCAGGTCGCGGATCACCAGCACCAGCGCGACGGTGATGATCAGTTGCAGCAGGTCGTCGGCGCCGTAGGTCCGGCGCAGCACCAGCAGCTCGAAGAGGGCGCCGAGCGCCGCGACCGCGAGGGCCGCGACGAGCACCGACAGCGCGAAGCCGACCACCGTGTCCGGCATCAGGTGCGGCATCGCGCTGTAGGCGAAGAACGCGCCCAGCATGAAGAACGATCCGTGCGCGAAGTTGACGATCCGCGTCACCCCGAAGATCAGCGTCAGGCCGGAGGCGACGAGGAACAGCATCATTCCTTCCATCAGCCCGTTGACGACCTGGACGGCGATCATGAGTCGGCTGCCCGGTGGCGCGGATCGTTCTTCGCGTGAAGCGCCGGCGTTACTTCGCCGCCGCGCGGCGCGCCTTGACGTCGGCTTCGCTCGGCAGCGTGCGGTCGCCCTCGACCAGCATCGCCTTCGTCAGCACCGAGTACGGGTAGTCCGGCGTCTTGGCGATCACGCCGACCCATTCGGGCGCGTTCATCTGGTGGTCGAGCGCGCGCACCTTCAGCTTGTTGCTGCGCAGGCCGTTGTACGTGACCTGCGGCAGCGCCTTGACGACGTCGTCGGCCTTGGTGCTCTTCGCGTGCTTGACGACCTCGGCGTAGAACATCAGCCCGTCGTACGCGAGGATCGCCCAGTCGTCCGGCTCCTTGTTGTGGCGAGCCTTGTACGCGTCGACGAACGCCTTGGCCTTCGGGTTGCCCAGCAGCTGGTTGAACGGCGCGCGCGCGAACCCATAAATGCCCTTCTGCGGCATCTGCGCGCCCATGCTCTGCTGGAAGTCGACGGTGGTCAGCGTGAGCAGGTTGGTCTGCTCGAAGAAGCCCATCGTCTGGCCCTGCTTGACCAGGTTCACGAGGCCACCGCCGAAGATCGCGCCGAGCACGACGTCGGGCTTCTGCGCCAGCGTGGCGGTGATGTACGAAGTCAGGTTGGTGTCGCCGAGCTTGACCGGCACCATCGGTGCGATCTCGATGTCGGGCCGCATCTTCTTCAGGTGCTCCGAGAACGCCTTGACCGTCGTGTGGCCCCACTCGTAGTCGTACGCGAGCGGCACGACCTTCTTCCAGTTCTTGTTGGCGGCCACGTACTCGGCGGCGCCGACCGACTCCATCAGCGTGTTGGCGCCGGTCTGCCAGGTGTACGGGTGCCACTTCTCGATCGTGCCGGTCTGCGTGGCGGCGATCGCCGTGTACAGCGGCACCTTGAACTCGGCCGCGACCGCGCTCTCGGCCAGCCACACCGCCGACGAGCACACGCCGGTGACGACGTCGACCTTGTGGTTGACGATCAGGTCGCGGACCTCCTTGGCGCCCTCGGCGGGCTGGCTCTTGGTGTCGCGCTCGATGACCTCGATCTTGCGGCCCAGCAGGCCGCCCGCCTTGTTGAGGTCCTCGACGCCCATCCGGAACGCCTTGGTGGCGCCGTCGACCAGCGGGCCGCAGGCGCCCGACATGTCGGCGGCGTAGCCGATCTTGATCGGCGCCTGCGCCGAAGCGCCGGACGCCATCAGGCCGCACGCGACGAACGTGGCGGCGGCGATGCTGCTGAACTTCGATGCCATTCGAGGTCTCCTTCCTCTGGGTGGGGTACGAACGGCCCCGGCGGGGCCGCTGCCGGCGGCGCCCGCCGCCGGCCTGTCTTGCGTGCTGCCTGCTATTTCGCGTGCTTCCTGAAATCCGGCTTGCGCTTCTCCATGAACGACTTGACGCCCTCGCGCGACTCTTCGGTCTCGTAGTAGAGCTTCAGCGCGTACATGCCCATGCCGGCGATGCCGGCCTGGTGCGCAGTGTCGGCGTTGAACGAGCGCTTGGCAATCGCGATTGCCGTCGGGCTCTTGTCCATGATCTCGCCGCACCACTTCTGCACTTCGGCGTCGAGCTGGTCGTGCGGCACGACCGTGTTGACCAGCCCCATCGCCAGCGCCTCGGCGGCGCTGTAGCGCCGGCACAGGTACCAGATCTCGCGCGCCTTCTTCTCGCCGACGACGCGGGCGAGGAATGCGGTGCCGTAGCCGGGGTCGACCGAGCCGACGCGCGGGCCGACCTGGCCGAACACCGCCTTCTCGGAAGCGATCGTGAAGTCGCAGATCGTGCACAGCACGTTGCCGCCGCCGATCGCGTAGCCCTGCACGCGCGCGATGACCGGCTTGGGCACGTCGCGGATCACCGCGTGCAGCTCTTCCATCGGCAGGCCGATGGTGCCGCGGCCGTCGTACTGGCCCTCGTGGGCGGACTGGTCGCCGCCGGTGCAGAAGGCCTTCTCGCCGGCGCCGGCGAGCACGATCGCGCCGATCGAGCGGTCGTAGCCGGCGCGGTTGATCGCGTGGATCAGCTCCTCGCAGGTCTTGCCGCGGAAAGCGTTCATCTTGTCCGGGCGGTTGATCGTGATCCAGGCCGCGCCGTCGCGGACTTCGTACAGCAGGTCTTCGTAGTTCATGCGCGTCTCCAGGGAACCGCCGTCATCCGTTCATCGTCAGGCCGCCCGAGACGCTGAGCACCTGGCCGGTCACGAAGGCGGCGTCGTCGCTGGCGAAGAACAGGATGGCGCCGGGCAGGTCGTCGGGGCGCCCGATGCGCCCGAGCGGGATCGACTGCTCGAACGCGGCGAGCAGCTTGTCGGGGTTGCCGGCGCCCTGCCGATAGTCGGCGAACAGCCGGGTGTCGGTCGGCCCGGGGCAGACCACGTTGAAGGTGATGCCGTGGCGCGAGTGCTCGCGCGCGAGCGTCTTCGACAGCGCGACGAGCCCGGCCTTGCAGGCGGCGTAGACCGCCTCGCCCGACGAGCCGGCGCGCGCCGCGTCGGACGACACGTTGACGACGCGGCCGCGCTTGCGCTCGACCATGCCCGGCAGCACCGCATGGTGCATGTGCAGCGCGCCGACGAGGTTGACGTCGATGATGCGCCGCCACAGCTCCGGGTCGGTCTTCAGGAACGGCCGGAACACGTCCCAGCCGGCGTTGTTGACCAGTACGTCGATCGGGCCGAGTTGCTGCACGGTCGCGGCGACCGCCGCGTCGACGTCGGCGCGCTGCGCGATGTCGCAGCCGAAGGCCTCGGCCTGCCCGCCGGCGGCGCGGATCCGCTCGACGACTGCCGCGGCCGCGGCCGGATCGAGGTCGAGCACCGCGACGCGCGCCCCTTCGGCGGCCAGCCGCATGCAGGTCGCCCCGCCGATGCCGCCCCCGCCGCCGGTGACCACGACCGTCCTGTCCTCGAACCTGCGCAACCTCGCTCCCCTGTCTGCCGACTCGCGCGGCATCCGCTGCTGCCGCGCGTCGCGGGCAACTATGTCAACATCTTTGCATATTTTTCCAGACGCGTACAGCGGCGATCATCGGGCAGCGGGGCGGCGCCGGGAATCGGTACTATCGATGAGGCGGGGGGCGCGGGCGTTCGGCGCGCTGAGGCACAATCCGGAGATGCCCAGCCCGGACACGATCGCGTACTTCTCGATGGAGATCGGCTTCGCCTACGGCATCCCGACCTACAGTGGAGGCCTCGGGGTGCTCGCCGGCGACACCATTCGCTCGGCCGCTGACGGCGACGTGCCGATGGTGGCGGTGACGCTCGCGCACCGCAAGGGTTACTTCCGGCAGCGCCTGGAGCCGGGCGGCGTCCAGGTCGAGGAGCCGCAGGCGTGGTCGCCGGAAAGCACGCTGGTCGAGCTGCCGGCGCGCGTGAAGGTCTCGATCGAGGGGCGCGACGTCGCGCTGCGCGCGTGGCGCCACGACACGATCGGCGTCGGCGGGGCGGTCGTGCCGGTGCTGCTGCTCGACAGCGACCTGCCGGAGAACGCCGAGTCCGATCGGCGCCTGACCGACCACCTGTACGGCGGTGACGATCGCTATCGCCTGAGCCAGGAGATCGTGCTGGGCATCGGCGGCGTGCGGATGCTGCGCGCGCTCGGCTACGACCGCATCCGGCGCTTCCACATGAACGAGGGGCACGCGGCGCTGCTGGTGCTGGAACTCGGCTACGAGGAGATGCAGCGGCGCGGGCTTGCCGAGGTGACGCGCGAGCTGGCGGTGGCGGTGCGGCCGCTGTGCGTGTTCACCACGCACACACCGGTGCCGGCCGGGCACGACCAGTTCCCGCTCGGGCTGGTGCGGCGCGTGCTGACCGACTATCAGGGCGCCTACAACCGCAGCGCGGCCGAGTTCTGCCTCGACCACGTGCTGAACATGACCTATCTCGCGCTCGACAACAGCCACTACGTCAACGGCGTGGCGCGCAAGCACGGCGAGATCTCGCGCCAGATGTTCGCGCAGTACAAGGTCGACTCGATCACCAACGGGGTGCACGCGGGGTTCTGGATCGCGCCGCCGATCGCGGCCGCGCTCGACCGCCACATCAGCGCCTGGCGCGAGGACAATGCGAGCCTGCGCTACGCGCTGGGCATTCCGCGCCACGAGCTGTGGGCAGCGCACCAGACCGCCAAGCAGGACCTGATCGCGTGGGTCAACCAGCGCAGCGGCGCGCGCCTGTTCTCGAACACCTTCACGATCGGTTTCGCGCGCCGCGCGACCCCGTGGAAACGCGCCGACCTGCTGTTCCACGACGTGCAGCGGTTGCTCGCGCTGCACCGCAGCGCCGGGCCGATCCAGGTGATCTTCGCGGGCAAGGCGCACCCGCGCGACAGCGGCGGCAAGGAGCTGATCCGCAGGATCTTCGAGCGGATCGCCCAGCTCGCCGGCGAGCTGACCGTGGTGTACCTGGAGGACTACGACATCGCGGCCGCGCGGCGCATGGTCGCGGGCGTCGACCTGTGGCTGAACACGCCGCAGCCGCCGCTCGAGGCCTCGGGCACCAGCGGGATGAAGGCCGCAATGAACGGCGTGCCGCAGCTGTCGGTGCTCGACGGCTGGTGGGTCGAGGGCTGCATCGAGAACGTCACCGGGTGGGCGATCGGCAACGGCGGCAACGGCGGCGGCGCGGGCGCCGGCGTCGATGAGCGCGCCTTCGACGCCGAGTCGCTGTACAACCAGCTCGAGACCGTGATCCTGCCGATGTACTACGGCAAGCAGGACTGCTACATCGACGTGATGCGCCACGCGATCGCGCTGAACGGCTCGTTCTTCAACACCGAGCGGATGGTCGACCAGTACGTGCGCAAGGCGTACTTCCGCTGACGGGCCTCGGGGTGGTGATCCCTGTCCGTCAGCGGGGAGCGGGGGCGCGCTGCGCGCGCCCCGGCGGCGCTACTTCTGCTTCGCGATGAGCTGGTCGCTGATCTCGTCGTAGACCGACTGCGGCAGGATCTTGCGCCGCACGAGTTCGTCCTTGCCCTTGTACGGGCGGCCCTTGACGATCGCCGCGGCGCGCACCGGGCCGACGCCCTTGAGCGCCTCGAGCTGCTCCTTGCTCGCGGTGTTGAGGTCGAGCTTGTCGGCCGCCGGGGCGCTCTGCGCGGCGGCGGGCTTCGGGGCGGCGGCCTTCGGCGCGGCGCCCTGGGCGAAGGCGAGGCCCGCGCACAGGAAGAGGCTGGTGGCGAGCAGGCTCGGCAGGGTGTGTTTCATGCGGGGCTCCTCGGGTGGCGACAGTGGCCGGCGTGGCGCGCCGGCGGCGAAATCCGCCGCAGTATCGCGCATCCGGGCGGGATCCGGGCCGCGCATCCCCCTCCCGGGGTCGCCCGTCAGGGCCGGTCGCGGCACGCGAATCCGACGGGGCGGCTGCTAGACTGCCCAACGCATGCTGGCCCGATTCCTGCCGTTCCTGCGCTGGTTCCCGATGGGGGCCGGCACGCTGCGCGCCGACCTCGTCGCCGGGGTCACGGTCGCGCTGGTGCTCGTCCCGCAGTCGATGGCCTATGCGCAGCTGGCCGGCGTGCCGGCCTACTACGGCCTGTACGCGGCGTTCCTGCCGGGCATCGTCGCGGCGCTGTGGGGTTCCTCCAAACAGCTCGCCACCGGGCCGGTGGCCGTGGTGTCGCTGCTCACCGCGTCGGCGCTGACGCCATTCGCGCAGGCGCAAAGCGACGAGTTCGTGGCGCTGGCGATCGCGCTCGCGCTGATGGTGGGCGTGATCCAGCTCGCGCTGGGCCTGTTTCGCCTCGGCCTGGTCGTCAATTTCCTGTCCCACCCGGTGATCGCCGGGTTCAGCACCGCAGCCGCGCTGATCATCGGCCTGTCGCAGCTGAACAAGATCTTCGGCGTCGACATGCCGCGCAGCGAGCACTTCGTCAGGGACGTCTGGACAGTGCTCCTGCAGGTCGGCGACACGCACTGGCCAACGCTCGCGATGGGTGTCGCGTCGTTCGCGGTGATGTTGGCGCTGAGGACCTGGCGGCCGAGCCTGACGGGCGTGCTGATCGCGGTGGCCGCGACGACTCTGGCGAGCTGGGGGCTCGGCTTCGAGGCGAGCGGCGGCAAGGTCGTCGGGCAGATTCCGGCCGGACTGCCGTCGTTCGCCTTGCCGGCCATCGACCTGTCGGTGGTGATCAAGCTGCTGCCGAGCGCGCTGGTCATTTCGCTGGTCGGTTTCATGGAGGCGATCTCGATCGCCAAGGCGATGGCGGTGAAGACGAAGAGCCGCATCGACCCGAGCCAGGAGCTGATCGGGCAGGGCCTCGGCAACGTGTTCGGCAGCCTCACGCAGTCGTTTCCGACCAGCGGGTCGTTCTCGCGCTCGGCGGTCAACCTCGGCGCCGACGCCCGCACCGGCATGTCGTCGGTGTTCGCCGGAGTCGTCGTGCTGGTGACGCTGCTGTTGCTGACGCCACTGCTCTACCACCTGCCGCAGGCGGTGCTGGCGGCGGTGATCATGCTGGCGGTGTCCGGGCTGGTCAACTTCAAGGCGATCCGCCACGCCTGGACCGCGCAGCGCGACGACGGCGTCGCTGCGGTCGTGACCTTCGTCGCCACGCTTGCGTTTGCGCCGCACCTGGACACCGGCATCCTGGTCGGCGCCGGGCTCGCGATCGTGCTGTTCCTGTACCGGACGATGCAGCCGCGCGCGGCGGTGCTCGGGCGCTACCCCGACGGCACGCTGCGCGATCTCAAGGTTCCCCCGACTTGCCGACCAGCGAGCACGTCGTCGCGCTGCGTTTCGACGGGCAGCTCGACTTCGCGAGCGTGTCCTACTTCGAGGACGCGGTCCTCGAGGCCATCGCCGGCCATCGCAAGGCGAAGTACCTGCTCATCGTCGCCGACGGGATCAACCTGCTCGACGCCTCCGGCGAGGAGGTGATCAGCCACCTCGTGACGCTGCTGCGTGGAAACGGCGTGACGCTGGTGTTCTCGGGCCTGAAGAAGCAGGTGCTCGACGTGATGCGGGCGACCGGGCTGTACGAGTCGATCGGCGAAGAGAACATCTTCGCGACCGCCGACGGCGCCATCGCGGCGCTCACCGCACGGCTCGGCGAGGCGGCGCGCGAGGACGACGTGTTCTGCTTCTGGCCGCGGCGAGCCTAGCGGCCTGCGCGGCGCGACGCCGCCCGTCCGGCCGATTGTCCGGAAATTGTACGTTCTCTGGCGGAATGTCCGTATTCAGGACATTACGGCGTCGATGCGTCCGATTCTCGTCCACCCGGATGCGCCGCCTGTGGCGATCCAGCCTTCACTGAGCGCGGACTGTGGTCGCGATCCGGGGGGCGCTGGCACGCGCCTTGCGTGGGATTCCGGGCACCTGCCGTTGGCGCAGCACTCCGACCCCCCACAGGAGACACATTCCATGCACCAGACCCCCCTTCTCGGGCGCGCGGCCCGCTTCGCGCTACCGCTCGTCGCCGGCGCGCTGATG
>JANJTK010000095.1 GCA_024711155.1 Burkholderiaceae bacterium
GGGTACCCTGCGAAGGAATGCCCTGTTTTCTTCGTGCGCCATACTTGCCCCTTCTTCTGCGCGCTGCCGCGCCCCGCAGGCCGCGCAGCAGTGCCACCATTCTGCACCAGACGCGACGAATATCACAAAGTGCTCAAAGATGCTTCGGTTAACCCGATGATTTTTTGAGATTTTTACAACGCCTATCTTTCATCTTCCCATGTCGAACACCCGTCACGCCCGCTTGCTGATCCTCGGTTCCGGCCCGGCCGGATACACCGCGGCGGTCTACGCCGCCCGCGCCAATCTCCAGCCGGTGCTGATCACCGGGCTCGCCCAGGGTGGCCAGTTGATGACGACCACCGAGGTCGACAACTGGCCCGCCGATGCGGACGGCGTCCAGGGCCCCGACCTGATGGCGCGCTTCCAGAAGCACGCCGAACGCTTCGGCACCGAGATGATCTTCGATCACATCCACACTGCGCGGCTCGGCGAGCGCCCGCTGCGGCTGATCGGCGACTCCGGCGAATACACGTGCGACGCGCTGATCGTTGCAACCGGCGCGTCCGCCAGGTACCTGGGCCTGCCCTCGGAACAGGCCTTCATGGGAAAGGGAGTCTCCGCCTGCGCGACCTGCGACGGGTTCTTCTACCGCGGCCAGGATGTGGTGGTCATCGGCGGCGGCAACACCGCGGTGGAGGAGGCGCTGTACCTGTCGAACATCGCCCGCAAGGTCACCGTCGTGCACCGGCGCGACCGCTTTCGCGCCGAGCCGATCATGATCGACAAGCTGATGGACAGGACTCGCGAAGGCAACGTCGAAGTGCGCTGGCACCAGGAACTCGACGAGGTTCTGGGCGACGCGAGCGGCGTGACGGGCGTGCGTCTGCGCGACAAGCGCGACGCGACGACGTCCGAACTCGCAGTCACCGGCGTCTTCGTCGCCATCGGCCATTCGCCGAACACGGCGATCTTCGAGGGTCAGCTGCAGATGGTCAACGGCTACATCGGCACCCGCGGAGGCAGCGGCGGCGACGCCACGGCGACCAGCGTGGCCGGCGTGTTCGCCGCCGGCGACGTTCAGGATCACGTCTACCGGCAGGCCGTCACCAGCGCCGGCACCGGCTGCATGGCGGCGCTCGACGCGCAGCGCTATCTCGAGGCGCTCGGGCACCGATGACGAAGCGGTCCGGCGCCCCGGCGCGCGAGCGGCTCGAAGGCCTTGCCGCGCTGTCGCCGCTGGGCGCCCAGCTGCGGGAACGCGAGCGGCGGCGCGAGGACGACGAGCGACGCGCACGCGAGCGCGTCCAGGCGCAGGCACGCGAAGCCAATGTCTTTCGCGACGCCGTCGCCGGCGCGGTCGCGCTGGCGCCCAGCGAGCGAGCCGATCCCCGACGCCCCCCGCCGCTGCCGGTGCCGCGCCAGCGCGAGCTCGACGAGCAGGCCGCGCTGCAGGCCTCGCTGTCGGACGAGATCGGAATCGAGCAGCTGCTCGAGACCGACGAAGCGCTGTCGTACCGCCGGCGCGGGATCGGCTCGGACGTGGTGCGCCGGCTGCGCCGCGGCGAATGGGCGATCAAGGGGCAGCTCGACCTGCACGGCCTGCGCTCCGATGAAGCGCGCGCGGCGCTGGCCGGGTTTCTCGACCGCGCGCGGCGCGAAGCCTGGCGCTGCGTGCGGGTGATCCACGGCAAGGGCCTCGGGTCGGCCGGACGCGAACCGGTGCTCAAGGCGAAGGTTCCACGCTGGCTGGTCCAGCGCCAGGAGGTGCTCGCCTTCTGCCAGGCCCGGCCCGACGACGGCGGCTCCGGCGCGCTGATCGTTCTGCTGGCGCTGCCGGCTCGCTGAGCCGGGCTCGCCCGGCTGCGCTGCCCGGCTGCGCTGCGCCGCTCAGTTGCGCGGCCCGGCGACGACCCGCACGCCGCGCGCGGCCAGCCGCTCGAGATCGGCGGGGCTGTCGATGTCGACGACGAAGTGGTCGTTCGGCGCCTCCACCCGGTGCGCCCGCTCGGGATGCGCCGCGAGGTAGCCGCGCACGCCGGCTGCATCGCGCGACGCATCGTGGGCCGCGAGGATCGGCGCGCGCATCGCAGCGTCGATCACGACCGGGTTGCCGCGCCGGCCTTCGAACACCGGGATCGCCGCCGAACCGGCCGGCAGCGCGCGATGCCGCGCGACCAGCCAGCGCAGGTCGGCAGCGTCGAGCAGCGGCTGGTCCGACAACATGACCAGGATCGCGTCGAGATCGGACGGCAAGGCGCGCAGTCCGGCGACGACCGACACCTGCTGTTCGGGCGAGGGATCGGCGCTGCACCAGAGGCTGGGCGCAAGCCCGGCGAGCGCCGCGCGCACGGCGTCGGCTGCGACGCCGTGCACGACCGCCACCGGCGCGAGCGGCACCGCCTGCAGCACTCGCAGCGCGCGCCTGACCATCGGCTCGCCGTCGATCGTCGCGAGCAGCTTGTCGGGTCCGCCCATCCGCGTCGACCTTCCGGCGGCGAGCAGGATCGCACCCACGCGCCGCGCGCGCTCCCCTGCGGGGGCGTCCGGCACGGGCTCATCCATTCGCGCACGCCCGCGTCGTGCTGCGCGCGCTGCGCGCCGGCCGCGTCAGACCGCCGCCTCGCCGGTCTCCCCGGTGCGGATCCGCACCACCTGCTCGACTTCCGAAACGAAGATCTTGCCGTCGCCGATGCGGCCGGTGCGCGCCGCGCGCACGATGGCGTCGATGACCGACTCGACCGCGGCGCCGGCGACGATCACCTCGACCTTCACCTTCGGCAGGAAGTCGACCACGTATTCGGCCCCGCGATACAGCTCCGTGTGCCCCTTCTGGCGCCCGAACCCCTTCACCTCGGTCACGGTCAGACCCGTCACCCCCACCTCGGCAAGCGCTTCCCGCACCTCGTCGAGCTTGAACGGTTTGATGATCGCCGTAATCTTCTTCATGGTCGCTCCACGGTTCCCGTCATTGTCGACTGCCAATCGTACCCGAGTCCCGCTCGATCGGCGCCGATCGAACGGCGCCGTGCAGCCGGCGCCGTGCGGCCGGGTTCGCGCCGCCGCCGCGCCGTTTCAGTCGCGAAAGCGCGACGTGATCGGATGGCGCCAGTCGCGGCCGAAGGCGCGGTGTGTGACGCGGATGCCGATCGGCGCCTGGCGCCGCTTGTACTCGCTGATCCGCACCAGCCGCACCACGCGGTCGATGGCCTCGCGCGGATGGCCCGCCGCGGCGATCTCCTCGATGCCGCGGTTGTCCTCCATGTACATCTGCATGATCGCGTCGAGCACCTCGTAGGGCGGCAGCGAGTCCTGGTCGGTCTGGTCCGGCTTCAGCTCGGCCGACGGCGCCCGCGTCAGGATGCGCTCCGGGATCACCACGCCCTGCGCGTTGCGCCAGCGCGCCAGCCGGTAGACCAGCGTCTTCGCGATGTCCTTGATCACCGCGAAGCCGCCGGCCATGTCGCCGTACAGCGTGCAGTAACCGACCGCCATCTCGCTCTTGTTGCCGGTGGTGAGCACGATCGAGCCGTACTTGTTCGACAGCGCCATCAGCAGCGTCCCGCGCACGCGGGCCTGGATGTTCTCCTCGGTCGTGTCCTGCGGCAAACCGCGGAACTCCTCCGCCAGCGTGCCGAGGAACGCGTCGAAGCAGCCCGTGATCGGAATCTCGTCGTAGCGCACGCCGACCCGCCGCGCCATCTCGCGCGCGTCGACGAGCGAGATCGTCGCGGTGTACGGCGACGGCATCATCACCGTGCGAACGCGCTCCGGGCCGAGCGCGTCGACGGCGATCGCCAGTGTCAGCGCCGAATCGACGCCTCCCGAGAGCCCGATGATCGCGCCGGGAAAGCCGTTCTTGCCGAGGTAGTCGCGCACCCCCAGCACCAGCGCCCCGTAGACCTGCTCCTCGAGCGGCGGCGTCGGCTGGATCGTCCCGGCCGCCACCGACGACTGCGCGCCGCCCTCGAGCTCGACGACCAGCAGGTCCTCGCGAAACGCCGGCGCCTGCGCGCGCAACTCGCCGCGCGCGTCGAGCGCGAACGACAGCCCGTCGAACACCAGCTCGTCCTGTCCGCCGACCAGGTTGGCGGCAACCATCGGCAGCCCCAGGGCGCACACGTTCTCGCGCGCCACGTCGAGCCGCACGTGCTGCTTGTTCATGTGGAACGGGGACGCGTTCATCGCCAGGATCGCCTGCGCCCCGGCCGCGTGCGCACACTGGGGCGCGTAGCGGTACCAGAAGTCCTCGCAGATCAGCACGCCGAGACGCACGCCGTCGACCTCGAACACCAGCGGCCGGTTGGCCGGCTCGAAGTAGCGCTCCTCGTCGAAGACGTCGTAGTTCGGCAGGTCGTGCTTGTCGTACTCGCCGGCCAGGCGTCCGCGGTGCAGCAGGCTCGCGCCGTTGTAGCGCGCGCCGCCGCGGCGGCGCGGATGTCCTGCGAGCAGGAACAGGTCGAGTTCGCGCGTGGCTTCGCACAACGCCGCCAGTGCCCGGTCGCAGGCGTCGAGGAAGGATGCGCGCAGCAGCAGGTCCTCGGGCGGGTAGCCGCACAGCGACAGTTCGGGGGTCACGAGCACCCGCGCCCCGCGCTCGACCGCCTGCCGGGCGGCGGCGACGATGCGCGCGACGTTGCCGTCGAAATCGCCGACGATCTGGTTCAGCTGCGCTGCGGCGATTCGCATCGTGGAGAGCCCCGGGGTCATGCGGTCCGATCTGCGCCGATTATGGCACCCGATCGGCTACTGCTGCCCGCCCGCCGCTCCTGCCTGATCGCGCCAGCCGCCGCCGAGCGCCTTCATCAGGTCGACGCTGTACGAGAACCGCGCCTGCCGGTTGCGAATCAGCGCGAGCTCGGCGTCGTTCTGCGTGCGCATCGCGTCGAGCAGCTCGAGATATCCCGAGTACCCGTTCTCGTAGCGCGCGCGCGCGAGCCGCACGACGTTGCGCGCCGCGTCGAGCCGGGTCCGCAGGTCGTTCTCGGCCACTGCACTGCGCTCGCTGTTCGACAGCGCGTCGCCCACCTCGCGGTAGGCGTTCTCGCTCGCCCTCTGGTAGGACGCAAGCGCCTGCCGCTGGCGCGCTTCGGCCTGGTCGCTGCGCGCCTGCAGCTTGCCGGCGTCGAACACCGGCAGCGCGAGGCCGAAGCCGAGCGACCAGATGCGCGCGCCGCTGCGCAGCAGGTCGGACAGCTCGGCGCTCTGCCCGCCGAGCGAACCGGTGAGCGAGATCGTCGGCATCATCGAGGCGCGTGCCACGCCGATGCGCGCGTTCGCAGCCTGCAGTTGCGCCTCGGCCTGGCGCACGTCCGGGCGGCGGTCGAGCAGGCTCGACGGCAGCCCGGCAGGCGGCAACGGCGGGATCGGCACCGAGCGCAGGTCGCCCGCGGCCACGCCCAGCCCCGGCTGTCCCGACAGCGCCCCCAGCTGGCGCTCGAGCGCCGCGCGCTGGCGCTCGAGCTCGACGAGCTGCAGCGCGGCGTCGGCGCGTGCCGCCTCGGCCTGGTTGAGGTCGAGGTCGGACACGACGCCGCCGCGCGCGCGCGCGCGCACGACGTCGAGGCTCTCGCTGCGCACCTGCAAGGTCTCGCGCGTGACCACGATCTGCGCGTCGACCGAGCGCAGCGCGAACCACGCCTGCGTCGCCGCTCCGGCCACGCTCAGCGCGACCACCTCGCGGGCGTAGCCGCTCGCCAGCAGCTGCGCCTGCGCGGCTTCGGCGCCGCGGCGCAACCGCCCCCAGAAGTCGAGCTCGAACGCCGTCGAGAGCGCCAGCCGCCGGTCGTCGCGCAACGGCACCGTGGTGGGCAGGGTGCCGAGCGTCGTCACGCGCGAGCGCGAGGCGCTCGCGCCGAGGTCGACCTGCGGCACGAGCGTCGCCTGCGCCTCGCGCAGCACGGCCTGTGCCTCCTCGAGCTGCGCGATCGCGATGCGCGCATCGGCGTTGCGAGCCAGCGCCGCATCGACCAGCGCGTCGAGCCCCGGGTCGCGATACAGCTTCCACCAGTCCGGACGCAGCGGGCTCGCCGCCTCGGCGGCGGGCGCAAGGTCGACGAAACGCTCGGGCAGCGTGTGCGCCGGCCGCTGGTAGTCGGGCCCCATCGGCGCGCAGGCGGCGCCGGCGAGCAGCAACGCCAGCGCGCCGGCCGCGCGCCCGGCCCGGCGCGCGCCCGGCCCCAGAGGAGCGGCCCCGGCCGCGGCGCGGGTCACCGAACGTCTCCCTGCGCGTCGCGCGCCGCCGTCACGTCCTCGCCCTTGCGCCGCCGCGCCGCCAGCGTGAAGAACAGCGGTACGAAGATCGTCGCGACGAAAGTGGCGACGATCATGCCGCCGAACACCCCCGTGCCCATCGAGCGCCGGGCCGCCCCGCCAGCCCCCGAGGCGATCACGAGCGGCACGACGCCGAGCACGAAAGCGAGCGACGTCATCACGATCGGCCGGAAGCGCAGCCGCGCCGCGTTCAGCGCCGATTCGAGCGGCGTCATCCCGGCCAGGAACCCTTGCTGCGCGAACTCGACGATCAGGATCGCATTCTTCGCCGCCAGGCCGATCAGCACCACGAGGCCGATCTGGAAGTAGATGTCGTTTTCCATCCCGCGCAGCATCACGAAGCCGAGCGCGCCGGCCACGGCGAACGGCACGGTCAGCAGCACCGCCACCGGAATCCCCCAGCGCTCGTAGAGCGCCGCCAGGATCAGGTAGACCATCACCAGCGCGAACCCGAACGCGAACACCGATGCGCGGCCTGCGCGCTTCTCCTGGAAGCCCTGCCCGGTCCACGCCATCTGGTAGCCCTCTGGCAGCGCGCGCGCCGCGACCTCCTCGACGGCGCGTATCGCGTCGTTCGAGCTGACACCGGGCTTGCTGCCCGCCATCACCTTGGCGGCGACGTAGCCGTTGAAGCGCTCGAGCTGGTCCGGGCCGGCGATGTTGCGCACCGAAAGCAGCGCCTTCAGCGGAATCATCTCGCCGCTGGCCGTCGAGCGCACGAACACGTTGCCGAGATCCTCCGGCTTCGCGCGGTATCGCGCGTCGGCCTGCAACTGGACGCGATACGCGCGGCCGAACTTGTTGAAGTCGTTCACGTAGAGCGTGCCCATCGTCGCCTGCAGCGCTTCGAACACGTCCTGCACCGGGACGCCCAGCGAGAGCGCCTTTTCGCGGTCGACCTCGACGCGCAGCTGCGGCACCGTGGGCCGGAAGAACGTGTTGACACCCTGCAGCAGCGGGTGCGCGGAGAGCTCGCCCATGAAGGCCTGCACGACCTGCTGCAACCGCACCGGATCGGGATCGCCGCGTCCCTGCACGTACACCTCCATGCCGCCGGCGGTGCCGAGGCCGCGGATCGCGGGCGGATTGAAAGCGATCGCCATGCCGTCGCGCAATCCCATGCCGCGCCGGAAGATCTCGCCGATCACGTCGCGCGCGCTGTGCTCGCGCACCGACCAGTCCTTGAGCGGCACGAACAGCGTCGCCACGTTGTTCTTGCTGCCGCCGCCGACGAGGTCGAAACCGTTGATGGCCATCACGTGCTGGATCGCCGGATGATCGGCGAGCATCCGCTGCATCTGCGCCGACGCGTTGCTGGTGCGCTCGAGCGTGGCGCCGTCGGGCAGCACGACCGAGCCGAGGACGTAGCCCTGGTCCTCGGCCGGCACGAAGCTCGACGGCACGCGCGAGAACAGCACCGCCGCCACTGCGACGATGCCTGCGAAGGCCAGCATCGCCAGCACGCGGTGCTTCAGCGCGAGGTTCACGAGGCGCAGGAACAGCCGCGTCAGCGCGGCGAAACCGGCGTTGAACGGCCTGAACAGCCGCGACTCGTGATCGCCCGCCTTCAGCATCAGCGCGCACAGCGCCGGCGTGAGCGTCAGCGCGATGATTCCGGAGAGCGCGACCGCGATCGCCACCGTGACGGCGAACTGCTTGTACAACTGCCCGGCGATGCCGCCGAGGAAGGCGACCGGGATGAACACGGAGCACAGCACCAGCACGATCGCCACGATCGCGCCGGAGACCTCGCGCATCGCCTCGATCGCCGCGGCGCGCGCCGAGAGCTTCTGCTCGCGCATCAGCCGCTCGACGTTCTCGAGCACCACGATCGCGTCGTCGACGACGATGCCGATCGCCAGCACCATCGCGAACAAGGTCAGCGTGTTGATCGTGAAGCCGAACAGCCAGAGCCCGGCGAAGGTGCCGACCAGAGAAACCGGCACCGCGATCATCGGGATGAACGTCGCACGCGCGGTCTGCAGGAACACGAACACGACCAGGACCACGAGCAGCGCGGCCTCGACGATCGTCTTGGTGACCTCGTTGATCGACGACTGCACGTAGCGCGTGACGTCGATCGGCACCACGTAGTCGAGGCCCTCCGGGAAGTCCTTGCGGAGCTCGGCCATCCGCGCGTGCACCGCCTTCGCGACCTGAAGCGCGTTGGCGCCGGACTGCAGGAACACCGCCGTCCCGAGCGAAGGGCGTCCGTCCAGCGTGTTGGACGACTCGTAGTTGACCGCGCCGAGCTCGATGCGCGCCACGTCCTTCAGCCGCAGCAAGCCCGAGGGGCCGCCCGCGCGCACGACGATCTCGCCGAACTGTTCGGGCTCGACCAGCCTGCCCTGCGCGGTCACCGTGTAGACGAGGCTCTGCCCGGGCGGCGCCGGCTCGGCGCCGATCTTGCCGGCTGCGTACTGCGCGTTCTGGGCGCGCACGGCGGCCGCGATCTCGGCGGTCGTGACGCCGAGCTGTGCCATCCGGTCGGGCTTGAGCCAGATGCGCATCGAATAGTCGCGCGCGCCGAAGATCGTCACGTCGGCGACACCCGGCAGGCGCTTGAGCTCGTCGACAAGGTTCAGCGACGAATAGTTCGACAGGTACAGGCTGTCGTAGCGTCCGTCGGGCGAGCGCAGCTGGACGATCATCAGGATGTCGTTGGAGCGCTTCTGCACCGTCACGCCGTTGCGGCGGACCTCGTCGGGCAGGCGCGGCATGGCCAGCTGCACCCGGTTGTTGACGTCGAACATCGCCTGGCTGACGTCGGTCCCGACCTCGAAGGTGGCCGTGATGCTGACCGCGCCGCTGGAAGACGAGTTCGACTGGTAGTACAGCATCCCCTCGACGCCCGACATCCGCTCCTCGATCGTCGCCGCGACCGTCTTCGCCAGCGTCTCGGCGCTCGCGCCGGGGTAGTTGGTGCTGATGGTGATCGTCGGCGGCGAGATCTCGGGGTACTGCGCGACCGGCAGTACCTGCGAAGCGACCAGGCCGGCCAGCGCGATCACGATCGCCAGGACAGCCGCGAAGATCGGGCGTCCGATGAAGAAACGCGACATGCCTCAGCCTCGCCCGCTCAGCGCGCGCTCGCGGGCCCGGCGCCCGGCGCTCCGCCCGGCGCCCGGCCGGCCGGCCCGGCCCCGGGCGCTCTCGGCTGGATCGTCGCGTTCGGGCGCAGCCGGATCAGGTTGTCGAGCGCCACCCGGTCGCCGGCCTGCAGCCCCTTCTCGACGATCCAGTCGCTCCCGTCCCAGCCGCCGACCTCGACCGGACGCAGGCTCACCTTGTTGGACGCATCGACGATCCACACGAAGCGGCCGCGGTCGTTCTGGACCACCGCGGTCTGCGGCAGCGCGACCGCGTCGCGCGCTCCGATTTCGACGCGCGCCTTGACGTACTGCCCCGGCAACAGCACAAGGCCCGGATTGGCAAACTCGGCGCGCAGCTGGACGGTGCCGAGCCGCAGATCGACCGTCGAGCCGGTGAAGTTGAGCCTTCCCGCGCGCTCGTAGGTCCTTCCATCGGCCAGCGCGAGGCGCACCGTCGCCGCCTTCGCGCCGGCGCCGCGCAGCTGCGCGTACTCGGCATCCGAAAGCGAGAATCGCACCCAGATCGGATCGGTCTGCGTCAGCGTCGTGAGCAGGGCGCTTTCGCTGCCCGGGCTGACCAGGCTGCCCTCGGAGCGCAGCGTGCGACCCGACACACCCGAGATCGGTGCGTTGACGGCCGTGTAGGAGAGGTTCAGCTCCGCCTCGTGCACGCGCGCCTGGGCCGCCTGCAGCGTTGCCTGCGTCTGCAGTCGCGAGGCCTGCGCGTCGTCGTACTCGCGCTGGCTGATCGCTCGCTCCGCGAGCAGCTTCTGGAGCCGCTCCGCCTCGAGTTGCGAGCGCGCCGCGCGTGCCTGCGCCTCGGCCAGCGCGGCACGCGTCTGCGCCAGCGAAATCTCGAACGGCGCGCGGTCGATGCGGTACATCGGCGCACCGGCGCGAACCAGTTCGCCCTCGCGAAACAGCTGCCGCTCCAGAATGCCGGCCACCCGCGCCCGCACTTCGACCTCGCGCGAGCCTTCGGTGCGCGCGACGGCGTCCAGCACGACCGGCACCTTGCGCGGGCGCACCTCGGCGACCGTCACCGGCAGCGCGGGCGGCGCGCCGCCGGCGGCTCCCGGCCCGGCTCCCGGCCCCGCACCACCGCCGGGCGCAGCCGCACCGGCTGGCGCGCCGGCCGGCGGCTTCGGCGCCGAGCCATCACAAGCGGCAATCGCCAGGACCGCGGCGACGACGGACGATGCGAGCGCGAAGCGACGCGAACGCGACATGGCTTCTGTCATGGCGGGAGATGGCGCAGGCCCGGTGGCGCGAAAGCGCAGAGTATATACACCGCCCCGCGCGCCCGGCCTCGCCCTGCGGGCATCGGCGACACGCGAGCGCGGAACGACCGCGATCAGGCCGCGGGCGCCGGCGGCGCCGCGGGTTCGACGCCGCCCAGCGCGGCCATCCGGTAGCGCTGCCTGGCCTCGTCGGCTCGCCCGAGCCGCTCGTAGAGCGCCGCGAGAAGCACCTGCGTTTCGGGCTCGGGCGCCCCCTGGACCGACAACAGCAGGAATTCCTCGGCCTTTCCCCAGAGTCCCTGCACGGCGCACAGGCTGCCCAGCGTGCGCAGCAGCACCGGATCGTCGCCGTGGCGCAACCTCCAGGCCTCGGCCGCCCCGAGTCGCTCACGCGCCGGCACCGCATCGAGGCGGGCATAGAGCGCCACCAGCGGCGCCACCAGGCGCGTTTCCATGCGCTGCTCGACAATGCGCGCGGCCTGCTCGGCGCGCCCGGCGCCGGCGAACGCCCGCGCCGCCGCCTCGGCGATTTCGTCGATGTCTCGCTCGGGCACGGACAGCGCCGCATACAGCTGCTGGATCGCGTCGGCGTCACCGGCGCGCGCCGCGAACAGCGCCCTGCAGGCGCGGATCCGCAACCCGCGGATGGCGGCCGGATGCATCGCGTCGCGTTTCTCGAGATGGCGCAGCGCCTGCAGCAGTGCACCCCAGTCCTGCGCCTGCTCGTGCGCCCGCATCGCGATCCGCAGCGCGTGGATGTGGCGCTGGCCGCCCGCCTGCAGCGTCGAGATCGCCGCCAGCGCGTCGGTTGGCCGATGGTCCTCGACGGCGAACTCGGCCATCGTCATCAACAGCGCGTTGGCAGCGCCCGGCGCTTCCCGGGCGGCCTCGAGCCAGCGATCGCGTCGCTCCGCCTCGCGCATCCTCTGCGCCGCGCGCGCCGCCACCAGCGACGCAACACCGCCGAGCGAGTTCTCGCCGAGCGCTCCCTGCGCAAGGCGCTCGGCTCGTCCGAAGCGCCCCTCGAACAGCGCCAGCAGGCTGTCGCGCAAGCTCGCGAGCGCAGCGTCGCGCCGCCGCCGTTCGCGGTACTCGCGCACGCGCGCCGGCAGGTTCATCGCGTTCGACAGCCCGGCCAGCAGCAGGTGCAGGACGACGAACGCGACCACCACCGCGAGCAACGCGAGATTCACCGACACGTCGACGCGGTACGGCGGCCACAGGACGGTGACGTTGCCGTCGTTGAGCCGCATCAGCATCGCGAGGCCGACCGCGGCCGACACGACCAGCAGACCCCAGATCACGCGCCGCATCGGTGTTCCGCCTCCGGGCCTTCGAGCCCGCGCCTCAGGGCCGCGCTTCGCGCAGCGCGCGCGCCGCGCGCACCGCCGCGAGGCTCTCGCCGAGCGTGAGCGGCTCCAGGACGAGGCGCGCCCCCAGCATCTGGCGCAGCTGCGCGACCGCCGCCGCCACCGCGCGGTGCTCCAGGTCGTAATAGCCCCGCAACCAGGCCGCCGCCCGCTCGAGATCGGCACGGAACACGTTCTCATTGCGCGACAGCAGTGCCAGCCGCGCATTGAGCAGCAGCAGCCGCAGGTTCTGGCGCAGGAAGTAGGCCTGCTCGGGAGCGACGAGCGCCGCATCGGGGGTGTCGATCCGCCGCACCCGGAACAGCTGCATCAGTTCGTCGCGCAGGGCGCTCAGACCCGCCACTGCCGCGTCGGTGGCCCGGCTGGCGGCTTCGCCGACCGAGCCGGATCGCTCGACCGCGCCAGCGCCGCCGGCCGGACGCGCGGTCGGCGGCGCGTCCACGGCATGACCGTCCGCCGCGCCCGCCAGCAATGGCAACTGGTCGATCGACGCGAGCAGTCCGTCGAGCCGCACCGCGAGCGCGCCGACGTCCGCTGCCGGATAGGCCTGAAGCCGGTCGATGTCGCGCAACAGCGCGCGTCGCACGCTGCCGAGCGACGGATCGTCGTGGCGCGCCAGGCGCGCGTCGATCTGCCGCAACGCGCCCAGCGCGGCCTGCGGATGACTGCCCAGTGCGAGTTGCTGGCTCGCCAGCGCCAGCGCGGACTCGGTTTCGCCGAGCAGCACGTCGGTCGAGTCCTCGGCGAGGCTGCGATAGAGCTTCTCGAGCTGCGCCTGAAGTCCCGCTGCCTCGAGCACGCGGCTCTCGAGCGCGCCGGTGCGCGCCTGCGTGTCGCGCAACTGCGCCTGCGCCTGTGCAAGCGCCGCCTCGAGTTGCGCCACGCGTTGGTCGGCCACCTGCAGGCGGCGGGTCGCCTCCGATTCGAGCGCCGCGATCCTCGGCAGCGTCCACGCCGCCAGCCCGACGATCAGGGCGGCGAGCAGCGCCAGCGCGCCCCAGCGCGCCCGGCTCGTCGCGACGGGGCGCCACGAACTGGAGACGGAGACAGGGGGCGATGGGTCGGCGCCTTGCGCTGGCGCCAGCGCGGGCTTGTCGGTTTCAGGCACGGTGACTGCTCGGGAGATCCGGCGTTCGTGATTCTAGCGCGGCGCCCAGCGCCGGATCGCCCGGCTCGATGCAGCGCACGTCGTTCCATCCGGCGAGCCGCAGCGCCGCTGCTATGCGTTCGTGGATCGCGAGCGCGGGGGACGCCCGCGCCGGCGCGGCGAGCCCCTCGCGCGCGACCAGCGCGTCGACGCGCGCCACCGCATCGGCCTGCGTGAACACGAACACCGGCGCCGGAACCTGCGCCAGCAGCGCGCGCAGTGCGGCGAGCGTCGCTGGCGACGGCTCGCAGGGCTCGCGCCGGTACAGCGCGCAGGTCTCGACGCTGGCGCCGCGCGCCCGCAGGCTCTCGATCCAGCTGTCGTTGCCACCCTGCCCGCGCAGCACGAGGATCCGCAGCCCGCGCGGCTCGCGCAGCGCGCCCGTGGCGACCAGCGCCTGCGCATCGTACGGCGGCCCTTCGGGGTGCAGGATGTGCGCGGGATCGACGGCGAGTCCGCACTCGTCGAGCGCGCGCCGGCTTCCCGGACCGACCAGCGCCGCACCGGTCGACGCCGGCCAGCGCAGTCCCGGCACGGCCGCCGCAGCCTCGACCGCCGCCGGGCTCACGAACACGACCCAGTCGAAGCTCGCGAGCCGAGCCAGCGCGTCGCGCGCCTCGGGCTGCGTGCCGAGCTCGACGATCTGCGTCACCGGCAGCGCGAGCGTCTCGTGGCCGAGTGCGCGCAACCTCGTCTCGACCGCGCGCACCCGCGGCCAGGGCTGCGTCAGGACGACCCGAGCCATTGCGCCGCGCCCTGCCCGAGCAGCGAGCGCGCCGCTTCCGTGCCGATGCGCTCGGCCTGCGCCCGATCGGCGCCCGGAGACTCGGCGATCGCTTCGACCATCGCGCTGCCGTCCTCGGCGGCGACGCGCGCGACCAGCTTCAGCCCGCCGGCCGCGGTCGCCGTGCACCACGCCGCCAGCGGCACCCGGCAGCTGCCGCCCAGCAGCCGCGACACCGTGCGCTCGGCGTGGACCTCGACCGCCGTGCGCGCGTCGTCGAGCGCAGCGAGCCATCGCCGCAGCTCGGGGCGCCCGGCCCGGGTTTCGATCGCGAGCGCGCCCTGCCCGGCCGCCGGCAGGCACAGCGACGGCGGCACGATCGCGCGGATGCGCGCCGCGAGCCCGAGGCGCTTGAGCCCGGCCGCCGCGAGCACGATCGCGTCGTAACGCCCCTCGTCGAGGCGCGCCAGCCGCGTGTTGACGTTGCCGCGCAGCGGCAGCACCTCGAGCGCCGGAAAGCGGCGCCGGATCTGCGCGGCGCGGCGCAGGCTCGACGTTCCGACGCGCGCGCCCGCCGGCATCGCCTCGAGCGACTCCCAGCGGCTCGACACCAACGCGTCGCGCGGATCCTCGCGCGCCATGATCGCCGCCAGCTCGAACGGCTCGCCGACCTCCATCGGCACGTCCTTCAGCGAATGCACCGCCAGGTCGGCCCGGTCCTCGAGCAGCGCGACCTCGAGCTCCTTGACGAACAGCCCCTTGCCCCCGATCTCGTTGAGCGCGCGGTCGAGCACGCGGTCGCCCTCGGTGGTCATGCCCAGGATCGAGACCTCGCAAGCCGGATAGAGCTCGCGCAGAAGCGCCTGCACGTGCTCGGCCTGCCACATGGCGAGCCGGCTCTGGCGCGACGCGATGACGAGCCGCTCGGGCGCGCGCTGCGCGCTGGCTTCGCTCACTTCGATCCGCCTTCTAGCTGACCAGGTTCTTGACCGTCGACCATTGCCTGCGGCTCACCGGCAGCCGCTCGCCGATGTCGCGCAACACGACCTGCCAGTAGGGATCGCCGCCGTCGTCCTCGCCCTGCGGCATCACCCGCTCGAATCCCGCGATCGCCGGGCGCGCCACCAGCGCGTTGCGATGGATGCGCACGAAACGGTCGCTGAACTCGTCCTCGAGCGAGGTCAGCGACTCCTCGATCAGGTACTCGCGCTCGCGCGTGCGCACCGTGATGTACTTGAGTTCCGCCTTCAGGTAGATCACCTGCTCGAGCGGCACCAGGATCACGCGGCCGCGCTCGTGCACCGACAGGTGTCGGCGGCGCGTGTTGGTGGCGCGCGCGAGCTGGTCGATCGCCTGCGCGTGCTCCTGCGGCAGGCGCGTCGTCGCGCGCTGCAGTGCCTGCTCGAGCCGCTCGGCGCGCACCGGCTTGAGCAGGTAATCGATCGCCCTCACCTCGAAGGCGTCGACCGCAAACTCGTCGAACGCAGTGACGAAGATGATCAGCGGCATCGGCTTCGGCGTCTCGCCCGACTGCGCGCGCGCCGAGATGTGCCGCGCCAGCTCGATGCCGCTCATGCCCGGCATCTGGATGTCGAGCAGCACGATCTGCGGCTGCGCGACCTCGATCTGCGACAGCGCCTCGGGCGCGTTGGGCGCCTCGCCGACCACGCGGTGGGGAAAGCCGGGGGCCAGGTCGGCCAGCAGCTCGCGCAGGCGCGAGCGCGCAACCGGTTCGTCGTCAACGATCAGGATCGAAGGTGCGTCTGACATCGCGGCGTCTTCTCTCTTTGCGGTAGGGGAAATGGACCGTCACGCGGAACTGCCCGTCGTCGCTCGCGGTCTCGAGCTGGCCTTCGACGTCGAAGGTCAGGTCGAGGCGCTCGCGCACATTGGACAGCGCCATGTGGTTGCCCGGCCGGGTGGGGGGCGAGTCCGGCAGCGGATTGATGATCTCGACCCGCACGCGATCGCCGTTGCGGGCAATCGCCACGCGGATCTCGCCCGGTTCCTGGCTCGGCTCGATGCCGTGGTGAACGGCGTTCTCGATCAGCGGCTGCAGCAGCAGCGACGGGAGCAGCGCGTCACCGGGCATGTCGTCGAGCGCCCAGCGCACCTCGAGGCGCTCGGCGAGCCGCAGCTTCTCGATCGTCAGGTACTCCTTGCACAGCAGCACCTCGTCGTCGAGCGGAACCAGTTCGCGGCTGTCCTTCATGAACACGCGGAACAGGTCGGCGAGGTTCTCGAGCGTGCGCTCGGCCTTGCGCGGGTCGCTGCGCATCAGGCCCAGCACCGTATTGAGGCTGTTGAACAGGAAGTGCGGACGGATGCGCGCCTGCAGCGCCTGCAACCGTCCCTCGGCCTGCGAGGGCTGCAACGACAGCTGGCGCAGCCGGAGGTACTCGATCAGCAGCCAGGCCACGGCCGCCGCCAGCAGCGCGCGCGGCGCGAGCCAGCCGAGCACCGCCAGCGGCGTGCTCCCGGGCAACGGCGCGCTGGCCAGCGCGGCCAGCGCGGCGAGCAGCGCCGGCACCCCGAGCCCGACGCCCCACTGGACGCGGCGCGGCGAGCCGTTGACCGCGCGCCTGAGCGGGCACAGCAGCAGCAGCGACGCCGCCCCGACCGCGTTGACCCGCAGCGCAGTCTCCAGCACCGGCCAGGCCGCCGACTCCTCGCCGGGAAGCAGCCAGGCGAGCAGCACGACACCGAGATTGAGCGGCCCCAGCACCCGCGCGACGGTGCCGAGGTTGCAGCAATCGGGGAGCACCGGCAGGTCGGCACCGTCGACCAGGCGGCGACGCGGCGCCGCGGGCGCGTCCAGCGCGGCCGTCGTTGCCGTCGCCATCTGCGGCGCCGCCGGCCCCGGATCGCTCATCGATTCCTTCCCTCGCTGCGCTGGAGCGCCTGCCGCGGCATCGGCCGTCGTGGCGATCCGTATAATTCGGCTCTCGAGGCTCCCCCTCTGCCGCGGACGATTATGACAGATCAGCTTGCCAAGAAATCCGAAGCGTGGTCCGCCCGCTTCTCGGAACCCGTCAGCGAGTTGGTCAAACGCTACACGGCCTCGGTCGACTTCGACCGCCGCCTCGCGCAGGCCGACATCGAGGGCTCGCTAGCGCATGCGGCGATGCTCCACGCCGCGGGGCTGCTCGGCGACGCCGACCTGGCGGCGATCCGCGCCGGCATGGCGACCCTCCGCGACGAGATCGAGCGCGGCGCGTTCGCCTGGTCGGTCGACCTCGAGGACGTTCACCTCAACATCGAGAGGCGCCTGACCGAGCTTGCGGGCGACGCCGGCAAGCGGTTGCACACGGCGCGCTCGCGCAACGACCAGGTCGCCACCGACATCCGACTGTGGCTGCGCGCGACGATCGACGAGACGCGCGCGCAGCTGGCGTCGCTGCAGCGCGCGCTGCTCGACCTCGCCGAGCCGCACGCCGACACCATCATGCCGGGCTTCACGCACCTGCAGGTCGCGCAGCCGGTCACCTTCGGCCACCACCTGCTCGCCTACGTCGAGATGTTCGCGCGCGACGCCGAGCGCATGGCTGACTGCCGCCGCCGCGTCAACCGGCTCCCGCTGGGGGCCGCGGCGCTCGCCGGCACGTCGTATCCGATCGACCGCGAAGCGGTCGCGCGCGCGCTCGGCTTCGACGGCGTGTGCGGGAATTCGCTCGACGCGGTCTCGGACCGCGACTTCGCGATCGAGTTCTGCGCCGCCGCCAGCCTCGTGATGGTCCACGTGTCGCGGCTGTCTGAGGAGCTGGTCCTGTGGATGTCGCCGCGGGTCGGCTTCATCGACCTCGCCGACCGCTTCTGCACCGGCTCGTCGATCATGCCGCAGAAGAAGAATCCCGACGTGCCCGAGCTCGCGCGCGGGAAGTCAGGCCGCGTGTTCGGCCACCTGGTCGGGTTGCTGACGCTGATGAAGGGCCAGCCGCTCGCCTACAACAAGGACAACCAGGAGGACAAGGAGCCACTGTTCGACACCGCCGACACGATCCTCGCAACGCTGCAGATCTTTGCCGACCTGGTGGGCGGCATCAGCGTGCGCCCCGAGCGGATGCGCCAGGCGGCGGCCGAGGGTTTTTCGACCGCGACCGATCTCGCCGACTACCTGGCGAAGAAGGGGCTGCCGTTTCGCGATGCGCACGAGGCGGTCGCGCGCGCGGTGCGCAGCGCTGCCGACCGCGGCGTCGACCTCGCCGACCTGCCGCTCGACGAGCTGCGCGCATTCAGCGCGCTGATCGACGCCGACGTCGCGGCGGTGCTCACGCTGGAGGGCTCGGTCGCTGCGCGCGATCACGTCGGCGGCACCGCGCCGCGCCAGGTACGCGCCGCGATCGCGCAACACCGCGCGCGCCTCGCAGTCGCGTCCTAGCCCGGGGGGCGAGCCGCGCCCTGCGCCCGGTTGCGCCGCCACTGCGACGCGAGCGCCGACGCCAGCAGCGCCAGGCCGATCGTGTCGGCGAGCGGCGCCGGGTAGACCAGCAGCAGGCCCGCGGCGATCATCGCGAGCCGCTCCAGGCGCAGGCAGCGCAACAGCACCCAGCCCTGCGCGCCGCCCGCGAGCGCCGCGATCCCAGCCGTGGCCGTGACCACGAGCCACGCGACCTGCCACCACGAGGTGCCGGCCGGCGCCTTCAGCAGCAGCCCGGCGCCGGCCGGCTCGAGCACGAACGCGAACGGCAGCAGGAACGCCGGCAGCGTGTACTTCCACGACTGCAGCGTCGTGCGGTACGGATCGCCGTCGGTGATCGCGGCGGCCGCGAACGGCGACAGCGCGGTGGGCGGCGAGACCTCCGACAGCACCGCGTAGTAGAAGACGAACATGTGCGCCGCGAAGTCGGGAACGCCGAGCTTGACCAGCGCCGGCGCGGCAATGACCGCGCAGATGATGTAGCTCGCGGTCACCGGCACGGCGAGTCCGACGATCCACACGATCAGCGCCGTGTAGATCGCCGTGAGCAGCAGGCTCCCGCCCGCGTAGGCGATGACGATCGAGCTGAACTTGAGGCCGAGCCCGGTCTTGCCGACCACGCCGACGATGATGCCGGCGGCCGCGCAGGTCGCGGCGACGTTGAGCGCCTGCTTCGAGCCGTCGGCGAGCGCGGCGACGAGCTTGCGCGGCCACATCGCCGTCTCGCGCGACAGGAAGCTCGCCGCGAAGGTGGCGAGCGTGGCCCAGAACACCGACATCAGCGGCGAGAAGCCCCACAGCATGAAGCCGATGATCGCCACCAGCGACAGGAAGTGGAACCAGAAGCGCCGTGCCAGCTGCGCTGCCGTGGCCTCGAGGCGCCACCCGGCCGCCGCCGAGTGGTACCTGCGCGCGTCGATCTCGACCATCAGGAACAGCGACAGGTAGTACAGGCAGGTCGGGATGACCGCCATCTTCAGGACGTCGAGATAGGAGATCTTCAGGAACTCGGCGATCAGGAACGCCGCGGCGCCGAGCACCGGCGGCGAGATGATCGCGCCCAGCCCGCCGGCCGCGAGCAGGCCGCCGGCCGCGTTGCGCTCGTAGCCGGCCTTCTCGAGCATCGGCCACGCGACCGTGCCGATGGTCACGGTGGTCGCGACGCCCGAGCCGGACGGGCCTCCGAGCAGGAACGACGACAGCACCACGGTGCGGCCGGCGCTGGAGCGGCGCCCGCCGGTCAGCGCGAAACTGAAGTCGAGGAAGAACTTGCCGGCGCCCGAGTGCTGCAGGAACGCACCGAAGATCGTGAACATGATGATCAGCGTCGCCGAGACGTCGATCGCGGTGCCGAAGATGCCCTCGAGCGACATGTACATCACGCCGATCATGCTGGAGAGGTCGTAGCCGCGATGCGCCCAGTGCCCGGGCAGCCACGGGCCGGCAAACGCGTAGGCGGCGAACAGCAGCACGACCGCCGGCATGATCCAGCCGGTCGAGCGCCGCGCGGCCTCGAGGACGAGCAGCACGAAGACGACCCCGAGCAAGAGGTCGAGCGTGTCCGGCAGCGTGCTGCGGTCCCAGAAGTCGTCGCCCCCGGCGAGGATCCAGGCGACCGTCGCGAGCGCGGCCAGCGCCAGCGCGACGTCGTGCCACCGCAGCCGCTCCCCGAGCCTCGGCGTCGCCGGGAACACCAGGAACACCAGCACCAGCATGAAACCGACGTGCACCGGCCTCAACGTCATCGTCGGCACGATCGAGGCGGCCGCGTACAGGTGAAAGAGCGACATCGCCACGAGCAGGGTCGTGACGAAGGCGCCGAGCGCACCGTCGAGGCGGCGGGCGGCCCCTTCCTCCTGCGCGACGAAGCGCTCGGCGGCGCGCACGCGCGCGTCGTCCGGCGCTCCCTGCGGGCCGGCGCCGGAACTCATCGATTCGCGATGCGCGCCGCGCGGCCTCGGGGAAACGTCACTTCGCGAACTTGACGCCGCGCTCCTCGAAGTACTTGCGCGCGCCCGGATGGAACGGGATCGGCGAGCCCGAGGCCTGCGCGTCGAGCGTGATGTTGCGCGCCTCGCGGTGCACCGCGATCAGGTCGTCGCGCTTCTCCATCAGCGTCTTGACGATCGCGTAGGCCCTCTCGTCGCTCATCCCCCGGTCCGCCACCAGCAGGTTCCAGACGTCGATGTTGGCGACCTCGACCGCCTGACCCTTGTAGGTGTTGGCCGGCGTCTTGCCTCTCACGTAGAGCGGCCCCCACTTCTGGTTCATTGCGTCGGCGTACTGGGCGTGGTCGAGCAGCTTCACGGTGATCCCCGGCGTCGCCGCGAGGTCGGTGATCGCCGCGGTCGGCAGGCCGCCGACCCAGATCAGGCCGTCGATCTTGCGATCCTTGATCGCGTTGACGCCCTCGGCCACCGACAGCCGCTCGCGCTGCACGTCCTTGTCGATGCCGGCGGCTTCCAGCAACCGCAGCGACATCACCTCGGTACCGCTGTTGGGCTCGCCGGTCGAGATCCGCTTGCCCTTGAGGTCGGCCAGCTTCGAGATCCGGCTCGCCTCGGTCGTGACGACGTGCATCTTGTTCGGGTAGAGCACCATCAGCGTGCGCGCCTCGACCTTGCGGTCCTTGAACTTCGCGAGCCCGCTGACGGCATCCCAGGCCGAGTCGGCCATCGTGAAGCCGAAGTCCTGCTTGCCTTGCCCGATCAGTTGCAGGTTGGCCACCGACGCGCCGGTGACCTCGGCCGTGACCTCCCAGCCGGGCAGGTGCTTCGACAGGATCGACGCCATGCCTCCGCCCATCGGGTAGTACACGCCCCCGGTGCCGCCGGTTCCGACCGACAGCCGCGTGTTCTGCGCCTGCGCCAGCCCCGCGGCCCCGAGCGCCACGACGGCGACGAACCCTGCCAGCATGCGTTTCATGGTCGGCCCACTCCAGTGCTTGATGAACCTTCGATGATACGGTCGACACGGAATGCCAACGCTCAGGGAATCCCCTGACCCGGCCGAGCGCCCGCGCTCAGCGCCCGAACACCACCGCCGGCAACCAGGTCGCGAGCGCCGGGTACGACATCAGCACGCCCAGCGCGATGACCTGCAAGAGGACGAACGGCGCCACGCCGCGGTAGATGTCGCCGGTCGAGATGCCGGCCGGCGCCACGCCGCGCAGGTAGAACAGCGAAAAGCCGAACGGCGGCGTCATGAAGCTCGTCTGCAGGTTCACGCCGACCATCACGCCGAGCCACAGCGGGTCGGCGCCCATCGCCAGCAGGACCGGCGCCGTGATCGGGATCACGATGAAGATGATCTCGAAGGTGTCGAGGATGAACCCGAGCACGAACATGACTGCCATCACGACGATCATCGCCCCGACGACGCCCCCGGGCAGGCCACCGAGGAACTCGTGCACCAGCGCGTCGCCGCCCATCATCCGGAACACGATCGAGAACACCGCGGCACCGAGCAGGATCACGAACACCATCGATGTGACGGTCGCGGTGGAGATCGTCACGTCGCGCAGGATCGCGAAGTCGAAACGCCGCTTCGCCAGAGTCAGCACGATCGCACCGATCGCACCGACCGATGCCGATTCGGTCGGCGTCGCGATGCCGCCCATGATGGAGCCGAGCACGGCGACGATCAGCAGCAGCGGCGGGACCAGCACGGTCAGCACGTCGCGACCGAGCGTCTTGCGCTCCTCGGCGGTGGCGGGTGTCGGCGGGCAGGTCCGCGGCTGGAACACCGCCTTGCCGATCATGTAGAGCAGGTACAGCCCGATCAGGATCGCGCTCGGCAGCACCGCGCCGATGAAGAGGTCGCCCACCGAGACCGGCGTCGGCGCGAAGTTGCCCTTCTCCATCTGCACCTGCGCGTTGATCCCCGCGAGCATGTCGCCCATGAAGATCAGCACCGTCGACGGCGGCACGATCTGGCCCAGCGTGCCCGACGCGCAGATCACGCCGGTGGCGAGCCTGGGGTCGTAGCCGGCGCGCATCATCGCCGGCAGGCTGATCAGCCCCATCGTCACGACCGTCGCGCCCACCACGCCGGTGGATGCCGCCAGCATCGCGCCGACGATGATCACCGACAGGCCGAGGCCGCCGGGCAGCTGCCCGAACACCTTGCCCATCGTCACCAGCAGTTCCTCGGCGATCTTCGAGCGCTCGAGCATCACGCCCATGAAGATGAACAGCGGCACCGCGACCAGCACCTCGTTCGTCATGAAGCCGACGTAGCGCGACGCCAGCGCGCCGAAGTTCGACGGGTCGAAGGCCCCCAGCAGCCAGCCGGCCAGCGCGAAGAGCAGCGAGGTTCCCGCCAGCGAGAACGACACCGGGAAGCCGATCAGCAGCGTCCCGATGACGCCGACGAACATCAGCAGTGCGAGGATCTCTCCGGTCAGCGTTGCCGTCATCCGCGCTCACCCTGCGGATAGCGGAACCGCAGCGGCAGTTCGCCCTCGCGCCCGGCGAGCACGAGAATGCTGCGCAGCGCCATCGCGACGCCCTGCAGGCCGACCAGCAAGACGAACACCAGCACGAAGCTCTTCAGTATGAACAGCCCCTGCATCCCGCCCGGATTCTCCGACGCCTCGCGCAGTCCCCACGACGCCTGCACGTACGGCCATCCCCAGATGCCGACCACGACGCAGAACGGCAGCAGGAACACGAGCACCCCGACCAGGTCGAGGATCGCCTTCGTGCGCACGCTCGCCGGCCGGTAGTAGATGTCGACGCGCACATGGCCGTCGCGCAGCAGGGTAAAACCGGCCACGCCCATGAACAGCGCGCCGTTGAGCCACACGTACAGGTCCTGCATCCACAGCTGCGTGGTCGAGAAGACGTAGCGCTGCACGACGACGACGAAGCAGACCATCACCGACCCCAGCGCGAGCCAGGCCAGAATGCGGCCGACCGCGTCGTTCAGCCGTCCGATGGCAGCGACGATGGCGGCGAGTGAGCGCATGGCGATGACGGCCCCTGCCTGGCACCCGCCACGAGCGCCTGCTCATGGCGGGTCGCCCGGGTTGCCTTACTTGACCTTGAAGTACTTCTCGCGCGCGCGCAGGAACGGCGTGTCGGTCCCCTCGGTGCGCGTGCGCAGCAGGTTCAGCGCCGCCACGAAGCTTTCCGCGGTCTTCTTCGCGAGCGCGTTGTCGCTGTTGCGCACGCCGGCCAGCACCTCGCTCGCCGCCTTCGCGCCGGCCTCGAGGATCGGCTCGGGAAACTGGCGCACGCGCACGCCGTGCTTGGCAACCAGCGTCTCGAGCGCGCGCGGGTCGTTGGCGTAGAAGTCCGACGCCACCTGGTCGTACTCGGCCTGGCTCGCGACGCGCACGATCTCCTGCAGGTCCTTTGGCAGCGCAGCAAACTTCGACTTGTTGACCACGAGTTCGGTGGCGAGCCCCGGCTCGATGAAGCTCGGGAAGTAGTAGTCCTTGCAGACCTGGTAGAAGCCCAGCGCGAGGTCGTTGAACGGGCCGACGAACTCGGCCGCGTCGAGCGTGCCGGTCTGCAGCGCCTGGAAGATCTGGCCCGCGGCGAGGTTCGTCACCGAGGCACCGAGCTTCGCCCACACCTGCCCGCCCATGCCGGGGGTGCGGAAGCGCAGGCCCTTGATGTCGTCGAGGCCCTTGAGTTCCTTGCGGAACCAGCCGCCCGCCTGTGTGCCGGTGTCGCCCGACAGGAATCCCTGCACGCCGAACTGGTCGTAGATCTCGTCCCAGATCTGCTGGCCGCCGAGGTAGCGCACCCAGGCCGCGAGCTCGCGCGAGGTCATTCCGTACGGGATGCCGGTGAAGAAGGACAGGCCGGCGTTCTTGTTCTGCCAGTAGTAGGCCGCGCCGTGGCTCATCTCGGCGGTGCCGCCGATGACCGCGTCGAGCGCCTGCAGCGGAGGCACCAGTTCACCCGCCGAGTAGACCTTGACCGTCAGCCGGCCGCCCGACATCGTCGTGATGCGATCCGCGAGGCGCTGCGCGCCGACGCCGAGGCCGGGGAAGTTCTTCGGCCAGGTGGTGACCATGCGCCACTCCACCCTGCCCTGCGAAATCGCCGGGGCCGACAGCGTGGCGGCACCTGCGGCGGCGGTGGCGGTCAGGCTCTTCTTCAGAATCGAGCGACGATCCATCGAGGTCTCCTCTTCGAATTCGATTGACGGGGCCGCGCGGCAGGACGCACCCGCATGCCTGTGCGCCGCGCGGAACGATGGCGGATTCTAACCGCGGCGCGGGACCGGAGTCACCCGCGGCGTTCCGGCGGCAGGTCGGTGCAGTGGCCCTCGAAGGCTTCCGCGGCCATCCCGATGGTCTCGCCGAGCGTCGGGTGCGGGTGGATCGTGCGGCCGACGTCGGTCGCGTCCGCGCCCATCTCGATCGCCAGCGCGATTTCGCCGATCATGTCGCCGGCGTGCGTGCCGACGATCGCGCCCCCGACGACGCGCTGCGTGCGTTCGTCGAACAGCAACTTCGTGAAACCTTCGCTGCGCCCGTTGGCGAGCGCCCGGCCCGACGCGGCCCAGGGGAACACCGCCTTGCCGAGCGTCGCGCCGGTCGCGCGCGCCTCGTCTTCGGTCTGGCCGACCCACGCGATCTCGGGGTCGGTATATGCGACCGCCGGGATGACCCGGGCCTCGAAGTGGCTCTTCTGCCCCGCGGCCGCCTCGGCAGCCACGTGCCCTTCGTGCACCGCCTTGTGTGCGAGCATCGGCGCGCCGACCACGTCGCCGACCGCGAAGACGTGCGCGACGCTCGTGCGCATCTGGCTGTCGACCCGCACGAAACCGCGCTCGTCGAGCGCGATCCCCGCCCGGTCGGCGCCGATCTTGCGGCCGTTCGGCACGCGCCCGACCGCGCACAGCACCAGGTCGTAGTCCTGCGGCTCGGCGGAACCTTCGTCGCCCTCGAACCAGACCCGGATTCCGGTGTGGAGCGCCTGCGCGCGCACGCACCGCGTGCGCAGCATCACGCGCGCGAAGCGCGCCTCGTTGCGTCGCTGCCAGACCTTGACCAGGTCGCGGTCGGCACCGGCCATCAGCCCGTCGAGCGTCTCGACCACGTCGATGCGCGCGCCCAGCGCCGTATAGACGGTGGCCATCTCCATCCCGATGATGCCGCCGCCGATCACGAGCATGCGCTTCGGCACGAACGGCAGCGCCAGCGCCCCGGTCGAGTCCACGATCCGCGGATCGTCGGGCAGGAACGGCAGCCGCGCCGGCGCCGAGCCGGCAGCGACGATCGCCTGCTCGAAGCGCACGACCTGCCGCTCGCCGCTCTTGTCCTGCCCGTCGCCGTCCGTGAGTTCGACCTCGACGTGGTGCGGGTCGAGGAAGTGCCCGTAGCCGCGCACGATCTGCACCTTGCGCGACTTCGCCAGCGTCGCCAGGCCCCCGGTGAGCCGCGCGACCACCTCGGCCCGGTGCGCGCGCAGCCGCTCGAGGTCGATCGCGGGCTCGCCGAACGCGACGCCGGCCTTCGCCAGGCTGCGCGCTTCGTCGATTCCCGCAACGACGTGCAGCAGCGCCTTGGACGGGATGCAACCCACGTTCAGGCACACGCCGCCCAGGGCCGGGTAGCGTTCGACCAGCACCGTCTGCAACCCGAGGTCGGCCGCGCGAAATGCCGCCGAGTACCCTCCCGGGCCGCCCCCCAGCACCAGCAGCCGGCATTCGAGGTCCGCCCGGATCGTCCCGGACGCCGCGTGTTCCGTTTCCTGCCTCGACGCGTTCATCGGCTTCGCTCCGTCGGCGGTCACAGCATCGCGCGCCGGAAGTCGGCGAGCAGCTGGGCGAGCCACGCGTTGAAGCGCGCCGCGGCCGCGCCGTCGATCACCCGGTGGTCGTACGACAGCGACATCGGCAGCACGAGCCGCGGCTGGAATGACGAGCCGTCCCAGACCGGTCGCCGGGCCGCGCGGCACACGCCGAGGATCGCCACCTCGGGCGCATTGATGATTGGCGTGAAGTAGGTGCCGCCAATGCCTCCAAGGCTCGAGATCGAGAACGTGCCGCCCTGCATGTCCGACGGCATCAGCTTGCCCGCGCGCGCCTTTGCAGCCAGCTCCGCGCTCTCGCGCGCGATCTCGAGCACGCCCTTGCGGTCGGCGTCGCGGATCACCGGCACGACCAGTCCGTTGGGCGTGTCGGCGGCAAAGCCGACGTGGTAGTAGCGCTTGAGCACGAGCGTGTCGCCGTCGAGCGACGCGTTGAACTCGGGGAACTTCTTCAGCGCCGACACGCAGGCCTTGACCAGGAACGCGAGCATCGTCAGCTTCGCGCCCTCGCCCTCGTTCTCGCGATTGAGTTGCGTGCGCAGCGACTCGAGGTCGGTCACGTCGGCGTCCTCGTGCTGGCTGACGTGCGGAATCGCCACCCAGTTGCGGTGCAGGTTTGCCGCCGACAGCTTGCGGATGCGCGACAGCGGACGCGCTTCGACCGGACCGAATTTCGCAAAGTCGACCTGCGGCCACGGAGGCAGTCCGGCCAGGACGCCCGGAGCGCCGCCCGTGCTTCCGGGGTCATCGGCCCTGGCGGCCAGCGCCTTGACCCAGGCACGGACGTCGTCGTGCAGGATGCGTTGCTTCGGCCCCGAGCCCCGCACCCGCGACAGGTCGACACCGAGTTCGCGCGCGAAGCGGCGCACCGACGGCGATGCATGCGGCTGGACGACCGCGTCGGACGCCGCGTCGGCGGCGCCCGCCGGCAGCGGCGCCGCGACCGATCGCCCGACGGCGTCCGCGGCAGGCACCGCGGGCGCCTCGCCCACGTCGGCAGCCGGCGCCGCATCGAACGCCACGCGCGCTCCGGCCGGCGCGCCAGCCGCAACGGCATCCGCCGGCGCCGAACCGCCCGCGACGGCTGCGCCGCCGGCCGGCGGCGGCGCGGCCTCGCCCGCCTCCGACACCTCGAGATCCATCAGCAGCGAGCCGCGCGAGACCTTGTCGCCCAGCGCAACCTTCATTGCCACCACGACGCCGCCGAGCGGCGCCGGGATCTCCATCGACGCCTTGTCGGACTCCACGGTGATCAGCGACTGCTCGGGCGCGATGCGATCGCCCGGCTTCACGAGCACCTCGATCACCTCGACGTCGCGGAACTCGCCGATGTCCGGGACCTTCACCTCGATCGTTGCCATCTCGACGCTGCCTCTTTCTTGCCGCTCAAACGTGGTGCGGGTTGGTCTTGTCCGGGTCGATCCCGTACTTGCGGATCGCCTCCGACACGCGGCGCGCATCGATCGAACCCTCGTCGGCGAGTGCCTTGAGGGCAGCCAGTGCCACGAAACGACGGTCGACCTCGAAATGCTCGCGCAGGCGATGGCGGAAGTCGGAGCGGCCGAACCCGTCGGTGCCGAGCACGCGGTAGTCGCGGCCCTTCGGCAGGAACGGCCTGATCTGGTCCGGCACCGCCTTCACGTAGTCGCTCGCAGCCACCAGCGGTCCGCGCGCAGAGGCAAACATCCGCGCGAGCACCGGCGTGCGCAGCGGCTCCTCCGGATGCAGCAGGTTCCACCGTTCGCAGTCGAGTCCGTCGCGGCGCAACTCGGTGAAGCTGGTGATGCTCCACACGTCGGCCGCGACGCCCCAGTCGCGCTCGAGCAGTTCAGCCGCCGCGATCACCTCGCGCAGGATGGTTCCGGAGCCGAGCAACTGGACCCGATGCGCGGCTGCGTCCGCGCCCGGACGCAGCAGGTAACCCCCGTTGACGATGCCCTCCTCGTCGCCCGGGCGCAGGCCCGGCTGCGCGTAGTTCTCGTTCATCACGGTCAGGTAGAAGAACACGTTCTCCTGCTCCCGGACCATCCGCACCAGGCCGTGATGCACGATGACCGCGAGTTCGTGCGCAAAGCACGGGTCGTACGAGACGCAGTTCGGAATCACCGACGACAGCACGTGGCTGTGCCCGTCCTGATGCTGCAGGCCCTCGCCGTTGAGCGTCGTGCGCCCGGCGGTGCCGCCGAGCAGGAAGCCGCGCGCCTGCATGTCGCCGGCCGCCCAGGCGAGGTCGCCGACGCGCTGGAAGCCGAACATCGAGTAGTAGATGTAGAAGGGAATCATGATGCGGTCGTTCGACGAGTACGACGTCGCCGCCGCGATCCACGAGCAGAACGCCCCCGCCTCGTTGATGCCCTCCTGCAGGATCTGGCCTGCCGCGTCCTCGCGGTAGTACATGACCTGGTCCTTGTCGACCGGGACGTACTTCTGGCCCTCGGGCGCGTAGATGCCGAGCTGGCGGAACATCCCTTCGAGGCCGAAGGTGCGCGCCTCGTCGGGGACGATCGGCACCACGCGCGGCCCGAGCGCCTTGTCGCGGGTGAGCGCCGTCAGCACGCGCACGAACGCCTGCGTCGTCGAGATCTCGCGCCCTTCCGCGGTCGGCTCGAGCACCGGCTGGAACATCGCCAGTCCGGGAACCTCGAGCGACTCGCTTGCGCGCCGGCGCCGCTGCGGCAGCGAGCCGCCGAGCGCCCGGCGCCGCTCGGTCATGTAGCGCATCTCCGGTGCGTCCTCGGGCGGACGGTAGAACGGGATCTCCTCGAGCCGCTCGTCCGGAATCGGGATCGCAAAACGGTCGCGAAACTCCCGGATCGATTCCCGGTCGAGCTTCTTCATCTGGTGCGTCGGGTTCTTCGCCTGCCCGGCGCGCCCCATCCCGTATCCCTTGACGGTCTTGGCGAGGATGACCGTCGGCTGCCCGCGGTGGTGATACGCCGCGTGGAACGCCGCGTAGACCTTGTGCGGATCGTGCCCGCCGCGGTTCAGCCGCCAGACGTCCTCGTCGGTCATGCGCGAGACCATCTCGAGCAGCGTCGGGTGCTTGCCGAAGAAGTGCTTGCGCACGAAGGCGCCGTCGTTGGCCTTGTAGGCCTGGTATTCGCCGTCGACGGTTTCCTCCATCACGCGCTGCAGGATGCCCTCCGTGTCGCGCGCGAGCAGCGGATCCCAGTACGAACCCCAGATCAGCTTGAGCACGTTCCAGCCCGAGCCGCGGAAGTCGCCCTCGAGTTCCTGGATCACCTTGCCGTTGCCGCGCACCGGCCCGTCGAGGCGCTGCAGGTTGCAGTTGACGACGAAGACCAGGTTGTCGAGCTTCTCGCGGGCGGCGAGGCTGATCGCGCCGAGCGACTCCGGCTCGTCCATCTCGCCGTCGCCGCAGAACACCCACACCTTGCGGTTGGCGGTGTCTGCGATTCCCCTTGCGTGCAGGTACTTCAGGAAGCGCGCCTGGTAGATCGCCATCAGCGGCCCGAGCCCCATCGACACGGTCGGGAACTGCCAGAAGTCGGGCATCAGGTTCGGGTGCGGGTACGAAGGCAGCCCGTTGCCCTGCACCTCCTGCCGGAAGTTGGCCAGCTGCTCCTCGGTCAGGCGGCCCTCGAGGAAGGCATGCGCGTAGATCCCGGGCGCCGAATGCCCCTGGAAGTAGACGAGATCGCCGCCGTGCCCCTCGTGCGGCGCGTGCCAGAAGTGATTCATCCCGGAGCCGACCATCGTCGCCACCGAGGCGAACGACGCGATGTGCCCGCCGAGCCCGCCGCCGTCGGGCGGCTCGTGGCGGTTGGCACGCACGACCATCGCCATCGCGTTCCAGCGCACGTAGGAGCGGATGCGCTCTTCGTACTCGGCGTTGCCGGGCGAGCGCGCCTCGAGGTGAGCGGGGATGGTGTTGACGTACGCGGTGGCGGCCGAGAACGGGATGTAGGCGCCCGAGCGGCGCGCCTTTTCGATCATCCGCTCGAGCAGGAAGTGCGCGCGTTCGGGCCCCTCGCGGTCGAGCACGGTCTCGAGCGCATCGAGCCATTCGCGGGTCTCGATCGCGTCCGGATCGCGGGTCTCGCCACCAGCGGGTGGCGGCATCGCAGAGGTCGACATCGGATCTCCTGGCCTGGGTCGGATGGAGCCGATTCTAGGAACGCGTGCGTTTCGATTCAAGAGAAATTTTTGTATGGAGGGATTTCTTTTCGTATTGTGGTATGCAAAGGAGCGATCGCCCTGCCGCCGGGCGCCCGCGGCCGCTTGCGCTGCGTCGCGCGGGTACACTGCCCGCCCAGACGATGAACACGCACGAGGAACCTTCCGCGCGCCGCGCCGAGATGCGGGCCATCCGCTGGCTCTCGCTGTCGCACGCGTTCGGGATCGGCCTGTTCGTGCTGCTGATGGCGGGCTTCTTCTGGTACCTGCGCACGGTCGAGATCGACCAGCAGAAGCAGGCGCTGTACCGCGACATCGCGAGCGCGCAGACCGCGCTGCGGCGCCAGCTGCGCGACGACCAGGACGAGATCGGCATGGCGGCCGAAGACTGGACGCGGCGCGGGCGGCGCAGCGACCCGGTCGTCGACAAGGCGATCGAGGACTTCCTCGCGCGCCAGGGTGCCGCGGTCTACGTGGCCATCGTCGATGCCGAGGGGCGCATCGACCACGTGGCGCACGCCCGCGGCGTCCTGCCGGGACCGCAGCGCGCGCGCGGCGCGACCATCGCGGATCCCGCGGGACGGGCCGCCTTCACCGAGATCCAGCGACGCCAGCGCGCCGTCTTCACCGCGCCGTTCGCCGCCGCCTCCAGCGAGATGCTGGTCGAGTTGCACGCACCGGTCCACGACGACACCGAGCTCACCGCGGCGGTGATCGTCGGCTACTCGCTGAACCGGCTGCTCGGAGGTTCGCTGCTGCAGACGATCCGCGACCGCTACCAGCTGGCGATCGTCGACTCGGACGGCAACACGCTGGTCAGCTCGTCGCTGTTCGAGATCGACCTCGCCCACCTCGGCTACGAGTTGCCGCTCGACCCGCCCGGGCAGGGGATCCGGCTGCGCGCGTTCGCCTACGAGGGGCGCCCGCAGCTGATCGATCGCGCCCTCGTGCTCGCGGTGGTCGGACTGTCGCTGGCGATCTTCGCCAGCCTCGTGATGTTGTGGCGACACGCGCGCGGGCGCCTGCACGCCGAGTTCGAGCGCGACCGGCTGTTCGCGCTGTCGCCCGATCCGCTGTGTGTGTTCGAGGTCGACGGCACGCTGGTGCGCGGCAATCCGGCGTTCGAGTCGGTGCTCGGGGCGGGCGAGCGACGGCGCCGCATCGACCGCTGGGTGCACCCCGAGGACCGCGAGCAGGTCACGCAGGCGCTCGCGCAGATCGCGCTGCCGGCGACCGCGTCGATCGGCTTCGAGGCGCGCTTCCGGGCACACGGACCGTCGGCGCCGCCGCCGAGCGCGCCGCCAGCGGGCGAGCCGGCGCGCGAGACCCCGTGGCGATGGCTGCACTGGTCGTTGCGCCGCGATGCCGACCCGGGGGCACCGCGCCGGCTTCTCTACGCCGTCGCGCGCGACGTCACCGAGCGACGCAACGCCGAGCTCGCACTGGCCGCCGAGACCGCGTTCCGCCAGGCGATGGAGGACTCGCTGCTCACCGGCATGCGCGCCTTCGACATGGAATGGCGCATCACCTACGTCAACCGCGCGTTCTGCGAGATGGTCGGCTTCAGCGCCGAGGAGCTGGTCGGATCGGTCCCGCCGCACCCTTATTGGCCGCTCGGCAGCGCCGGAGACAACCATCGCAACCTGGAGAGCATCCGCCGGGGCGACACCCCTGCCAGCGGCTTCGGCGTCAAGGTCAGGCGAAAGGACGGCTCGACCTTCGACGCCCGCATGTACGTCTCGCCCCTGATCGACCGCCACGGGCACCAGACCGGCTGGATGACCTCGATGACCGACATCACCGAGGCCAAGCGCATCCGCGAGCAGCTTGCGGCCGCGCACGAGCGTTTCACGACCGTGCTCGACGAGCTCGACGCCGCCGTGTCGGTGGTGACGTCCCCGAGCGAGGACGCGCGTGGCCAGTCCGAGCTCCTGTTCGCCAACCGGCTCTACCGCAGCCTCTTCGGCGCCGACAGTCGTCGCCACGATTCGCTCCTCGCCGCGCGCGAGCTCGGCGACGCCGGCGCGCCGACCGAAATCTTCGATGCCACGCTCGGGCGCTGGTTCGAGGTGCGCAGCCGGCAGATCCGCTGGGTCGACGGCAGCGCCGTCGACATGCTCGTCGCCACCGACGTGACGCGCCGCCACGAGATCGACGAGCAGCAGCGCGAACAGGACCGCAAGCTGAGGAGCACGGCGCGCCTGGTGACGATGGGCGAAATGGCGTCGTCGCTCGCGCACGAGCTCAACCAGCCGCTCACCGCGATTGCCAACTACTGCATGGGCCTGAGCGCCCGGATCCGCGCGCGCGCCGCGTCGGGCGACGCGATGGCCCCCGACGAGCTGCTCGAGCCGCTCGGAAAGACCGCCGCGCAGGCCGCGCGCGCTGGCGAGGTGATCCGCCGCATCCGCAACTTCGTCAAGCGCAGCGAACCCGAGCGGCGCCACTGCGACATCGCGGGGATCGTGGCCGACGCCGTGGGGCTGGCCGAGATCGAGGCGCGCCGCTTCGGCATCCACATCGTGACCGACCTGCCGGCCGGGAGCGTCCCGCTGTACGTCGACCCGATCCTGATCGAGCAGGTGCTGATGAACCTGCTCAAGAACGGCGTCGAGGCGATGCGCGAGTTGCCGCCGGATCGCCCGCGCGAAGTCGTCCTCGCCGTCCGCGTCGACGACGGGCACGCGCAGTTCTCCGTCACCGACCACGGCAGCGGCCTGGCGCGAGACGCGCAGGAACGGCTGTTCGAGCCGTTCTTCACGACCAAGGCCGAGGGCATGGGCATCGGCCTTAACATCTGCCGCTCGATCGTCGAGTCCCACAAGGGCCGCTTGTGGGTGGAGACTTCGGCCGGCGGGGGCTGCACGTTCCGCTTCACGCTGCCGGTCGGCGCCGAGGTCGCCGTCGTCACCGATCCCGACTTGACCATGCTACGGACACGACACCGATGAGCACCGACAACCGGCCTGCCCCCCGCCCCGCCAATCCCGGCGCACAGCCTGCCGGATGCGACGGCCTGGTTTACGTCGTCGACGACGACGAAGCCGTGCGCGACTCGATGCGCTGGCTGCTCGAGGCCAACGGCTTCCGGGTGAGCACCTTTGCAAGCGCGGAGGAATTCCTCGCGCGCGTCTCCGAGCCCGAGCCGGTCGCGTGCCTGCTGCTGGACGTGCGCATGCCCGGGATGTCGGGGCTGGAGTTGCACGACGAGCTGGTCCGGCGCGGTTCGACGCTGCCGCTGATCTTCGTCACCGGGCATGGCGACGTGCCGATGGCGGTGTCGCGGATCAAGAAGGGCGCGCACGACTTCCTCGAGAAGCCGTTCAGCGACGAGCAGCTGCGATCGCTGGTCTGCGACGCGCTCGCGCGCGCCGAGGCCTCGCGCCGCGACCAGCGCGACGACCGCGATGCGCTCGACCGCATCGAGCGCCTGACGGGCCGCGAGCGCCAGGTGCTCGAGCTGATCGTGTCCGGCCGGCTGAACAAGCAGATCGCAGACGACCTCGGCATCAGCATCAAGACGGTCGAGGCGCATCGCGCCAACATCATGGACAAGCTGGGAGCGCGCACGATGGCCGACCTGATGCGCACCGCGCTCAGGGCCGGCGCGAAGCGCGCCGGCTGAGCACGACGTAGCCGGGGGCGCTCGCCGCCCGCCCCCGCACGCCGGCCACGAGAGCCATCACCGCCGGGTGCGCCGACAGCGCGCGCGCGCCGCACAGGTAGTAGACCTCGGGGCCCACCGGCACGAAACCGAGCCCGAATTCGAGCGCCGCCGCGCGCAACCCGAAGCCCGCATCGGCGGCACCCGCGGCGACCGTCGCCGCGACCGCGAGGTGCGTGTACTCCTCGCGCTCGTAGCCGCTGATCTGGCGCGGGCGCAATCCGCGCTCGGCAATCAGCCGGTCGAGCCAGGCACGCGTGCCCGCGCCCTGCTGCCGGTTGACGAAGCGCAGCCCGGTGCGCGCAAGGTCGGCCACGTCGCGGACGCGCAGCGGATTGCCGGGCGCGACGATCAGTCCCTGTTCGCGACGCATCAGCGGCTCGATGAACAGCGCAGGATCCGAGAACTGCGCCGGCCGCGCACGTAGCGGCGGCAACGGCTCGGCCAGGTGAAAGCCTGCCAGGTCGGCGTCGCCGCGCTGCAACGCGGCCAGCGCATGTTCGGAGCCGAGAAACCGCACCGCCACCGCCCCGTCGTCGGCGGCGGCTGCGACCACCGCCTCCAGCAACAGGTCGTGGCTCGCGGCCAGCCGCAACGGCTGGCGCTGCTGTCCGTGCAGGCCCTCGACGACCGCGCGCAACCGCGCCGCCGGCGCCTCGAGCCGGCGCGCCGCCTCGGCCTCGAATCCGGCCGCGGCGCGCGCCAGCGCCGTCCCGGCGCCCGTGAGGCGGCTGCCGTGTCCCTTGACGCGCTCGACCAGCGCGATGCCCAGCAGCCGCTCGGCCCGCACCAGCTTGCCCCAGGCCCCCCGATAGGAGACGCCGAGCGCCTGCGCCGCACGGCTCACCTGCGGCGTGGATTCGAGCGCGATCAGCAGCCGGCCGAGTTCGGACAGGTCGAGCAACTCGTCGCCGATACGCGCCAGCGCGCGTGACTCGTGATCGATCACGTTGCCTCGCATATGTAATTGATTGCCTATTGGATGATATCAGGCCGCAATTACGTATACTGTACCGATGTTGGCCGATGCATTCAGCGCGGCGTTCGCGCTGTTGCGCGCGTTCGAGGGCGACGTGCCGCGCATCGTGGCGCTGTCGCTGCAGGTTAGCCTGAGCGCCGTCGCGCTCGCGACGCTGCTCGGC
>JANJTK010000100.1 GCA_024711155.1 Burkholderiaceae bacterium
CGCCGCTACGTGATCGTCGGCGCCTTCGTCGTCGCGGCGGTGCTGACGCCGCCCGACGTGCTGAGCCAGTTCATGCTGGCCGTGCCGCTGCTGCTGCTCTACGAGCTCGGCATCTTCCTCGCGGGCTTCGTCAAGGCGCGCAGCCAGGCGCCGGAAGAGGCGGGCCCGGGCGCCGGGCCGGACGCTACGCCCGGCGCCCCGCCGGACGCGGCGGGCGCCCGGGCGCCGGACTGATCGCCGGCCGGCGAGTCGTCACTCGCGCGGCGTTCCCGGGCGCGGTCGCTTGCCGATCCCGATCGGCCGCTCGATCGTGGCGCCGTCGCGCAGGAAGCGGAACTTCACCGTCGCGCCGGGCTCGAGCCGGGCGATCTCGTTCAGCATCTGCGCCGTGTTCGCGACCGGCTTGCCGTCGACGTCGACGAGGATGTCGCCGACCCTGACGCCGGCCCGGTCGGCCGGGCCGTTGCGCATCACGCCGGCGATGATCGCGCCGTCCTTGCGCGAGAGCCTGAACGCCTGTGCGAGGTCGGGCGTCAGGTCGCGCGGCTCGACCCCGATGAAGCCGCGCGTCACCGAGCCGCTGGCGACGATCTGCTCGAGCACCTGGCGCGCGGTGCTCGCCGGAATCGCGAAGCCGATGCCGAGCGAGCCGCCGGTGCGCGAGTAGATCGCGGTGTTGATGCCGAGCAGCCGCCCCTGCGTGTCCACCAGCGCGCCGCCCGAGTTGCCGGGGTTGATCGCGGCGTCGGTCTGGATGAAGTTCTCGAAGGTGTTGATCCCCAGCTGCGTGCGCCCGAGGGCGCTGACGATTCCCATCGTGACGGTCTGGCCGACGCCGAACGGATTGCCGACCGCGAGCACCACGTCGCCGATGCGCGCCGCGTCCGAGTCCCCGAACTCGATCGCCGGCAGCCCGGAGAGGTCGACGCGCAGCACGGCGAGGTCGGTCTCCGGGTCGCTGCCGACCAGTCGTGCCTTCGCGCGCGTGCCGTCGGCGAGCAGCACCTCGATCTCGTCGGCGCCTTCGACGACGTGATGGTTCGTTAGCACTTGCCCGTCGGCGGAGGCGATCACGCCGGAGCCCAGGCTGGTGGTCTGCGGACGCTCGGCCAGCTGGTCGCCGAAGTAGCGCCGCAGCAGCGGATCGGCGAACAGCGGGTTGTCGAGCAGCGGCCGCGACGCCTTGGTCGTGAAGACGTTGACCACCGCCGCGGTCGCGCGCCGCGCCGCGTCGCTGTATGACAGAATCGACTTCGGGCTGGCGGCCTCGGGCGCGGCCGGCGCGACGGAAACCGGGGCCGGACGCGCCGCTCCGGCGGCGCCGCTGCCCGGACGGTCGGGCGCGAGCCGGTCCGGCAGCCATTCGGGTCGCAGCACGGCGAGAACGAAGGCCAGCGCGAGCAGCACGGTGACCGCCTGCGCGAACGACAACCAGAGCTTCTTCAGCATGACACGGCGACGCGGGGACGAACGCACGACCAGGGGACGGGCTGCCGCGGCGGTCACCGCCGCCGATCTGTCGGCGTGCTTCGAGGAGATTCTCGGGGCGAGCAGGTTCGACGATTATTGCCCAAACGGACTGCAGGTGGAAGGCACGCGGCCGATCCGCCGGCTGGCCAGCGGCGTGACGGCGAGCCTCGCGCTGATCCGTGCGGCGATCGACGACGGCGCCGACGCGCTGCTCGTGCATCACGGGTGGTTCTGGCGCGGCGAGGATCCGTGCGTGACGGGCGCGCGGCGCGCGCGGATGGAGGCCGTGCTGCGCCACGGCCTGCACCTGTTCGCGTACCACCTGCCGCTCGACCTGCACCCCGAGTTCGGCAACAACGCGCAACTGGCTGCGCGCATGGGCTGGCGCGTCGATGGCTACGCCGGCGAGCGCGGGCTGGTCGCGTGGCACGACCTCGCGCGCCCGGCCAGCGCGCAGGGGCTCGGGCGCTCATTGGCGCGGCGGCTCGGGCGCAAGCCGCTCGCGGTCGGCGCGCTGGCGCGGCCGATCCGGCGCGTCGCCTGGTGCACGGGCGCCGCGCAGGACCTGCTCGGCGCGGCGATCGAGGCCGGCGCCGATGCGTTCGTCAGCGGCGAGATCGCCGAGCGCACGACGCACCTCGCGCGCGAGGCCGGCGTCGTCTACTTTGCCGCCGGCCACCACGCGACCGAGCGCGACGGCGTGCGGGCGCTCGGAGAACACGTCGCCCGGCGCTTCGGCATCGCGCACCGGTTCATCGACGACGACAACCCGGTCTGACCGCGCGCCGGCCGGGCGCCGAGGCGAGCCCCGGCGCAGCCGGGGCCCGGGCGGCCGCTCAGGCCTTGCTCAGGCGCGCTGCTTCAGCAGGTCGCGGATTTCGCCGAGCAGTACTTCCTGCGCCGGCGGCGCGGGCGGCTCGGCCGGCGCCGCGGGCGCCGGCTGCGTCTTCCAGCGGTTCATCGTCTTGACCAGCATGAAGATCACGAACGCGAGGATCACGAAGTTGATCAGGATCGTGACGAAGTTGCCGTACGCGAACACGGGCACCCCGGCCTTCTTCACCGCGTCGAGCGTCATCGCGGTTCCGTCGGGAACCTTGCCGAGCGCGACGAACAGGCCGCTGAAGTCGAACTTCCCGCCGAAAATCGCCGAGACGATCGGCATGATCACGTCGCCCACCAGCGAGTCGACGATCTTCCCGAAGGCGCCGCCGATGATCACGCCGACGGCGAGATCCATCACGTTGCCCTTCATCGCGAATTCGCGGAATTCCGCCATCATGCCCATGCGTGTTCTCCCTCTTCGTCGTGGTGTGCCGGTGGCGGGCCGGCGCAGCGCGACGGCCCGCGGGCACCATAGCATCGCAACCCCCGGCGCGCCATCGCGACGCAGGCCGGAAAGCGCGCGAATGGCCCGCCGCTGCTCCCGGCGTCGCGCGTCGGCCACCTGCCCCTTTAATGGTGGCGCCGCAATGCGCTAAAATGGGGAGTTTTTCGGTCCAACCCGACGCATCTCCAACAGGGAAGTCATGAGCGATTCATCCAAGCCCCTGGACTCGTCCCGCCGAACCGCGATCGGCCTGACCTGTGCCGCGGGCGCCGTCGGCACGGTCGGCGTGGCCGTGCCGTTCCTCAGCAGCATGGCGCCGTCCGAGCGCGCCAAGGCGGCGGGTGCTCCGGTCGAGGTCGACCTGTCGACGATGGCGCCGGGCGAGCTGCGCTCGGTCGAGTGGCGCGGCAAGCCGGTCTGGGTCCTGCGCCGCACGCCCGAGATGCTCGAGACGCTGAAGAAGACCGAGGATCGCGTCGCCGACCCGGTCTCGGTGCGCAAGGCGTTTCCCACGCCGCAATACGCGCAGAATCCGCACCGCTCGATCAACCCCGAATACCTGGTCGTCGTCGCGATCTGCACGCACCTCGGCTGCGTGCCGATCGAGAAGTTCCAGGGCGGCAGCGATCCGTCGCTGCCGGCCGACTGGGCCGGCGGCTTCCTGTGCCCCTGCCACGGCTCGACCTTCGACCTGTCCGGCCGCGTGTTCAAGAACAAGCCCGCCCCGGACAACCTCGAGGTGCCGCCGTACACCTTCCTGTCCGACACGCGGCTGCTGATCGGCGAAGAAAAGAAGGCGTGATCGGCGATCGCGCGACACCGGCTCCGGGGCCTGCCTGGCTCCAGCCCTTCCGGAACGAACCGTCACTCGAGAAGCCTCGCGGGGAGCATTGAAGATGGCGCAGGAAAAGATTGTCCAAACCACCGGCCTGCTGGGCTGGGTCGATCAGCGTTTCCCGCTGACCAAGCTCTGGAAGGAGCACCTGTCCGAGTACTACGCGCCGAAGAATTTCAACTTCTGGTACTTCTTCGGTTCGCTGGCGATGCTGGTGCTGGTGATCCAGATCGTCACCGGCATCTTCCTCGTGATGCACTACAAGCCGGACGCGGCGCAGGCCTTCGCGTCGGTCGAGTACATCATGCGCGACGTGCCGTGGGGCTGGCTGATCCGCTACATGCACTCGACCGGCGCGTCGGC
>JANJTK010000119.1 GCA_024711155.1 Burkholderiaceae bacterium
CGCGCTGGCGCTGCGCGGCGGCTGGCTGCACTCGGGCGACATCGGCCGCATGGACGACGACGGCTACGTCTACATCGTCGATCGCGTGAAGGACATGATCAACCTGTCGGGCTTCAAGGTCTGGCCGGCCGAGGTCGAGCAATATCTGTACCGGATGCCGCAGGTGCAGGAAGTGGCGGTGTACGGCTTGCCGCACCCGGAAAAGGGCGAGCAGGTGGTGGCGGCGGTGGTGCCGAAGCCGGGCCACGCGCTGACTGGCGACGACCTGCTGGCGTATTGCCGCGCCAACATCGCCGCCTACAAGGTGCCGGCGCGGGTCGACATCGTGGCCGAGTTGCCCAAGAGTCCCACAGGGAAAATCCTGAAGCGCGTGCTGCGCGAACAGGCCGGGAAGCCGTGATAGCCTGACCGGTGCTGCAGGAATTCACCGATCCGCGCGGCCGCGCCGGGACCCCGGGCGCCGCCCAACGACAAGAGGAGACGACGATGAGCCAGATGAAACGGCGGGACTTCAACCGGATCGCGGCCGCTGCGGCGGTGGCCGGCAGCGGCGCGCTGGCCGCGCCGGCGATCGTGCGCGCGCAGCCGAAGAAGCTGAAGGTCGGCGTGCTGCTGCCGCGCTCCGGCGTGCAGGCGTTCATCGGGCAGTCGTGCCAGATGGGCGCCGACATCTCGCCGGCGCTGATCCGCGAGATGTACGGCGTCGACATCGAGCTGATGAACGCCGACACCGAGACCAACGTCGACGTCGCGCGCTCGCGCGCCGAGAAGCTGATCAACGACGGCGCGCAGGTGCTGGTCGGGCCCTTCGACTCGGGCGCCGCGGCCGCGATCGCGCAGGTCGCCGAGCAGCGCAAGGTGCCGTTCGTCGTCAACATCGCTGCCGCGCCGCAGATCACCGAGCAGGGCTACAAGTACACAGTGCGCAACTTCCCGACCGCGGTCGACCTGATCCGCAACGGCCTCGCGCTGATGCGCGACCTGTTCCAGGCGACCAGCACCGCGCCGCGCAGCGCGGTGTTCATGCACGTCAACGACACCTTCGGCCAGTCGATGGCGCGCGGCATCGCCGGCATCCTGCCGCGGCTCGACTTCCTGCCGTTCAAGGTCGTCGAGACGATCTCGTACGACCCGGCCGCGCGCGACCTGTCGGTCGAGGTCGCGAAGGCCAAGGCGAGCAACGCCGACTTCATCCTGCTGGTGAGCCGCCTGAACGACGCGATCCTGCTGGTGCGCGAACTGGTCAAGCAGCGCTGGTCGCCGCAGGCGATCGTCAGCCCCGGCTCGCCCGGCATGTACGAAGCGCAGTTCTACAAGGCGCTCGGCAACAAGTACTCCGACTACTGCATCGCCAACGTGCCCTGGCACAACCCGAAGGCGCCGCTGACGCAGCGCGTCGAGGCGGCGTTCAGCAAGCAGTTCCCGAAAGAGAAGCTGATGTTCCACTCGTTGAACGTCGGCTTCACCTTCGAGGCGATGATGATCGCGGCCGACGCCTTCAAGCGTGTCGGCAGCGCCGACGGCACCGCGCTGGCCGAGGCGATCCGCAAGACCGACATCGCCGAGCGGATGATGGTCGGCGGGCCGATCCGCTTCGACGCCAAGGGCCAGAACACCCAGATCGCGTCGGCCTGCATCCAGAACCGGGGCGGCCAGCCGCTGGTGGTGCTGCCGAAGGCGGCGGCGCAATCGGCGCCGGTGTTCCCGGTGCCGGCCTGGGGCGCGCGGGCGTAGGGGTCGGGCGCGCCGGGGCGTACCCCGGCGGCTTCGCCTTTCGGGCAAGGCTTCAGGGGCCCGCCCCGCGTCGATGCGCGGGGCGGGCTTTCGTGCGCCCGCCGTTGGCCGCGGGCGGGCCGCGTGTGAACTTTGTCACGACGCCGAATCTGACAGCGGAGTTGTCGCGAGTGTCCGGGCGGATTCCCCAACCCGTTGATATTGAAGAAGAATGTTTGGCGTGGCACAGGCATTGCTTTGGAGTTGCTGGACCGGATCCGAATACAACGGAGAACAAGATGAAGACTCTCGGCGCGGCGGTTACTGCAGCATTCCTCGGGGTCGCGGGAGCGGCCCAGGCAACCACGATCACCTGTCCCGCGGACAGCGGCTTCGTCCGCACGGTGACGATTTCCTACGAAGGCTCGGGGGTCGCGTGCGGGCCGTGGGGTACCACGGCGGGCAGTGCCGAGGGCACCGTCCTCACGGGGGCGCCCTGGAACCTCACGCAGCTCGAGAAGGACGACGGGGCCGACGACAACTGGAATGGCGGCCTGCTGTCGATCTACGGGATCGGCGACGACGCGGGTACGCCGCCGTTTGCTTTCCAGATCGACAGCGGCGTGAGCGACGCATTGCTGGTGTTCAAGTTCGGCGGCGGTGGCGGCGGCAGCACCAGCAGTGGCGGCGGCGCAGGCGCCGGCGAGAGCGCGCTGAAGAAGTCCGGCCGGGTTGCGGCGGCCACGGCTCCGGCGACGGATGTCGACTGGATCAGCTTCTGGATGCACGGCATCACTTCCGGGACCTGGACGACCGACAGCCAGCAGGCGCTGTCGCACGCGACGCTGTACGGCGACTACCGCTATGTCCCCGAACCGGCGATGCTTGGCCTGCTGGGACTCGGCTTGGCCGGGATGGCGGCGGTGCGGCGTCGGCGCGCGGCCTGACGGACTCAGCCGGCGGCGCGCGACCGCCGTGGCGCATCGACGCCGGAGTTGATCCGCGAAGGGGGCCGCAGCCTCTCTGGGGGGGGCGACTCCCCGGCCTCGATCCGGTCGATCCGCCGCCGGAGGGAGTGGCCGGCGCGGCTGCTTTGCTGTCGGAAAAATTTACACCTGATCGCCCACGCTCCTGCGATTGCCACGGGTTGCGAATCGGGCTGCGACAGGCCTGTCGCCGGGCAAAAACACGGCCCCGCCGGGAATTCGCTCTTGATGCCATTCCACTTTGGTCTTGGCGCTGCTTCGAACACCGTTCTGGCGCTGTCGATGGACTTTACAGGGGCCGTCGGCGGCGAACGGGCCGATGCAACCCAACTCTTTGATTCAAAATGATTTTCAAAGGTTGGCACCGAACTTGCGTCGCTAGTGGCGTCTGAGCGTATTGGCGCTCGGGATCCACAGCAACGCAGGAGAGAAGCATGTTCAAGACCTTGGTGAAGAGCGCGGCGGCGGTGGCGCTCGGCGTTTCGGTGCTGGCGATGGCCCCGCAGGCTGGCGCGGCGACGGCGCTGACGACTGCCGACTCTTGGTATCTTGGGTTGGTCGATGACGGGATCCCTTCGGGGGCCGCCGATCAGGTGGGATACATCAACACGCTTCTCGGGCGTCCGTTGTCGTCCGGTCCTACGCCGGTGGGCACGGAGTTGTACACCCGTTCCGGGAACGGTTGCGGCTCGTGCGATCCGGCGAGTTCCACGGGAATCGGCGCGCCCAGTATCGCTGACCCGATCGACCTTGGTGGTGGTTGGGACTATCTGCTGGCCAAGTATTCGAACACGGGTTCGCACGTGTGGTACGTGGGCGCCTTGAACGGCGAGGTTACGGTTCCACTGGGTAATCCCCTGTGCACCAAGGGCTGCGGGCTGTCGCATGTTTCCCTTTACAATCCGGACGACAACTACGTTCCCGAACCCGGCATGCTCGGCCTGCTCGGTCTCGGTCTGGTCGGCCTCGCCGCGGCCCGCCGCCGTCGCGCCGCCTGACGCGCTTCCGTCCGATCGAAAACGCCGGGGGATTCCCCGGCGTTTTTTTTTGGCGGGCTGCTGCTATCCTCGCCGCTGGCTGCCAGCTTCTTCGCCACTCTCGCCCCCACCCTGACCCGGAGACTGTCGCGTGCCCGTCGACGCGATTGCGAACATCGTCCTCAGCGGCCTGCTGACCGGCCTCGTCTACGGCCTGATGGCCCTGGGGCTGTCGGTCATCTACGGGGTCGTGCGCATCGTCAACTTCGCGCACGGCGAACTGATGACGATGGCGATGTATGCGGCGGTGTTCGCGTTCGCGCTGGCCGGCGTCGATCCGCTGTGGATGCTGGTTCCGGTCGGGGCGGCGTTCTTCGGGATCGGCTACGCGCTGCAGCGCGGCCTCGTCAATCCGTTCATCGACCGCCCCGAGCACTCGCAGTTCATCCTGCTGCTGGCGGTGGCGCTGGTGCTGGTCAACGCGCTGCTGGTCGCGTTCGGCCCGGATGCGCGCAACGTGCAGGTCGAGTACGCGCTGGAGTCGTACGAGATCGGTCCGCTGCTGGTCGACAAGGTGCGCGTGATCTGCGCGGCAGTGGCGCTCATCGCCTGCGCGCTGCTGTTCGCGATCTTCCGCTACACCTCGTTCGGCAAGGCGATCCGTGCGTGCGCCGACAACCTGCTAGGCGCGCAGGTGGTCGGCCTGAACGTCAAGCACCTGTATGCGCTGACTTTCGGCCTCGGCACCGCCTGCGTCGGCGTCGCCGGCTGCCTGCTGACGCTGCTGGTCGACGTGACGCCGATGTCGGGGCCGGCCTACACGCTGCTGGCCTTCGTCATCGTCATCATCGGCGGACTCGGCTCGATGGTCGGCGCGCTGGCCGGCGGCATCCTGATCGGCGTGTCCGAGTCGGTGGCCGGCCTGCTGATCACGCCGTCGGCCAAGAGCATGCTGTCGTTCGCGCTGCTGATCCTGGTGCTGGCTTTCAGGCCGCAGGGCCTGTTCAAGGGCAAGTAGGCCGATGGACCGCTCGCGCGTCGCGCTGCTGGTGCTGCTGGCGATCCTGCTGGTCGCGCCGCTCGCGCTCGACCGCTACCTGCTGTCGGTGATGATCCTGATCCTGTACTTCGCCTTCGTCGGCCAGGCGTGGAACATCATGATGGGCTTCTGCGGCCAGCTGTCGCTGGGCCACGCGCTCTACGTCGGGCTGGGCGCGTACACGGCGGCCGCGCTGTTCCAGCACTTCGGCGTCGTGCCGTGGATCGGGATGGTCGTGGCGGTCGCGGTCTGCGTGGCGGCGGCCTCGTTCATCGGGTGGCTGGCGTTCCGCTTCGGCATCGGCGGCACCTACTTCGCGCTGCTGACGATCGCGTTCGCCGAGTTCACGCGCATCGGCTTCGACCACTTCGACTGGGTCGGCGCGTCGGGCGGCTTCTTCCTGAAGGTCGCGCAGCAGGGCAGCACCGACCTGCTGAACCTGCGCGGCGGGCCGCTGATGTTCTACTACCTCGCGCTCGCGCTCACCGCCGCCGCGTTCCTGCTGTCGGCGTGGCTGCTGCGCGGCCGGCTGGGGTTCTACTTCCGCGCGATCCGCGACAACGAGGAAGCCGCGCGCGCCTCCGGGATCGATACCTTCCGCTACAAGATGGTCGCGGTGCAGATCTCGGCCGGGCTGACGGCGCTGGCCGGCGTGTTCTTCGCGTTCTACTACAACAACCTGTTCCCCGAGCAGATCTTCAACATGGGGCGCTCGATCGAGATCATCCTCGCGCCGATCATCGGCGGCGTCGGCACGCTGTTCGGCCCGGTGCTCGGGGCGGCGGTGCTGACGCTGCTCTCGGAGGGCATCAACGAGGGGCTCGCGATGGTCGGCCACGAGATTCCGGGCGCGAAGCAGATCCTGTACGGCATCGCGCTGGGCCTGGCGATCATGTTCATGCCGCACGGGATCTGGCCGGCGATCGCGAACCGGCTCGGTTTCAGGCGCGGCGGCGAGGGCGGCGATGACTGACGCAGCAGGCGCGCGCGGCGCGGCAGCGGCGACGCCGGGGGCGGCCTCGCCGATGCTCGAGGTGGTCGGCGCCTCGAAGAGCTTTCGCGGGCTGAAGGCGGTCGCGCAGGCGTCGCTGGCGGTGCTGCCGGGCGAGATCGTCGCGCTGATCGGGCCCAACGGCGCCGGCAAGACGACGCTGTTCAACCTGATCGCTGGCGCGCTGGCGCCCGACGAGGGCGAGATCCGCTTCCTCGGTGCCGGCATCGGCGGGCAGCGCGCGGACCGCGTGTGCGCGGCGGGGATCGGGCGCACCTTCCAGATCGTCAAGCCCTTCGCCGACATGAGCGTGCTCGAGAACGCGATGGTCGGGGGTTTCCGCGGCACGCCGGACCGGCGCGTCGCGCGCGCGCGCGCCGAACGCGCGCTGCGCTCGCTCGACATGTGGTTGCAGCGCGACCGGCCGGCGTCGGCGCTGACGCTGCCCGACCGCAAGCGGCTCGAGGTCGCGCGCGCGCTCGCCACCGAGCCGAAGCTGCTGCTTCTCGACGAGGTGATGGCGGGCTTGCGCCCCACCGAGACCGACCAGATGGTCGCCGCGTTCCGGCGCCTGAACGCCGAACAGGGAGTGACGATCCTGCTGATCGAGCACGTGATGCGCGCGGTGATGGCGCTCGCGCAGCGCGTCTACGTGCTGCACCACGGCGAGATCATCTCGTCGGGCACGCCGCAGCAGGTCACCACCGACCCGCGCGTGCTCGAGAGCTACCTCGGCAGCGGGGCGGCGCACTGAGATGCGGCACTGAGATGCTGAACATCCGCGACCTGTCGGTGTACTACGGCGACGCGCAGGCGCTCGACCGCGTCGCACTCGACGTCGGTGCCGGCGAGGTAGTGGCGCTGGTCGGCGCCAACGGCGCCGGCAAGACCTCGCTGATCCGCACCGTGGCCGGCATCCTGAAGCCGCGCGGCGGCTCGATCGAGTTCGACGGCCAGCCGATCGCCGGGCTCGACAGCCACCGCGTCTGCGACCTCGGGGTCGGGCAGGTCGCCGAAGGGCGGCAGGTATTCCCGAGCATGCGCGTGCTCGAGAACCTGCAGGTCGGCGCCATGCTGCCGCGCGCGCGCGCGCAGGCCGCGCTGACGCTCGAGCGCGTGTTCGCGCTGTACCCGCGGCTGAAGGAGCGCGCCGGGCAGCTGGCCGGTACGCTGTCGGGCGGCGAGCAGCAGATGCTCGCGATCGGGCGCTGCCTGATGGGCGCGCCGCGCCTGGTCATGTTCGACGAGCCGTCGCTGGGCCTGTCGCCGGCGCTGGTCGCCGAGGTGTTCGAGACCATCCGCCAGCTGCACGCGCAGGGGATGACGATCCTGCTGGTCGAGCAGAACGTCGCGGCGTCGCTGCGGCTGGCCGATCGCGCGTACGTGCTCGAGAACGGCAGCATCGTCCTCGAAGGCAGCGGCGCGCAGCTGCTCGACGATCCGCGCGTCAGGGAAGCGTACCTGGGGCTGTGAAGGCGGCGCGTCAGGGAAGCGTGCCCGGGACGGCG
>JANJTK010000136.1 GCA_024711155.1 Burkholderiaceae bacterium
GCCTACGACAGCGCCAGCAGCGCGGCTTCGTAGCGCTGGTCCGCTTCCTTTCGATCGCTCGCGCTGACGCCGAGGTCGCGCAGCAGGCCGTTGGCGAGGCCGTAGATCCAGCCGTGCACGGCGAGCCTCTGCCCGCGGTCCCACGCGTCGCGCACGATCGTCGACTGGCACACGTTGTGCACCTGCTCGATGACGTTGAGCTCGCACAGCCGGTCGAGCTGGTGCGACTCGTGATACAGCGGGCGGATGCGCGCCTGGTGCCGCTCGGCGACGTCCTTGACGTGGCCGATCCAGTGGTCCGCGAGGCCGATGCGCTCGCCGCGCAGCGCGACGCGCACGCCGCCGCAGCCGTAGTGGCCGACCACCATCACGTGCTCGACCTTCAGCACGTCGACGGCGAACTGCATCACCGACAGGCAGTTGAGGTCGGTGCGCACCACCACGTTGGCGACGTTGCGATGCACGAACACTTCGCCCGGCGGCAGGCCGATGATCTCGTTGGCCGGCACGCGGCTGTCGGCGCAGCCGATCCACAGGTAGCGCGGCGACTGCTGTTGCGACAGCCGCTCGAAGAACTGCGGATCTTGCGCCCGCACGCCTTCGGACCACGACTTGTTGTTGTCGAGCAGGTGCTGCAGTGGATGCATGGCGCCCGGCGCGGGTGACTGGTGAGAGTGGGCCTGATTATACTGGCCGCTCCCTTCGGGCCAGCGTGGCGAAGGGCTCGACGCGCGGCATCGCTCACCGGGGTTCCGGCATGACCAGCGACCAGACGATCATCCTGCTGATCCTCGCGGCGACCGTCGGCATGTTCCTGTGGGGGCGCTGGCGCCACGACATGGTGGCGGCCGCTTCGCTGCTCGCCTGCGTCGTCGCCGGCCTCGTCGCGCCACGCGAGGCCTTCTCCGGTTTCGGCCATCCGGCGGTGATCACCGTGGCCTGCGTGCTGGTGCTCAGCCGCGGACTGCAGACCTCGGGTGTGGTCGACGTGCTCGCCCAGCGCGTGCTGCCGGCGCAGGCCGGGCCCGTTGCGAGCTTGCTGGTGCTCGTCGTGCTGGGGGCAGCGCTGTCCGGATTCATGAACAACGTCGGCGCGATGGCGTTGCTGATGCCGGTCGCGGTGCAGATCGCCCGCCGGCTCGAGCTGGCGCCCGGCCGGGTGCTGATGCCGCTCGCTTTCGGCACGATTCTCGGCGGCATGACGACGCTGATCGGCACGCCGCCCAACCTGATCGTTTCCGGTTTTCGGGTGCAGCAAGGCGCCAACGGGTTCGCGATGTTCGACTTCGCGCCGGTCGGCGTCGCGGTGGCCGTGGCGGGCGCACTGTTCGTGGCGGTCTTCGCGCGCTGGCTGGTGCCGGAGCGCAAGCCGGCCGGCATCGAGAGCTTCGAGGCGGGCGCGTATGTCACCGAAGTGCGAGTGCCGGAGCGCTGCAAGGCGGTCGGAATGACGGTGCGCGAAATCGAGGAGGCGCTCGAGGAGACCGGCGCGCAGGTCGTGGGCATGGTGCGCAACGAAGTGCGCGTCGTCGCGCCGTCGCCGGGACGCAAGCTGCGCGCCGGCGACATCCTCGTGATCGAGGCCGGCGCCGAAGTGCTGGCCGAGGTGCTTTCGGGCCTGGGCTTGAAGCTGGAGGAATCGGTCAAGCCGAAGGCCGACGAGCAGGGCGCTGCCGGCGCGGATTCCGCACGTGCGGACCAGGCGCCGCAGGAAGGCGGGCACGACGAAGCAGCCGAGGCGGCGGGCGACGGCGACCAGCCCGGCGCGACGGGCGAGGACGACAAGCCCGACGCGAGCGGTGAGGTTGCGCTGATGGAGCTCGCGGTGCTGCCGGGTTCGACGCTCGCCGGCCGTTCGGCCAGCGACATCCTGCTGCGCACGCGCTACGGGCTGAACCTGCTCGCGCTGTCGCGCCATGGCCAGCGCTCGCTGCAGCGGCTGCGCACCGTCGCGATTCGCTCGGGTGACCTGCTGCTGGTCCAGGGTGCGCCGGAGGCGATCGCGCAGTTCGCCGCCGACAATGGTTGCGTGCCGCTGGCCGAGCGCGAACTGCGCATCCCGAGCCGGCGCAAGGCCTGGCAGGCGGGACTCGTGATGCTGCTCGCCGTCGCCGGCGCGGCATTCGGCCTGCTGCCGGCGGCGGTTTCGTTCGCGGCCGGCGTGCTCGCGTCGATGGCGTTGCGCACGGTGCCGCCGCGCGCGGTCTACGAGGCGATCGACTGGCCGGTGATCGTGCTGCTCGCGGCGCTGATGCCGGTCGCGGGCGCGATGGAGTCGTCCGGCGCCGCCGATCTGATCGCACGCTGGCTGCTCGAAGGCGTGGCGCGCGGGGAAGCGGTGTGGGCGCTGGCGCTGGTGCTCGTCGTCACGATGTTCCTGTCGGACGTGATGAACAACGCCGCCACCGCCGCCGTGATGTGCCCGATCGCGATCGGCGCGGCCGCGGCGCTCGGCGTCAGCGCCGATTCGTTCCTGATGGCGGTCGCGATCGGCGCGTCGTGCGCGTTCCTCACGCCGATCGGCCATCAGAACAACACGCTGATCCTCGGGCCCGGGGGCTTCCGTTTCGGCGACTACTGGAAGCTCGGTCTGCCGCTGGAGATCCTGGTGGTGGCGATCAGCGTGCCGCTGCTGCTGGTGGTGTGGCCGCTGTGATGCGTGCTGCGCCCGCGTGCGCCGTCGTCAACGCCCCCGCCATCGCGTAAGATCGCGCGGCGATGCCGCTCGAATCCCCGCCCCGCCCGCCGACGCGTTGGCGCGACCTGCTGCGCGACAGCGGCGGCGTCTACACCGTCAACGCGCTGATCGGCTTCATCTTCGCGTCGACCGGGCCGGTGGCGGTGATCCTCGCGGTCGGCACGCGCGGCGGGCTCTCGGAGGCCGACCTCGCGTCGTGGATCTTCGGCGCCTTCTTCCTCAACGGCCTCGTCACGCTGCTGTTCTGCTGGTTGTACCGGCAGCCGCTGGTCTTCTTCTGGACGATCCCGGGCACCGTGCTGGTCGGGCCGGCGCTCGGCCACCTGAGCTTCCCGGAGGTGATCGGCGCCTTCGTCGCGACAGGCCTCGCGATGCTGCTGCTGGGCCTGAGCGGCTGGGTGCGGCGGGCGATGGCCGCGGTGCCGATGCCGATCGTGATGGGGATGGTGGCGGGCGTGTTCCTGCGCTTCGGCGTCGACGTCGTGCGCTCGCTGCACGAGGACGTGGCCATTGCGGCGCCGATGGTGATCGCGTTCCTGCTGCTCAGCGCGTGGCCGGCGGCCGGGCGGCGCCTGCCGCCGACGCTGGGCGCGCTGCTGGTCGGCGCCGCAGCGGTCGCGCTGTCGGGCCGCTTCGTCCCCGAGCTGTCGTCGGCCGCCGTGCTGGCGCGCCCGACCCTGTATCTGCCGGCGTGGTCGCTGCAGGCGATGGTCGAGCTGGTGGTGCCGCTCGTCATCACCGTGCTGGTGGTGCAGAACGGGCAGGGCGTGGCGGTGCTGAAGGCGGTCGGGCACGAGGCGCCGATCAACGCCGTCACCGTCGCGTGCGGGATCGGCTCGATCGTGACCGCCTTCGTCGGCACGGTGTCGACCTGCCTCACCGGTCCCACCAACGCGATCATCTCGTCGTCGGGCGAGCGCGCGCGGCACTACACGGGGGGCATCGTCGTCGGCCTGCTTGCGCTCGCGTTCGGGCTGCTGTCGCCGTTCTTCACGCGGCTGATGCTCGCCACGCCGCCCGCGTTCATCGCCACGCTGGCGGGCCTGGCGATGCTGCGCGTGCTGCAGGGCGCGTTCGTCACCGCGTTCGCCGGCCGCTTCACGCTCGGCGCGCTCGTCACTTTCGTCGTCACCGTCTCCGACATCGCGGTGTTCAACGTCGGCGCGGCGTTCTGGGGGCTGGTGGCGGGCTGGCTGGTGTCGCGGCTGCTCGAACCGGGCGACTTCGCGGCGCAGGGGTAGGCGCGGCGCGCGCTCAGCGCGGGCGCTTCGGCGCGGCGAGGCGTGCCATGCCGGCGAACAGCGCGAACCAGACGAGGGTGCGCAGCGTCATCGCCCCGAGGCTCGCGCCGGCCACGGCGCTGCCCGATGCGAAGACGGCCGCGATCGTCGCCAGCGCGACCAGGTTGAGCGCGAAGATCGCGCCGGCGGCGCGCTTGCCCTGGACGAGGCTGCGCAGCATGGCGATCCCGGCCGCGACGTACGCCACGCCCATTGCCGTGTTGAAGAGCAGCAGCGGACGAAACACGACGTAGCCGGGATCGGCGCCGCCGAGCACGCGCGTGCCGGCGACGAGCGTCATCAGCCCGAAGCCGATGCCGACCGCGGCCATCAGGATTCGCGCGCGTGCCGCGGAAATCACCAGCGATCCGGCGACGATGTTGCGTTGCCCATCCCTCATGGTGCGCGCCTCCTCGATTGAAGAATCGGGTCCGTTCCGGTCATCTCGAACAGGTGCCCCGGGCTCACGGCGCCTCGGTCAGCGCCGCGGTCATGCGGCGCACGATCGGCATCACGACCACCAGCGTCGGGAAGCCGACCAGCCACGACAGGCCCCAGGCTCCGAACCAGAGACGGACGAAGTCCGGCGACGGCCCGAGCGCGCGCAGCGTGCTGATCAGCGACACGACAAAGGTCATCAGCAGCGACAGCAGCAACTGCATCACGAACGGCGCGTAGCGCGCGGGAATCCTCGGCAGGCCGAGGAAGGTCTTGCGGGTCGGGGGCGGCGTGGTCATCGATCGGGCGGGGAAGGGGAGTCGGCGACACTTTATCCGAACTCGCCGCTCGGGCGCCGGCCTTATGATGACGCTGGCGTCGGGGGCGTCATGGCGCCTGTTTCGCGCCAGATCCGGAAGGGAGCGAGCGATGGCCGGGGTTGGCAAGGGTGCATCTTCTCGGGTGACGCCACGAGCGCGCATCGCGCGCGCGCTGGCGGCCGCGTCGGCGCTCGCGCTCTTGCCGGCGTGCGTGATGCTCGAGACGCATGGCGATCGCGCGCTGCCCGAGAGCGAGCGCGCCCTGGTCGAGGGGTATTGGCACTACCGGGTCCTCTATGACGAGGAACTGCACATCGTGTCGGTCGACGGCCGACGCGAGGAGGGTCGAAGCGATTGGCCGTATGCGTATTCCGTCAGCCTGCCGTCGGGCCGGCACTGGCTGCAGGTCGCGCTGATGCGCAACAGCGGCGAGATCACGCGTTGCGCCTTCGACTGGACGTTCGAGGCGCAGCATCGCTACAAGATGCAGCGCGTGCGGCACCACCAGGCCCTGCTGGCGCATCCGACGGCGCGGCGTTTCGCGGGTTCGATCGAAATGGCCGTCACCGCGCCGGGCGGCAGCGTGCGGCAGGCGGCCGTGCCGGCGGTCTGCGGCTGGGGTGCGATGTGCCGCCAGGATTCGGACTGCCCGCCGAAGCACGCGTGCCGGATGCATGCCGGCTTCGAATTCGGCGACTGCGTTTCGCGCGACCGCTGACATGAAGATCTCCCGCATCGATCACATCGTGCTGACCGTCGCCGACGTCGAGGCGACGTGCCGCTTCAACTCGCGCGTGCTGGGTATGGAGGTCGTCACATTCGGCGGCGGCCGGAGTCCCGGTGCTCGAGGGCCCCGTCGCGAGAACCGGGGCCACGGGGCCGATCGTGTCGGTGTATTTCCGCGACCCCGACGGCAACCTGATCGAAGTGTCCCGGTACCTCTGACACCCGTGGCCGCGGGCGGCAGTGGTCACCAGGCGCCGGCGGTGCCGACCGTCTCGCGCCACGCCTGCGCGCCGATGCGCTCGACCGCCTGCGCCAGGTCGTCGATGTCGGCCGCGGTGGTGCGCGGATTGATGTAGCACGGCCGGATCGCGAACGTGCCGTCGAGCTCGGTGCTCGACGGCACGTGATGATGCTCTGCGTGCAGCCGCCTCACGATCTCCTGGTTCAGCGCGCGCAGCGCCTGCTCCCGCCCGGGTCCTGGTGCGAGCCCCTGCGGCACGTAGCGGAAGCAGCAGATCGACAGCGTGACCGGGGCCAGCAGTTCGAGCACCGGCGACGCGCGCACGAGCCCCTCGAGGCGGCGCGCGAAGCCGTCGTGGCGCACGATGCGCGCGCGCATCCCGTCGCGCCCGATTTCCTGCAGCGCTGCCCAGACCGTGACGCCGCGCGAACGCGCTGACTGCTCGACGTTGAAGTCGTGGAACGGGTGGCCGAGGTCGTCGAACTGCGAGCCGAGTTCTTCGACGTGGCGCGCCGAGCCCTCGAGGTATTCCGCGGGTTCGAGCGTGAATGCGCGCCCGAGCAGGCTCGCGTCGCGCACGAAAGTCGCGCCGCAACCGAGCGGCACCGCGAGCCACTTGTGCGGATCGACCGCGACCGAATCCGCTTCGCGCAGGCCGTCGAACAGCGGCTCGACCTCCGGATCGAGCACGCCGAAGCCGCCGTAGGCTCCGTCGACGTGCAGCCAGACCCCCTCGTCGCGACAGGCCTGCAGCACCTCGCGAATCGGATCGACCGCCCCGGTGTTCACGGTGCCGGCGCTCGCCACGACCGCCACCGGCGTGCAGCCCGCAGCCGCATCGCGGCGCAGGCGCTCGCGCAGCGCGCCGACGTCGAGCCGGAAGCCGCGATCGGTCGGCAGCGCGACGACCGCGCTGCGGCCCAGTCCGAGCACGCCCGCGGCGCGGTGCACGACGTGGTGCACCTGGTTCGACGCGTAGATGCGCGGCCGCTGCAGCGCGCCGACTCCTTCGCGCGACGCGTCGATGCCGCGCTGCTCGCAGGCCCACTGGCGCGCGGCGCCGAGCGCGATCAGGTTCGCCGACGAGCCGCCGCTGTTGAAGGTGCCCTGGCACGACGCCGGCAAGCCCAGCAGTTGCGCGAGCCAGCCCAGCGCGACGTGCTCGAGGAAGTTGCCCGAATGGCGCCAGAAGCGCTGCGCCGCGGCGATGCTTGCGGCGAAGCCGGCGGCGGCGGGCACCACCGTCGGCATCGTCGTCACCCAGCCGGCGAATCCCGGCGATCCGGTGCGCAAGCCGTGCGGGATGACGACCTCGGCAAGGACGCGCAATGTCGCCTCGGCGCCGGCGCCGCGCTCGGGCAGCGGCTGGTCGAGCGCGGCGCGCCAGCGCGCGTGCTCGAGCGCGGCGAGGTCGCGGTCGTCGAAGCGGATGAAGCGCTCGAGCGCCGGCAGCAGGGCCTGCACGGCCTCGCCAAGGCCCGTGGTGACGCTGGCGTCGCTCGTCGGCTGCATGGCGCGTTCCTCCGCCCGGGTGCGGCGCGCGGCCGGCGGAACGCTTGGCGGACCGTCGGCGCGGTCGCGGTCTGCGAGATGACTGGCGTGATCACGATACGCCGGTCGCGCCGGCGAGGGAACCGGGCGACGGCCTCGCCGCGTGGCATCACCCGTGCGCCGCCAGTGCGGCGCCGCGCTCCGCCAGCAGGCGGTACGACCACAGGATCGAGATGACCATCTGCACGGCGAACGCCGTGAAGCGCAAGGTTGCGCCAGTCGGACTCACGGTGGCGAGATGGGTGCACGACTGGACGATGCGTGCGCCGAGCAGCGTCAACGCGAGCGGATCGGTCACCGCCGTGCGTTGCGTGACGAGCGCAACCAGCATCAGCCCGCCGAAGACCGGCAGTCCTTCGAGGCAGTTCGCGTGGGCCCGCGCGAGTCGCTGCATGAACGGCGACAGGTTGGCATTGTCGGGCACGAAGCCGTTGGCCGGCTGTTCGCGCGTCAGGACCATCTTCGAGCGAATGGCTTCCATCAGCACGAGCAGCGCAAGCGTCCACGCGATGAAGCCGGTGAGGGCCAGGGCGGTCGGAGTGTTCACGGTGCGACTCCTGTTGTGGTGCGCCACTGGTGCATTATCGGTGGTATACGGGTCGTCATGGGGACGGCCCTGCCCCTGACGAAGCCATGCCGATGAACGCCGACCGGTCCGACCTCGCCGATCCCCTGCGCGAACTCGCGCTGGCGCTGCGCCGCTTCGCCGACGAGCGCGACTGGGGGCAGTTCCACGCGCCCAAGAACCTTGCGATGGCGTTGAGCGTCGAGGCTGCGGAGCTGCTGGAGCACTTCCAGTGGATGGGCGAGGAGCAGTCGCGCCGGCTGTCGCCGGAGAAGCTCGCGCAGGTCAGCGAGGAAATGGCCGACGTGCTGCTCTATCTGGTGCGGCTCGCCGACCAGCTGGGCGTCGACCTCGCCGCGGCGGCACGGCTCAAGATGCGGGCCAATGCGGCGAAGTACCCACCCGATCGGGCGCGCGGGACGAGCCGCAAGTACACTGAACTCTAGTTTCCGCCGGCGCGCGCGATCACCGCATCATCAGCGCGAACACGCCCCAGCCCAGGTATTCACGCGTGCAAGCGGCGTAGCGCTCGGGTTCTTTGCGGAGCAAGCCTGGGAGGACTACCTCCACTGGCAGGAAACCGACAAGAAGATACTGAAGCGCATCAATGCACTGATATGGCGCCATCGCCATACACGCGTATGGCTCATGTGCTCTAACGTTCGACATGAGCGGCGGCCCGTCAGGGCCGTCCGCTCGAACGAATGGTCAGGCGCTCCCGCTTCCCGGTAGGCCCACTGGACACCCCCGCCTCGGACATGTACAGTATCGCGTACATATTCGGAGCCCCGCTATGGACGCCATTACCTATACCGCCGCTCGCGCCAACCTGGCCCACACCATGGACCGGGTGTGCGATGACCATGAGACGCTGATTATTACCCGTAACGGACAGCAGTCCGTGGTGATGATGTCCCTCGAGGACTTCAAGGCCCTGGAAGAAACCGCCTACCTGCTTCGCGCGCCCAAGAACGCCAAACGCCTTCTTGAAGCCATTGCCAGCCTTGAAGGCGGCCAAGGCAAGGAGCGGAGACTTGCCGAATGAAGTTGGTCTTTGCGGAGCAAGCCTGGGAGGACTACCTCCACTGGCAGGAAACCGACAAGAAGATACTGAAGCGCATCAATGCACTGATCAAGGAAACGACCCGCACTCCGTTTGAAGGGACCGGCAAGCCCGAGGGGCTAAAGCACGCATTGGCCGGGTACTGGTCACGGCGCATCAATGATGAGCACCGAATGGTCTACAAAGTGGACGGCGACGCTCTGTTCATTGCGCAACTTCGCTACCACTACTGAGCGCCTGACGTTCGACATGAGCGGCAATTAACCGGAGTAGCCGGTTGACTGTCCGCTCGATGGAGCGGTTAGCCATCAGCTCGCACCGCGTGCTCAAGTGCTTCGGTAGCCCACTGATTCAGGCTCTTGCCCATTGCCTGCGCCTTTATCAGCGCGCGACTGTGCACCTCGGGCGGCACGCGCAGCAGCAACTTGCCCGAGGCAGGCTTCTCGGGAGAAATGCCTTGCTCTTCGCAATCAGCAAGATAGTCCTTGATCGCTGCTGTGAACTCACGCCTCAGCTCAGCGACAGTCTTCCCGTGAAAGCTGATGATGCTGCGAAGTCCGAGTACCCGACCAACAAAGATATCGTCGCGTTCGTCGTACTCGACCCGCGCGGTGTAGCCTCGAGAAGTCATCGTGTTCATGGTTTGATTCCTGCGCGCTCGAGAAGATCGCGCGCTTCTTCGACCTGGTACCGCTTGGCTTCCTTGCCCGGGTGGGGACGATGGCAGCGCCATTCGTGACCGTCGAGCACCATCTTGACCCTGGACCCTTCCCGCTCGTGAACGCCGCCGCCGAGCGCCTTGACCAGAGACTCAATGTCTGAAAAAAGGATCGACGGCGAGGTTGGTCGCGCGAAGACGGCGGCGAGCGTCTTCTTGTGCTTAGACTTCACGCGGTGATGCTATCACAATGTGATATCGCGTTCAATTGCTGGCGCCAGGGCCCGCGCTCCGCTTGAACGAGGGGTTAGGCAGCACCTTGCTCGCTTGCCGCTCAGGCTGGTTGAGCCGTGAACTTGACACCCAGTGCGCGCGCGACCTTCATAACCGTTTCAAAGCGTGGCTTTGCGCCCGGCGCGAGCGCTTTGTAGAGACTTTCCCGACCCAAGCCGGCATCCTTGGCAACCTGTGCCATGCCCTTGGCACGTGCGACATCGCTAAGGGCGAGCAGCAGCAGGTCTGGATCGTTGGCCTCAAGCACAGCGGTCATGTACTCAGCGATTGCCTCGTCGTCGTCGAGATATCGCGCTGCGTCAAAGGCAACAAGTCTGAGTGGTGCTTTGGTCTTGGTCATAGATCGTCTCCAAGTTCAGAGGCCAGCCTCAGCGCGCGACGGATGTCGCGCCTCTGCGTGGACTTATACCCTGCGTTGAGCATCACGACGAGAACTCGCCCACGGCGCACGAAGTACAGCCGATATCCGGGGCTGTAATGCACCCTCATCTCGGAAACCTCGCCTTCGACGGGTGTGCCAGTCTCCGAGGCTGCCAGCTTCCGCCTGCCGTAGGCGGGCCGCGATGCGGACCTGGGCACGCTTATCCTTCAATGAGTCAAGCCACGCGACGAACTCTTCGGTCTGCTGGACAGTGAACATCGCCTCATTGTAGTCAAATGGATACAACAGATCAAGCGGTTCGACTTCCAGAGAAGTAGAACACGCATGAAACGAATCCGATTCGTAGAGGTATCCTGGACCCTTCTGGTCGCGAAGCACTTTGCGTGGCCCTGTCGCGAAGACCTCTGCAAGGAATCTGAGGTCGCGAACATCGCCTTCGAGTTGTACCTGCCAGACGGTCATTCGGCCTCCTGCCGTCTAACGTAGAGGTCAGCGGCAGCCAAATGCTGTCCGCTGCACCGCCAAGTTAGATGCGAGTTCGCCGACTACGCAAGCTCCAGAACGATCTTCTTCCCCACAGCGTGAGCGTACTTGCGCAGCGTCGCCAGTGATGGGGAATGCTTCCCGGTGGCGAGCGCTCTTTCCAGGCGCGCGACAGCGGGCGGCAACGTTCCCATGCGCTCTGCGACTTGCGCTTGAGTGAGACCAGCTTCGTGCCTCGCCTTCAGCAGCAGGTCCAGGAGCGCTCCTTCGTCTCGCTCAATGCGTTCGACTTCCTTCCGTACCCCGGGGCGCCGCATCAGCTTGGTGACGACCTGGTCATGAGTCCGCATGTTTGACCTCCTTCATGCGCTTTCGTGCCACCTCGAGTTGTCTCGATGGCGTCTTCTGGGTCTTCTTCACGAACGAATGCAGCATCATCACTCGGCGCCCGATCAATGCACAGAAGAACACCCTGGCAATGCCCTCTTGGCCCTTCAGTCGAAGTTCGAAGAGCCCGTCACCGAACGCCTCGGTGTGTGGGCTTCCCAAATTCGGTCCGACAGCGGTGATGCGTCGCGTGAGAATTACGTATCGAGCGGCGAGCGAGTCAGGCAGGCTCAAGATCTCTTCCTGAACAGCCTCGCTGTAGTACTCGATGATGTAGTCCATCGGCGCAACGATAACAAAATTGTTATCGACTGGCAAATACCCGCCGAGAGTGTGGCCGATCTAACGTCTGAGTTCAGCGGCATTTGACGCGGGCGGCGTCTTGCGGCAGCAAGACGGCGTCCGGGTCAAATGTCCGTTGGAACGACCAGTTAGACCGGGTCCTCACCTCTTCACAGGACAAATGGCTCATTGCTGCCCGCTGGATCGAGTAGAACGATTCGATCAAATGAGTGCGCCAGATTCTTGGTCACCGTCTGTCTCACCCGTTCGCGCTCACCCGACGGCACACCATCGTC
>JANJTK010000143.1 GCA_024711155.1 Burkholderiaceae bacterium
CCATGATCCCGAAGTTGAGCTGGCTCGTGCGCGTCGGCTCGAACAGGTAGCGCGCCGCATCGGCGATCGGCGTGATGAACGTGAACGACTGCACCCCGACGCGGCTCGGGCGCTGGTCGGCGAACATCGCGTATTCGTTCCACGCCTCGGCGAACGGCCCGCCGGTGATGAACCAGCCGGCGAGCACCGCCAGCCCGAGCACGACGCCGGCCGCCACGTTGTGGCGGCTCGCGCGGAATTCGCCGCTGCGCAGCACAAGCCACGCTAACGCGAGCACCACGACGCCACCGACCAGCGGGCGTGCGACCTTCGGGTCGAGGCCGGTCGCGCCGGCCACGACCGCGTCGACGTTCTGGCCCGCGATGCCGAAGCGCCCGAGGTCGACGATCGTCGGCGCGAGCCAGCTCATCACCGCGACGTTGAAGAACTCGGTCGCGTAGAACGCATAGCCGACGACGGCGATCGCCGCCGCGACGACCAGCGACTTGGCGTTGCCCGACCCGACGCGGATCAGCGTCCGGGTGCCGCAGCCGCTGCCCAGCGTCATCCCGACACCGAACAGAAAGCCGCCGAGCAGGTAGCGCAGCCACGCGAACTGCGCCGTGCGGTATGGCGGCAGGGTGTTCTCGGGCAGTTGCACGACGCCGGCCAGTTCGAGCACGAGCACGCCACCCGCCGCGACGGCGCCGGCCAGCAGCCAGGCGCGCATCCGGTTGCCGTCGCCGAAGTTCACCAGGTCGGAGACCGCTCCCATGGTGCAGAAGTTGGTCTTCGCCATCGTCGCCCCCATCACCAGCGCGACGACGAACACCGACAGCAGCACCTTCGCGTGAATGTCGAATTCCATGGCTTGCGCAACTCCTCCTTCGATACCGAACGCGCGCCTGTCGGGCGCCTTCGTCGCGGACTATAGTGCATCGATCGAAATCCGCCCATGCCCGCGCGCGGCGTAGAATGCTTCCCGATGGCCGCGCGCACGCCGCCGGCATCGGAGGTTGCATGAAGCCCCTGAAGGTCCTGCACGTCCTGGCGCTGTGGCTGGCGCTGTTGCCGGGGTTGGCGCTTCCCTGGCCGGCGCAGGCGAGCCAGGACCGCCCGGCCCACGTCCACTTCTTCGAGCTCAGCTTCGGCGACCTGCCGGAGGAGATGCAGCTCGCGCGCGCGCAGGGCAAGCTCGGCCTGTTCGTGATGTACGCGGCCGAGGACTGCCCGCCGTGCATCCGGATGAAGGCGACGATCCTGAGCCGGCCGGAAGTGCAGGAGCACTTCCGGCGTCACTTCCGCGTGCTGCACATCGACTTCAACGGCGACAGCGAGGTGGTCGCGCTCGACGGCCGCGCGATGCGCAGCAAGGAGTTCGCGCGCGAGGTCGCGCGGGTGCGCGGCACGCCGACGTTCTCGGTGATCGGCCTCGACGGCAAGGAGCTGCTGCGCCACTTCGGCCCGACGCGCAACGCGACCGAGTTCATGTGGCTGGCCGACTACGTCGTCGCTGGCGAGCACCGCCAGCGCCCGTACGAGGCGTATCGACAGCAGCGCCTCGCGGCCGGGCGCAGGTAGCAGGCGGCAGCAGGTCGGCCAGCGTGTGCGCGTCGAAGCGCTGCAGGAACGCCTGCAGCGCCTCGTCGAGGACGCCGGCGAGGCGGCAGCTGCCGGTCAGCAGGCAGGCGCTGTCGTTGCCGAAGCATTCGGCGAGTTCGAAGTCCGGCTCCATCGTGCGCACCACCGCGCCGAGCCGGATCTCGGCCGGCGCGAGCGCGAGCCGCATGCCGCCGCCCTTGCCGCGCACGGTCTCGATCCAGCCGTGCACGCCGAGCCGGTGCGTCACCTTCATCAGGTGCGTCTCGGAGATTCCATGCGCGCGCGCCACCTCGGCGATGGTGCACAGCCGTCCGGGACGCTGCGCCACGTACATCAGCAGCCGCAGCGCGTAGTCGGTCATCAGGGTCAGCCGCATGCCGGGCGCTCTCGTCCTTCGTTGCGGCCACCGGCGCGGCGCCGGCGCGACGCGCAGGTGCGGGATTCCAAAGCTGTATCGCAAATCGATCTTATTGGCCGCCGCCCGGCAATGTCAAACCCCTCCGTGCCTGCTCCCGGCCTCCCGCCCCGCGCCGGCGACGCGCTAAAGTCCGGCAATCGAAACCATGCAAGGAAACCGATCGTGCGCGTCTACCGGATCGAAGGCGACTGGGGCCTCGCCAACCTGCGACTGGCCACCTGTCCGGACCCGGCGCCCGCCGCCGGGCAGGTGCTGCTGCGGATGAAGGCGTCGTCGCTGAACTACCGCGACCTCGTCGTCGCGCAGCGCGGCTACGGCGGCCAGACCGGGACGCTGCCGCTGGTGCCGCTGTCGGACGGCGTCGGCGAGGTGGTCGCGGTCGGCGACGGGGTCACGCGGGTCGCGGTCGGCGAGCGCGTGTGCCCGATGTTCTTTCCGTCGTGGATCGGCGGCGAGCCGGACATCGCGCGCCTGACGCAGTCGCTCGGAGGACCGCTCGACGGCACGATGAGCGAGTTCATGGTGCTGCCGCAGGACGGCATCGCGCGCGTGCCGGCTGCGCTCACCGACGCGCAGGCCGCGTGCCTGCCGTGCGCAGGCCTCACCGCGTGGCGCGCGCTCGCCGTGCTCGCGACGACGCGCCCCGGGGACCACGTGCTGGTGCAGGGCTCGGGCGGCGTGGCGCTCTTTGCGCTGCAGTTCGCCAGGCTCGCCGGCGCGCACGTGACGGTGATCTCGTCGAGCGACGAGAAGATCGCGCGGCTCGCCGCCATGGGCGCCGACGCGACGCTCAACTACGCGCGCAACCCCGAGTGGGCGCGCGCCGCGCGCGACATCACCGGCGGGCGCGGCTTCGACCACATCGTCGAGCTCGGCGGCGAGAAGACGCTGCCGCAGTCGCTGCGCTGCATCCGCGTCGGCGGCACCATCTCGATGATCGGCGTGCTCTCGGGCGGCGCGCTGCAGGGCACGCTCGGCCACGTCGTGACGCGCCAGGTGCGGCTGCAGGGGGTCACCGTGGGCAGCCGCGACGACTTCGAGCAGATGTGCGCAGCGATCGAGCAGCACCGCGTCGCGCCGGTCGTCGACCGCGTCTTCGCGTTCGACGAGCTGCCGGCGGCGTTCGCGCACCTGGCGAGCGGCACGCAGTTCGGCAAGGTCTGCGTGCGGCACTGAGCCGGGCGCCCGGGCGTCGCCGCTGCCCTCAGGCGTCGCCCCAGACCTCGCGCGCGGTCTCGACCACCAGCGCGAGCTTGGCGCGCTGCGCCTCGACGGCGATCTCGTTGCCGTGCACGGTCGACGAGAAGCCGCACTGCGGCGACAGGCACAGCTGCTCGAGCGGGGCGTAGCGCGCCGCCTCGTCGATGCGCCGCTTCAGTTCGTCCTTCGTCTCCAGGCGCGCGAGCTTGGTCGTCACCAGCCCGAGCACGACGAACTTGCCCCTGGGCAGGTGGCGCAGCGGCCGGAAGTCCCCCGAGCGCGCGTCGTCGTACTCGAGGAAGTGGGCGTCGACGTCCATCTCCGACAGCAGCGCCTGCGCCACCGGTTCGTAGCCGCCCTGCGCAGCCCAGGTGCTGCGGTAGTTGCCGCGGCACAGGTGGATCGCCAGCGTCATGCCGGCGGGCTTGTGCGCAGCGACGCGGTTCACGAACTTCGCGTAGCGGTGCGGCAGCTCGTCGG
>JANJTK010000276.1 GCA_024711155.1 Burkholderiaceae bacterium
CGGCCATGACCTGCCGGTCGCCCATCCGACATGGCTGCCGTTCAAGCGGCGGCTCCATTCCCAAACCAGCCGAACAGCCTGCGCGAACTCGTCTGCCCCCTTCCGACTGAACTTGCCTTCTCTATCTGTGTCCGTCGCAAGTGCAATTGCCGAGGCGCAGGAGTTTCCCCCCCAGGATGTCGTAGTGCCTGCTCGCGGGCTGCTCGACACGGATCCGCGATCGAAAAAAGGGTGACGCCAAATTGCTGGCGTCACCCAATCCCCACCATGACAGTGTTAAGCGACCGGGAGACGGGCGGCCGCTGCTCGGCACCGTAGGGAATCCGACCTCTACATCGGGATGGCCTGCACGAGTGCCGCCGCAGCGTCGATGGCCGTCGTCTGATGGGATTCCAGCAATTGGCCCGGCATTCCCTGGAAGAAGCCAAGGAAGGGGTCCTCGACCGCGGTGCGGATGCCAGAAAGTTCTTCGAGTACCGCCAATCCGCAGAACGGGACGTAGGCGGTGGAGTATCCGCCCTCGTGGCACATCACCAGCTTCCCGTCGCAGATCGAGGCCGCCGCAGCCATAAGTAGCCGGGTCATCTCGCGGTAGGTCTCGCTGTGCAGCAGCATACGGCCAAGCGGATCCATCGCGTTGGCGTCGAAGCCCGAGGGCACGACTATGAGTTGCGGGCGATAGCGTTCGAGCGCAGGCACCACCACCCGCTCCAGCGCCGAGAGATAGGCCCCGTGCCCGGATCCAGGAGGCAGCGGAATGTTGATGTTGAACCCCTGCCCGGCGCCTTCGCCATTCTCAGACGTCATGCCCATGTCTGGTGGGTAGTAGCGATCCTGATGGATAGACATCGTCAGCACCCCGGGATCGCCGTAGAACGCCTTCTGGGTCCCGTTCCCATGGTGGACGTCCCAGACGAAGGTCGCAATGCGCTCGACGCCGAACTCGTTCTGCAGGCGTTTGATTGCAATCACAGCATTACCGAAAATGCGGAAGCCACGCCCGGTTTCCGCCTCCGCGTGATGTCCGGGCGGGCGGCACAACGCGTAGCCGTTGCTGACCCGCCCCTGCCAGACCGCACGTGCCAGTTCGATCACGCCGCCTGCAGACAGGGCGGCGATCTCGAAGCCGCCG
>JANJTK010000175.1 GCA_024711155.1 Burkholderiaceae bacterium
GAGATGTTGACGCCCGGCTGGTTCAGGATGTTCAGGCAGCTGTACAGCGAGACCGTCTTGCCCGAGCCCGTCGGGCCGGTCACCAGCACCATGCCGTACGGACGCCGGACGGCGTCGAGGAGCAGCTGCTTCTGGTCCGGCTCGTAGCCGAGCACGTCGATGCCGAGGCGCGCCACCGACGAGTCCAGGATCCGCATCACGATCTTCTCGCCGAACAGCGTCGGCAGCGTCGAGACGCGCAGGTCGATTGCGCGCTGCTGCGACAGCACGATCTTCATGCGGCCGTCCTGCGGCACGCGCTTCTCGGCGATGTCGAGCCGCGAAATGACCTTGATCCGCGACGCGAGCTTGTCCTTGATCGCGAGCGGCGGCTGCGCGATCTCGCGCAGTTCGCCGTCGACGCGGAAGCGGATCCGGTAGTACTTCTCGTAGGGCTCGAAGTGCACGTCCGACGCCCCGGCCTGGATCGCGTCGATCAGGATCTTCTGCAGGAAGCGCACCACCGGCGCGTCGTCGACGTCGCTGGTGTCGGCCTGCGGCGCCGGATCGCCCGAGGTCACGTCGACGTCGAACGACTCGTCGACCAGGTCGCTGAGCTTCTCGGCCGTGGTCTGGCCGAGCTTGTCGACGAGCCTCGTCAGCTTGTCGTGCTCGACGATGATCGGGTCGACGCTCGCCTGCGCGGAAAAACGCAGGCGGTCGAGCAGGCGCAGGTCGGTCGGGTCCGACAGCGCGATCGAGATCCGGCCGCCCCGCCTGGCGAGCGGGACGACGCGACCCTCGGTGGCGAGCCTGCGGTCGAGCGCGTCGGCGGGCAGCGTCGCGGGGTCGATCGCCGCCAGATCGAGCATCGGGTGCCCGAAGATCTCGGAGGCGAACTTCGCCAGCTGGCGGGCCTGCATGTGGCCGCCGGCGATCAGTTCGTCGATGAACGCGGTCTCGCTCGAGTCGGCCTTGCGCTGAATCGCGGTGGCCTGGTCGAGCCGCAACATCTGGTGCTGCACGAGCGCTCGCGCGAGGCCGGCCAGCGCGGTCGGCTGGGCCGCGGGGCGCGTCGCCTGGGTCATCGTTGCCATGGCGCCTGTCTGGAGTGGGTTCGGTTGGGGCCTGCGTGACTGCCTCTGGCGCAATCATGCGCCCCGTACCGAAGGCCTCGGTGAGCGGCGCGGGACGAGCGGCGGGGATGCCGCCGACGAACGGCAGCGGCCGTGCGGCGCTCAGGAGACGGTCCGGTTCTCCGGATCCGGTCCCGGCTCGTCGCCGGGCGCGCTGCGGGCGCTCTCCGCCGGCTCGCGGCGCAGGCGAACGCTGCGGATCATGCGGTCCTCGATCTGCTGGATCTCGACCACCAGCGAACCGACCCGGAGGCTGACGCTCGCCTCGGGCAGCTCGCGCAGCGTCTCCACCAGCAGCCCGTTGAGGGTGCGCGGGCCGTCCAGCGGGAAGTCGGTCCCGAGGCGGCGGTTGAGCTCGCGCAGCAGCGCTCCGCCGTCGACGGTGACCTCGTCGTCGACCCACTGCAGGCCGGCGTCGCCGCCCGGGGTGGTGGTCGTGAACTCGCCGATGATCTCCTCGACGATGTCCTCGAGCGTCACCAGCCCCAGCACCTCGCCGTACTCGTCGACGACCAGCGCGATCCGCTGGCGGTTCTCCTGGAAGAACTGCAGCTGCCGGAACACCGGCGTGCCGCTCGGGACGAAATACGTCTCCGCCAGCACCGCCCGCAGGTCGGCGGCGTCGAAGGACTCGGCCTGCAGCAGGCCGAGCGCGCGCCGCACGTGGAGCATGCCGACGACCCGGTTGATCTCGCCCTCGTAGACCGGCAGCTTGTTGTGGAAGCAGGTGGCGAGTTGCTCGCGGACGCTGCGCGGGTCGGCCGCGAGGTCGAGCGCCTCGATCCGGTGGCGCGGAACCATCACGTCGTCGACCGCGATTCGCTCGAGGTCGAGCAGGTTCAGCAGGATCGACCGGTGCTTCGCAGGCATGAAGCCGCCGCCCTCGAGCACGATCGTGCGCAGCTCCTCCAGCGAGACGTTGGGCGCCTCCGGGCGCGCCGTGGCCGGTACGCCGGCGGCGCGCGTCAGCCACCCGGCCATCAGGTTGACCGCCCAGACCGCGGGCGACAGCAGGCGCGTCAGGAAGTCCAGCGGATAGCTCGCCGGCAGCGCGATGCGCTCGGGGAAGGTGGCGCCGATCACCTTCGGCGTGATCTCGCAGAACACGATCAGCAGCAGCGCGACCACCGTCGTCGCGGCGAGGATCACCGAGTCGTCGTCGCCGAAGTAGCGGATCGCCAGCGCCGTCACGAGCGCCGTCAGCGCGGTGTTGGCGACGTTGTTGCCGAGCAGGATGGTGCCGAGAAGTCGCTCGGTGCGACCGAGCAGGCCGGCGGTGCGCTGTGCGCCGCGCCGGCCCTCGCGCACCAGGTGGCGCAGCCGGAAGCGGTTGAGCGCCATCATCGCCGTCTCGGCGATCGAGAAGAACGCCGACAGCAGCATCAGCAGCGCCAGCGCCAGCAGTTGCAGCCAGAAGGGGACGGTTTCCAAGCTCGGGGGCGTGCCGGACGGGGAGACAAGACTACCCGAAACCGGCTCCGACCGGGGCGGCCTGTGCCGGCCCCGAGGGGCGCGAGCCGCCGTCCGCGCCACGCGCCGGTCCCTCGCGCTTACCCCTATTCCCGCTCACTCGCCGGCTTTCCATAATCATCGTCCGGGGAAGAAGACCGGCATCCCGCCCGGCCGCTCCGCTGCGATGACGGACACCGACTGCATCCTCGAGACCAGGCAGCTCGTCAGGGAGTTCAAGGGCTTCGTCGCGGTCGACGACGTGAACCTGCGGGTGCGGCGCGGATCTATCCACGCGCTGATCGGGCCCAACGGCGCCGGCAAGACCACGGTCTTCAACCTGCTGACGAAGTTCCTGATCCCGACCCGCGGCCGGATCCTGTTCAACGGCTACGACATCACCGCCGAGAAGCCGGCGCAGGTGGCGCGGCGCGGCATCGTGCGCTCGTTCCAGATCTCGGCGACCTTCCCGAACCTGACGGTGATCGAGAACGTGCGCATCGGGCTGCAGCGCGCGCTCGGCACGTCGTTCCACTTCTGGAAGCCGGAATCCGCGCTCGACGCGCTGAACGCGCGCGCGCTCGAACTGCTCGACACCGTCGGCCTGCGCGAGTTCGCCGACTACGTGACCGGCGAGCTGCCGTACGGCCGCAAGCGCGCGCTCGAGATCGCGACGACACTCGCCACCGAGCCGGAGCTGATGCTGCTCGACGAGCCGACGCAGGGGATGGGGCACGAGGACGTCGAGCGGGTGACGCAGCTGATCCGCAAGGTGGCGGCGAACCGGACGGTGCTGATGGTCGAGCACAACATGAACGTCGTCGCCGACATCGCCGACACGATCACCGTGCTGCAGCGCGGGCAGGTGATCGCCGAGGGGCCCTACGAGGTGGTCTCGAAGGACCCGCAGGTGCTCGAGGCCTACATGGGCAGCGCGACCGCGGAGCTGGGGGGCGCGCATGGCCACTAGCGGCGTCGAGTACCTGCGCATCACCGACCTGCACGCGTTCTACGGCGAATCGCACATCCTGCACGGGGTCGACCTGACCGTGAACCGCGGCGAAGTGGTCACGCTGCTCGGGCGCAACGGCGCCGGGCGCACCACGACGCTGAAGGCGATCCTCGGGCTGGTCGGGCGGCGCAGCGGCTCGATCATGATCAACGGCGTCGAGGCGGTGAGCCTGCCGCCGCACGCAATCGCGCGCCTCGGCATCGGCTACTGCCCCGAGGAGCGCGGCATCTTCGCCAGCCTGTCGTGCGAGGAGAACCTGCTGCTGCCGCCACAGGTGGCCTCCGGCGGGATGGCACTCGACGAGATCTACGCGATGTTCCCGAACCTGCGCGAGCGCCGCGCGAGCCAGGGCACGCGGCTGTCGGGCGGCGAGCAGCAGATGCTGGCGGTGGCGCGCATCCTGCGCACCGGGGCGAAGCTGCTGCTGCTCGACGAGATCTCGGAGGGATTGGCGCCGGTGATCGTGCAGGCACTGGCGCGGATGATCCGGATGTTGCGCGAGAAGGGCTTCACGATCGTGATGGTCGAGCAGAACTTCCGCTTCGCGGCCCCGCTGGCCGACCGTTTCTACGTGATGGAGCACGGCCGCATCGTCGAGCAGTTCGACGCGGCGCGGCTCGACGAGAAGATGGGCATGCTGCACGAATACCTCGGGGTATGAGCGCGGCGGCCCGTCCGGCAGTGTCCATGAACAGACCAGGAGGAATCGACATGAAGCACAGGCTCTCGACGATGGCGGCGACGCTCGCGATGGCGCTCGCCGGCGGGGCGGCGCAGGCCCAGATTTCCGGCGGCGTCGTGAAGATCGGCGTCATGAACGACATGTCCGGCCTGTACGCCGACATCGGCGGACCGGGCTCGGTTGCCGCCGCGAAGATGGCGGTCGAGGACTTCCAGAAGAGCTCGAAGGCCGGCCTGAAGGTGGAGATCGTCCCCGCCGATCACCAGAACAGGCCCGACGTCGGCTCGACCATCGCCCGGCAGTGGTACGACGTCGACGGCGTCGATGCGATCGCCGACGTGCCGACCTCGTCGGTCGCGCTCGCGATCAACCAGATCACGCGCGACAAGGGCAAGGCGGTCCTCGTCACCGGCGCCGCCACCGCCGACCTCACCGGCAGGGCGTGCTCGCCGAACACGATCCACTGGACCTATGACACCTATGCGCTGGCCCAGGGCACGGGCGGCGCCATGGTGAAGGCCGGCGGCGACAGCTGGTTCTTCATGACCGCCGACTACGCCTTCGGCCATGCGCTCGAGCGCGACACCGGCGCCATCGTCACCAAGAATGGCGGCAAGGTCGTCGGCGCGGTGCGCACGCCGTTCCCGGGCACCGACTTCTCCTCCTTCCTGCTCCAGGCCCAGTCCTCCGGCGCCAAGGTGATCGGCCTCGCCAACGCCGGCGGCGACACGATCAACTCGATCA
>JANJTK010000204.1 GCA_024711155.1 Burkholderiaceae bacterium
GACCGGGCCGGCGTCAGGGTCGGCGACATCCTCGTCGACGTCGACGGCAAGCCGGTCGCGAACTCGGCGCAGATGCTGAACGAGATCGCCCGGCTCGAGCCCGGCGCGACGGTGACGTTCCGCTTCCTGCGCGACGGCGCCACGATCGAGCTGCCGATCCGGATCGGCAAGCGACCGCGCCCGGGAACGCCGCGCGAGTGACGACTCGCCGGCCGGCGATCAGTCCGGCCCCCGGTCGCCCGCGGCGTCCGGCGCGGCGCCGGGCTTAGCGTCCGGCCCGGCGCCCGGGCCCGCCTCTTCCGGCGCCTGGCTGCGCGCCTTGACAAAGCCCGCGAGGAAGATGCCGAGCTCGTAGAGCAGCAGCAGCGGCACGGCCAGCATGAACTGGCTCAGCACGTCGGGCGGCGTCAGCACCGCCGCGACGACGAAGGCGCCGACGATCACGTAGCGGCGCGCCTCCCGCAGTTGCTGCGTGCTGACCATGCCGAGCTTGACGAGCAGCATCTCGGCCACCGGCACCTCGAAGGTGAGTCCGAAGCCGAAGAAGATCGCCAGCGTGAAGTCCCAGTACTTCTGCAGGTCCTGCATCACGTCGGCGCCGGTGCGCGACGCGAACGCGAAGAAGAACTTGTAGGCGGCCGGCAGCACGAACAGGTACGCGAACCCGATGCCGACGACGAGGAAGAAGATGCTCGAGACGATCAGCGGGAACGCGAACTTCTTCTCGTGCTCGTAGAGCCCCGGCGCGACGAATGCCCACGCCTGGTACATGATCCACGGCAGCGACAGCAGCACTGCCGTGAGGAACGACACCTTGGTCAGCGTGAAGAAGGCGCCGGCCTGGTCGATGAACACCGGTTTCGTGCCCGGCGGCAGCGCCTGGTACAGCGGCTCCGACAGGAAGCGCATGATCTCGCCGGAGAACCAGAAGCACACGCCGAACAGCACCAGCACGACGGCCAGCGACCGGATCAGGCGGTCGCGCAGCTCGACGAGGTGCGAGACGAAGCTCTCTTCCTGGGCCATCGGTGTGCGCTGCGCCCGGCGCCCTACTTGTGCAGGGGCCGCTTGGGCCGGCGGCGACCGAGGTCGCGTTCACGCTCGACGCGCCGTTCGCTGATCCGCTCGCGCAGGCGGCGCTGCGCGTAGACCTGGTCCCAGTCGGTGGCGGCGCCCGCGTCGGCCGGCGGCGTCCCCGTCGCGTCCGCGGCCATCGAGTCGAACACGGCCTGCGTCTCGGTGGCAGTCGACTGCAGCGACGCCTCGAGTTCGCGCGCCGCACCGGTCACCTCGGTCTGCAGCTTGCGAAGCTCATCGAGCTCCATCTGGCGGTTGATGTCGGTCTTCACGTCGGCCACGTAGCGCTGCAGCTTGCCGAGCCACTGGCCCGCCTGGCGCGCGACGCGCGGCAGCCGCTCGGGGCCGAGCACGACCAGGCCGACGATCGCCACCACCAGCATCTCGGAGAAACCGAAGTCGAACATCGCCCCCCTCGCAGCGTCTCAGGCTTCCCGGCGCGCGGTCGCGGTCCCCGGAAACGACGCGAGCGGCCGCTTGCGGCCGCTCGCACGACGGGGGCGCAGGAAACCGCGCTCAGCTCTTTTCGCGGGCCTCGACATCGATGGTCTTCGGCGCGGCCGGCTGCGACTCGGAGACCGCCTTCTCGGAGCCTTCCTTGACGCCTTCCTTGAAGCCGCGCACCGCGCCGCCCAGGTCCGAACCGATGTTGCGCAGTTTCTTGGTGCCGAACACCAGCATGATGATCACCAGCACGATCAGCCAGTGCCAGATACTGAAACTACCCATGATGCACTCCTGTCAGAGGCGGTTCATCCCCGACCCGAGGGGTTCGGGGCCGCCCAGCACGTGGACGTGAAGATGATACACCTCCTGTCTTCCGACCCTGCCGTTGTTGACGACGACGCGGAAGCCGTCGTTCGCGCCCTGCTCGCGCGCCAGCTGGCCGGCCATGCCGAGCAGCTTGCCGAGCATCGGGCGCTGCGCCATCCCGGCGTCGTACAGGTTCTCGACGTGCACTTTCGGCACCATCAGGAAGTGCACCGGCGCTTGCGGGTGGATGTCGTGGAAGGCGAGGATCTCGTCGTCCTCGTAGACCTTGCGCGCCGGAATCTCTCCGCGCGCGATCCGGCAGAACAGGCAGTCCGCCTTCAGCCCGGCGGCGGGCGTCGCAGTGTCATCGCTCATCGGGGTCACCGTCGTCATCGCGAAGTCGGCATCGTCGTTGCCAGGGCGTCGTGGTCACTGGCCGCGCGGCGGCGCGCCGCGAGCCGCCTTCTCGTCGAGGCCCGACAGGCCCTCGCGCCGGGCGAGCTCGTCGAGCACCTGCGCCGGCGACAGCCCGTAGTGGGCGAGCATCACCAGGCAGTGGAACCACAGGTCGGCGGTCTCGGCGACGATGCGCCGCGGCTCGCCGTCCTTGGCTGCCATGATCGTCTCGGCCGCCTCCTCGCCGATCTTCTTCAGGATCGCGTCGGGGCCCTTCGCCAGCAGGCGCGCGACGTACGAGTGCTGCGGGTCGGCGCCCTTGCGCGACTCGATCACGGCCGCCAGGCGTTCCAGGATGCCGGCCGCGCTGGCCGCCCGCGGGTCGTCGCGCTCGCTCATCGGTAGATCGCCTCCGGATCCTTCAGCACCGGATCGACCGCCACCCAGCGGCCGTCTTCGAAGCGCCGGAAGAAACACGACTGCCGCCCGGTGTGGCAGGCGATCCCGCCCTCCTGCTCGACGCGCAGCAGCACCACGTCGCCGTCGCAGTCGAGGCGCAGTTCGCGCACCCGCTGGAAGTGACCCGACTCCTCGCCCTTGCGCCACAACCGCGAGCGCGAGCGCGACCAGTAAGTCGCGCGCCCGGTGGCGACGGTCTCGGCGAGCGCCTCGCGGTTCATCCACGCGACCATCAGGATCCGCTCGCCGCCGGCCTCCTGCGCGACCGCCGTCACCAGCCCGTCGCTGTTCCAGCGCACCTCGTCGAGCCAGCCGGCCTGCCCGGCGCCGGCGGCGCTTGCGGTGGTCGGGTCAGTCATCGGGACGCACCGTCATCGAGACGCACCGGGATGCCGCAGCCGGCCATGAAGCGCTTGGCCTCGCCGACGGTGAACTCGCCGAAGTGGAAGATGCTCGCCGCCAGCACCGCGTCGGCGCGGCCCTCGGTGACGCCGTCGGCGAGGTGTTGCAGCGTGCCGACTCCGCCCGACGCGATCACCGGCAGCGCCACCGCGTCCGAGACCGCGCGCGTGAGCGCCAGGTCGAAACCCTGCTTCGTGCCGTCGCGATCCATGCTGGTGAGCAGGATCTCGCCGGCGCCGAGCCGTTCGACCTCGCGCGCCCACTCGATCGCGTCGCGGCCGGCCGGCTTGCGGCCGCCGTGCGTGAAGACTTCCCAGCGCCCCGGCGCGACCGCCTTGGCGTCGATCGCGCAGACGATGCACTGCGCGCCGTAGCGCGCACTCGCGTCGGCGACCAGCTGCGGGTTCTGCAGCGCCGCGGTGTTGATCGAGACCTTGTCCGCGCCTGCGTTGAGCAGCCGGCGCACGTCCTCGACCGAGCGCACGCCGCCGCCGACGGTGAGCGGGATGAAGACCTGCTCGGCGACCGACTCGATCACGTGCAGGATGATGTCGCGCTCGTCGCTCGACGCGGTGATGTCGAGGAAGGTCAGCTCGTCGGCGCCCTGCTCGTCGTAGCGCCGCGCGATCGCGACCGGGTCGCCGGCGTCGCGCAGCCCGACGAAGTTCACGCCCTTGACGACGCGGCCGGCGGTGACGTCGAGGCAGGGGATGATGCGCTTGGTGAGCATGCGGGCGCGGCCGCCTCAGCCGTTGAGCTCGTCGGCGCGCGCCTGCGCCGCGCGGAAGTCGAGCCGGCCCTCGTAGAGCGCGCGCCCGAGGATCGCCCCGGTGACGCCGTCGCCCTCGATTGCGCACAGCTTCTCGACGTCCTCGATGCTCGCGAACCCGCCCGACGCGATGACCGGGATGTTCAGCTCGCGCGCCAGGCGCACGGTGGCGTCGACGTTGACCCCGGTGAGCATCCCGTCGCGCCCGATGTCGGTGTAGATGACCGCCTCGACGCCGTAGCCCTCGAACTTCTTCGCGAGGTCGAGCACGTCGTGCTTCGTGAGCTTGCTCCAGCCGTCGGTCGCGACCTTGCCGTCCTTCGCATCGAGCCCGACGATGATCTGGCCCGGGAACGCGCTGCACGCGTCGTGCAGGAAGCCCGGGTTCTTCACCGCGGCGGTGCCGATGATCACGTACGAGATGCCGTCGTCGAGGTAGCGCTCGATGGTGTCGAGGTCGCGGATGCCGCCGCCGAGCTGCACCGGGATGTTGCCGCCGACCGCGTCGACGATCGAGCGGATCGCCGCCTCGTTGCGCGGCTTGCCGGCCACCGCGCCGTTGAGGTCGACGAGGTGCAGCCGGCGCGCGCCCTGCTCGACCCACAGGCGCGCGGTCGCGGCCGGGTCTTCCGAGAACACGGTCTCGGCGTTCATGTCGCCCTGCTTCAGGCGCACGCAGCGGCCGTCCTTGAGGTCGATGGCGGGGATCAGGAGCATGGGCGTGGGGACAGTCGGTGGAGCCTGGCGGCGCGGGATCCGGAGCGGGCGCCGCGGGCGTCGCCCGGCGCGGTGCGCGCCGGATCAGGGCTGCCCGTGGCTGACGTTTTCGTAGAGCCTGAGGCCGTTGGCCGCGCTCTTCTCCGGGTGGAACTGCGTCGCGAAAATGTTATCCCGCGCCACCGCCGAGGTAAAGCGACGTCCGTACTCGGTCTCGCCAGCCGACAACTCGGGATCGGCCGGCGCGGCGTGGAAGCTGTGCACGAAGTAGAAGTGGGCGCCGTCGGGGACTCCCGCCCAGACCGGGTGCGCGCGCGCCTGGAACACCCGGTTCCATCCCATGTGCGGCACCTTCAGCAGTCCGCCGCCGGGGGCGGGCATCGTCTCGCGGCGAAAGCGCACGACGCGCCCCGCGAACACGCCGAGCCCCGGCGTGTCGCCTTCTTCGCTGCGCTCGAACAGCATCTGCTCGCCGACGCACACGCCGAACAGCGGCTTGGTGCGCGCGGCGCGCAGCACCGCGTCGCGCAGGCCGGCGGCGTCGAGGTAGCGCATGCAGTCGGGCATCGCGCCCTGGCCCGGGAACACCACCCGATCGGCCGCGTCGATCCCGGCCGCGGTGCCCGAGACCACCACCCGCGCCTTCGGCGCGACGTGCTCGAGCGCCTTCGCCACCGAGCGCAGGTTGCCCATCCCGTAGTCGACGACGGCGATCAGCATGCCGCGCGCGCCTCCGGCGCCCTGGCGGCGGCACCCGGGCGCCTCAAAGCGCTTCCTTCGTCGACGGAATCCGCCCGGCGGCGCGCGGGTCGGGCTCGAGCGCCATGCGCAGCGCGCGCGCGAACGCCTTGAACACCGTCTCGCACTGGTGGTGCGCGTTGTCGCCGCGCAGGTTGTCCACGTGCAGCGTGACCTGCGCGTGGTTGACGAAGCCCTGGAAGAACTCGCTCGCGAGGTCGACGTCGAAGTTGCCGATCATCGCGCGCGTGAACGGCACGTTCCAGTGCAGCCCCGGGCGGCCCGAGATGTCGATGACCGCGCGCGTGAGCGCCTCGTCGAGCGGCACGTAAGCATGGCCGTAGCGGCGGATCCCCTTCTTGTCTCCGATCGCGCTGGCGAAGGCCTGTCCGAGCGTGATGCCGATGTCCTCGACGGTGTGGTGCGCGTCGATGTGCAGGTCGCCCCTGGCCTCGACCTCGAGGTCGACCAGTCCGTGGCGCGCAACCTGCTCGAGCATGTGGTCGAGGAACGGCACGCCGGTCGCCAGCGCGAGCCGGCCGGTGCCGTCGAGGCCGACGCGGACCCGGATCCGGGTTTCGGCGGTGTTGCGGGTGACTTCGGCGGTGCGCATCGTCGTTCCGGCCATTTCGGGGCGCCGCGTTGCGCGGCGACGGGACCATTCTACCGGCGTCACGAGTCCCGGTCCCGCGGCGCGTCGACCCGCATCTGCGCGCTGCGCGCATGCGCCTCGAGCCCCTCGCCAGCCGCGAGCGTGGCCGCGATGCTGCCGAGCGCGCGCGCGCCGGCCGCCGACAGCTCGATGACGCTCGAGCGCTTCTGGAAGTCGTAGACGCCGAGCGGCGACGAGAAGCGCGCGGTGCGCATCGTCGGCAGCACGTGGTTCGGGCCGGCGCAGTAGTCGCCGACCGCCTCGGACGACCACGGGCCGAGGAACATCGCGCCAGCGTGGCGGATGCGCTGCGACCAGCGGCCGGCGTCGGCGGCGGAGATCTCGAGGTGCTCGGGCGCGATCCGGTTGGCGATGTCGCAAGCCTCCTCCATGCTGCGCACGACGACGAGCGCGCCGCGGTCGGCGAGCGAGCGGGCGATGGTGTCGCGCCGGCGCATCGTCGGCAGCAGCCGCGCAATCGAGTCGGCGACGCGCTGCGCATATGCGGCGTCCGGCGTGAGCAGGATCGCCTGCGCCATCTCGTCGTGCTCGGCCTGCGAGAACAGGTCCATCGCGATCCAGTCGGGATCGGTGGCGCCGTCGCACAGCACCAGGATTTCGCTCGGGCCGGCGATCATGTCGATGCCGACCGTGCCGAACACCCGGCGCTTGGCCTCGGCGACGTAGGCGTTGCCCGGTCCGACGATCTTGTCGACCGCCGGCACCGTCGCGGTGCCGTAGGCCAGCGCGGCAACGGCCTGCGCGCCGCCGATCGTGAACACTCGGTCGACCCCGGCGATGCAGGCTGCGGCCAGCACCAGGGGGTTGCGCACGCCGTCCGGGGTCGGAACCACCATCACCAGTTCGGGCACGCCCGCGACCCGCGCCGGCAGCGCGTTCATCAGCACCGACGACGGGTAGGCGGCCTTGCCGCCCGGCACGTACAGGCCGACCCGGTCGAGCGGGGTGACCTGCTGGCCCAGCCGCGTGCCGTCGGCCTCCACGTACGACCACGAGCGCGCGAGCTGGTGCTCGTGGTAGGCGCGCACGCGCGCGGCCGCCGCCTGCAGCGCCTCGCGCTCGGCGGCACCGATCGCCGCGAGCGCCGCCTCGAGTTCGGCGCGCGGCAATTCGAGCGCGGCGGCGTCGGCGACGTCGAATCGGTCGAAGCGGCGCGTGCAGTCGAGCAGCGCCTCGTCACCGCGCGCGCGCACGTCGCGCAGGATGCCGGCGACGGTGCGCTCGATCGCCTCGTCCTGCGCCGGTTCCCACGCCAGCAGCGCCGCGAGCTGCGCGTCGAAGTCCGGCGCGCGGCTGTCGAGGCGCGCGATCGCGACGCCGGAGTTCACCGCCCGGCTCCGACCGCGCGCTCGATCGCCGCCAGCAGCGGCTCGAGCTGCGCGGCCTTCGTCTTCAGCGCCGCCTGGTTCACGATCAGCCGCGACGAGATCGGCATGATCTCCTCGACCTCGGCGAGGTGGTTGGCTCGCAGCGTGCCACCGGTGCTGACGAGGTCGACGATCGCGTCGGCCATGCCGACCAGCGGGGCGAGCTCCATCGAGCCGTACAGCTTGATCAGGTCGACGTGCACGCCCTTGGCAGCGAAGTGCTCGCGCGCGACCTGGACGTACTTGGTCGCGATGCGCAGCCGCGCCCCGCGCCGCACCGCGCTCACGTAGTCGAAGCCCTCGGGCGCCGCGACGCACATGCGGCAACGCGCGATGCCGAGGTCGACCGGCTGGTACAGCCCCTCGCCGCCGTGCTCGAGCAGCACGTCCCTGCCCGCGACGCCGAGGTCGGCGCCGCCGTACTCGACGTAGGTCGGCACGTCGGTGGCGCGCACGATGACCAGCCGCAGGCCCGGATCGCCGGTCGGGAGTATCAGCTTGCGCGACTGCGCGACCGACGGGTCGACGCGGATGCCGGCGGCGTCGAGCAGCGGCAGGGTTTCGTCGAAGATGCGGCCCTTCGACAGGGCGAGCGTGATCACGTCAGGCGCTCCCTCGGATGCGTTCGATGCGGGCGCCGAGCGCGGCCAGCCTGGCCTCCATCTGCTCGTAGCCGCGATCCAGGTGGTAGATGCGGTCGATCGTCGTCTCGCCTTCGGCGACCAGCCCGGCGATGACGAGACCGGCCGATGCGCGCAGGTCGGTCGCCATCACCGCAGCGCCCGACAGGCCCGGCACCCCGCGCACGACGGCGGTGTTGCCCTCGATCGCGATGTCGGCGCCGAGCCGCTGCAGTTCGAGCACGTGCATGAAGCGGTTCTCGAAGATGGTCTCGGTGACGACGCCGGCGCCTTCGGCGATGCAGTCGAGCGCCATGAACTGCGCCTGCATGTCGGTGGCGAAACCGGGATAAGGGGCGGTGCGCAGGTCGACCGCGCGCGGCCGGCCCTTCATGGAGAGGCGGATCGAGTCGCCGCCGACCTCGACCCCGGCGCCCGCCTCGCGCAGCTTGTCGAGCGTGGCGTCCATCGTCGCCGGCAGCGCCTGCGTCAGCGTCACTTCGCCGCCGGTGGCGGCGACCGCGCACAGGAAGGTGCCGGCCTCGATGCGGTCGGCCATCACGCGATGTTCGCCGCCGTGCAGCCGCTCGACGCCGTGCACGACGATGCGGTCGGTGCCGGCGCCGTCGATCCGCGCGCCCATCGCGACCAGCGCGGCGGCCAGGTCGAGCACCTCGGGCTCGCGCGCCGCGTTCTCGATCACGGTCTCGCCGTCGGCGAGCGTCGCCGCCATCATCAGGTTCTCGGTGCCGGTCACGGTCACCATGTCGGTGACGATGCGCGCCCCCTTCAGCCGCGCGGCCTTCGCGACGACGTAGCCGTGCTCGATCGAGATCTGCGCGCCCATCGCCTGCAGGCCCTTGATGTGCTGGTCGACCGGCCGCTGGCCGATCGCGCACCCGCCCGGCAGCGACACGCGCGCCTCGCCGAAGCGCGCGAGCAGCGGCCCGAGCACGAGGATCGACGCGCGCATCGTGCGCACCAGCTCGTACGGCGCCTCGACCGAGGCAACCGCGCCGGCGTCGAGCTCGACCCGGTCGCCCGCGCGCCGGCTCTTCACGCCGAGCCGGTCGAGCAGCTTCAGCGCGGTCGCGACGTCGTGAAGCTGCGGGACGTTGGCGAGCGCGAGCGGCTCGCCCGACAGCAGCGCGGCGCACATGATCGGCAGCGCGGCGTTCTTCGCGCCGGCCACCGCGACCTCGCCGCGCAACGGGTGGCCGCCCTCGATCCGGAGCTTTTCCATCGCCGGCTACTCGCGCGCGCCCGGGCCGGCCGCGGCCGGCGCGCTCCTGGTCAGGCCGTTCATGCGCCGCCGCGGTCCTCGAATTCCTCGGGGGTCAGCGTGTTCATCGACAGCGCGTGCACGTCGCCGCGCATGCGCTCGCCGAGCGCCGCGTAGACCAGCTGGTGGCGCTGGACGAGGCGCTTGCCCTCGAACTGCCTCGACACGATGAGCGCCTCGAAGTGGCGGCCGTCGCCCGCCACCTCGAGGTGCTCGCACGCGAGGCCGTCGGCGATGAACTTGCGGAGATCCTCGGGAGTGACCATGGGTGAGCAGGATCCTGTTCTGTGCGATGCGGTTTCGACGCTCGATCGGCGGGGGCGCGCCTCGGGGCCGCGGCCCTCAGGGCCGCAGCCGGTAGCCGGCGGCAAGCAGGCGCAGCGCGACCCCGGCCACGGCCGCAAGCGTCGCGGCCACCACCGCGAGGCTGGCCTCGGGCGGCACGTCGGAGACGCCGAAGAAACCGTAGCGGAACCCGTCGACCATGTAGAAGAACGGGTTCAGGTGCGACAACGCCTGCCAGAAGCCGGGCAGCGACTTCACCGAATAGAACACGCCGGACAGGAAAGTGAGCGGCATGATGATGAAGTTCTGGAAGGCCGCGATCTGGTCGAACTTCTCGGCCCAGACGCCCGCGATCAACCCCATTGTACCGAGAATCGCACTGCCCAGCAGCGCGAACGCGAGGATCCACGCCGGCGCCGCGAACTGCAGCTGCGCGAACCACGCCGTCACCGCGAACACGCCGGCGCCGACCGTCATGCCGCGCAGCATCGACGCGAGCACGTAGGCCGCGTAGAACTCGCGGTGCGACAGCGGCGCGAGCAGCACGAACACGACGTTGCCGGTGATCTTGCTCTGGATCAGCGACGACGAGCTGTTCGCGAACGCGTTCTGCAGCACCGACATCATGACCAGGCCCGGCAGCAGGAACGACGTGTAGCGCACGCCGTCGAACACCTGCACGCGCTCCTCGAGCACGTGCGAGAAGATCAGCAGGTACAGCAGCGCGGTCAGCACCGGCGCCGCGATCGTCTGCACGCCCACCTTGACAAAGCGCAGCACCTCCTTCCTCAGCAGCGTGAGGAAGCCCTGCGTCGCGAAGCGCCGCACGGCGTCGCCGGGGTCGCGGGTGGCCATTCAGCGCGTCTCCTGCATCACCCGCACGAATACCTCCTCGAGGTCGGCCTGCGCGAGCTCCATCTCCTCGATGCGGCACCCCGCGGCGCGCAGCGCCGCCAGCATCGACTCGACGCCGGCGTAGTCGTCGACGCGCAGGCTCACCG
>JANJTK010000076.1 GCA_024711155.1 Burkholderiaceae bacterium
GCGAAGGACTTCTGGGACGGTTGAGCTGCGCTCATGCTTCCTCCTCCTCTTGAACCCCGTACTCGCGGTCCAGTCTGTTCATGAAGCGCGCGTAGTACCCGATCAGGATCACGTACACGACCAGCGCGCCCTGTGCGCCGACCCAGAAGTAGAAGGGCCAGCCGAAGAAGTTGAAGTCGAGCGACCGGGCGAAGAACCCGATCACGTAGGTGACGACGAACCAGATCGCCAGCAAGGTGATGGTGATCTTGAGGTTGCGACTCCAGTACTCCTGGTGTTTCGCAGTCAGCTGCATGGTCCCTCCTCCAAAAGTGTTGCTTCGCGTCTCATCTCCACTCTCCTCTTTCGGGGATGGTTGCCACCCCTTGTCCAGAAACCGTCGCGCGCCTCGCCGGCGCGCCTACTTGTACGGATCCGGGATCCCGGCGTCGACGCCGATCTCCCGCTCGACCTGCTTGGCCACCTTCGGTTCGAAGCGGGCCAGCGCGCGGATCGCCGCGATCGCGTTCTGCCGCTTGCCGAGCCGGTGCCACACGTGCGCCAGCTGGTAGTGGCCGAACGGCGACATCGGCTGCAGCTCGATGTTCTTCTTCAGCGGCTCGACCGCCTCCTCGACCCGCCCGAGCTTGACCAGCGACAGCGCCTTGCCGTACCAGGCGCGGTCGAGCTTCGGGTCGAGCGCGACCGCGCGCTCGAAGGCGTGCAGCGCCTGCGCGTGCTCGTCGAGTTCCTGCTGCAGGAAGCCGAGGTTGAACCAGGCGTCGGCGCGCTGCGGGTCGACTTCGATCGCCTGCCCGATCAGCGCGATCGCTTCGCGCCGCTCGCCGCGCTCGGCGCGCCGGTGCGCAACGGTGAGCGCGGTGTTCACGTCGCGCGGGCGCAGCGCGCGCAGCCGTTCCCAGTACTCGAGCGACATCTCGTCGCGCTTGAGCAGCCCGGACCAGATCGCCATCTGGCGGCAGAACCACGCCTCGAGGGTCGCGTTGAAGCTCATCGTCGCGGCCTGCCCCATGCTCAACCCGCCACCGGCACCTGCAGGCGGACCTTGGCCACCAGCAGCGCGACCCAGATCCAGAACAGCAGGAACACCGCCACCGCGGGCACGTGCCGGTCGATGATGACCGACGGCGTAACGCGGCGCACCGCGCCGGTGACCGGCGAGGTCAGGAAACGCAGCATCCGGTAGACCGGATTCGCTTCGTGGCGGCCGAAGCTGAGCAGGAACACCAGGCCCTGCCCGAGCAACAGCAGCACGACGAACTCGACCAGTCCCTTGAGCACGATCACCACGCTCAGCACGCTGCCCATCTCCCCGCGGCACGGAGGCGGATTCGTTGTCCGCCCACTCGTCGTCCGCCGTTGTCCGGCGCGCCTTCGGCGCGCCGGGTCTCCTCCGCCGTCAAAGCGACTGCTTCAGCTGCTCGAGAATGGCGGGATTCTCGAGCGTCGACACGTCCTGTGTGATCGCCTCGCCGCGCGCCAGCGCGCGCAGCAGGCGCCGCATGATCTTGCCGGAGCGCGTCTTCGGCAGGTTGTCGCCGAAGCGGATGTCTTTCGGCTTCGCGATCGCACCGATCTCCTTGGCGACCCAGTCGCGCAGTTCCTTCGCGACCCGCGCGGCGTCGTCGCCGGTCGGTCGCGCCTGCTTGAGCACGACGAAGGCCGACACCGCCTCGCCGGTCAGGTCGTCGGGGCGCCCGACCACCGCCGCCTCGGCCACCAGCGGGTGCGACACCAGCGCCGACTCGATCTCCATCGTGCCGAGCCGGTGGCCCGACACGTTGAGCACGTCGTCGATGCGGCCCATGATCCAGAAGTAGCCGTCGAGGTCGCGGTTCGCGCCGTCGCCGGCGAGGTAGTAGCGCCCCTTGAAGTCGTCCGGGAAGTAGCTCTTGCGGAAGCGCTCGGGATCGCCCCAGATCGTGCGGATCATCGACGGCCACGGCTTCGTGACGACGAGGAAGCCGCCCTTGCCCTTCTCGACTTCGTTGCCGGTTTCGTCGACGATCGTCGCGGCCACGCCCGGCAGCGGCATCGTGCACGAACCGGGCTTGAGCGCGTGCGCGCCGGGCAGCGGCGAGATCATGATGGCGCCGGTCTCGGTCTGCCACCAGGTGTCGACGATCGGGCAGCGCCCGCGGCCGACGTTCTCGTAGTACCACATCCACGCTTCCGGGTTGATCGGCTCGCCGACCGAACCCAGCAGTCGCAGCGACGACAGGTCGTACTTCTTCGGATGGTGGTCGGGCGAGGTCTCGCCGGCGCGCACCAGCGAGCGGATCGCGGTCGGCGCGGTGTAGAAGATGCTGACCCGGTGGCGGTCGATCATCTCCCAGAAGCGCCCCGGGTTCGGGAAGGTCGGGATGCCCTCGAACACCACCTGCGTCGCGCCGCAGGCGAGCGGCCCGTAAGCGATGTAGCTGTGCCCGGTGACCCAGCCGATGTCGGCGGTGCACCAGAAGATGTCGCTCGGCTTCAGGTCGAACACCCACTTGACCGACAGCGCCGCGCCCAGCAGGTAGCCGGCCGACGAATGCTGGACGCCCTTCGGCTTGCCGGTCGAACCGGAGGTGTAGAGCACGAACAGCGGATGCTCGGCGTCGACCCACACCGGCGGGCAGTCGTCGGACTGGCCGGCGATCGCCTCGTCCCAGGTGAGGTCGCGCCCGGGCTGCATCTTCGCGCCCTCGCCGGTGCGCTGGTAGACGACGACCTTGCGCACCGCTTCGCAGCCGCCCAGCGCGAACGCCTCGTCGACCGCGTCCTTCAGCGCGATCCGCTTGCCGCCGCGCACCTGCTCGTCGGCCGTGATGACGAGCGACGCGCCGACGTCGATGATGCGCTCCTGCAGGCTCTTGGCCGAGAAGCCGCCGAACACCACCGAATGCGTGATGCCGAGCCGCGCGCAGGCCTGCATCGCGACCACGCCGTGGATCGACATCGGCATGTAGATGATCGCACGGTCGCCGCACTGGTAGCCGAGCGCCTTCAGCCCGTTCGCGAAGCGGCTGACCCGCTGGTGCAGTTCGCGATAAGTGACCTGCGTGACCGCGCCGTCGTCGGCCTCGAAGACGATCGCGGTCTTGTTCTCGACCGGCGTGCCGAGGTGGCGATCGAGGCAGTTGTGCGAGACGTTGAGCTCGCCGTCGGCGAACCACTTGAAGAACGGCGCGCCGGACGCGTCGAGCGCGCGCGTGAACGGCTTGTGCCAGGACAGGTGCTCGCGCGCGAGCCGCGCCCAGAAACCCTCATGATCGGCAGCCGCCTCGGCGCACAGCGCCTCGTACTGCTCCATCCCCGACACCGTGGCCTGGCGGCGGAACGCCTCGGGCGGCGGGAACAGCCTGCCTTCCTGAAGCACCGATTCGATCTGGCCGCTCATCGACTCTTCTCCTCCCGCCTGTGCCCGCGCCGCAGGACTGCGCCCGCGTCGCCTTTGCCGACGCGACGCACATTACGGGCGCTGCCTTACTCGTTGCTTACGCGCGAGCCGGCGCCGTGGCTGCTCCCTGCCGCCGGCGGGTATTGCGCCGCAGCAGCAGCTCTATAGAATGCGCCTCGCCCGGCCCCGAGGACTCGGGAAAACCCGATCCGCTAGAATCCGAGCCCGAATCCGGACCCGAAACCCGCCGTGACATCCCACCGCCCTGTCGACGCCAGCAGGCCGCTGCCGCTGCTGCCGCGCCTGATCTTCGCCAGCCGCTGGCTGCAGCTGCCGCTGTACCTCGGGCTGATCGTCGCCCAGCTGGTCTACGTGTTCCTGTTCGTGGAGGAACTGATCCACCTGGTCGAGCTGCTGTGGAACCCGGCGGCGCTCGACGCGACCGTCGCGCGGCTCGCGATCGCCGAGCGCAACAAGGAGACGGTCATCATGATCGTCGTCCTGTCGCTGATCGACGTGGTGATGATCTCGAACCTGCTGATCATGGTGATCGTGGGCGGCTACGAGACCTTCGTGTCGCGGCTGAACCTGCAGGGCCATCCCGACCAGCCCGAGTGGCTCTCGCACGTCAACGCCAACGTGCTGAAGGTCAAGCTCGCGACCGCCATCATCGGCATCTCGTCGATTCACCTGCTGAAGAGCTTCATCGCCACCGGCACGCTGCCGGAGCGCGTTCTCTTCTGGCAGACCGCGATCCACGGCGTGTTCCTCGTCTCGGCGCTCGCGATCGCGCTGATCGACCGCATCATGAGCGGCACGCCGCACAAGCCGCGCACTGCCGGCGCCGGGCACGGCGCGGCCGGCCCGCGCGACGCGGACGCCGACTGAGCGGCAACCGGGCGTCGACCGAGCGGCAATCGCGCGCCTTCCCGAATCCAGGAGAACTCCCCCCATGGCCGTCATCCGCCACGACGATCTGGTCGAATCGGTTGCAGCAGCGCTGCAGTTCATCAGCTACTACCACCCGCGCGACTACATCGAGCACCTCGCGCGCGCGTGGCAAGGCGAGCAGAGCGCCGCCGCGAAGGACGCGATCGCGCAGATCCTCACGAATTCGCGCATGTGCGCCGAAGGCCACCGGCCGCTGTGCCAGGACACCGGCATCGTCAACGTGTTCCTGAAGGTCGGCATGGGCGTGCGCTTCGAGGGCTTCGCCGGGTCGCTCGCCGACGCGGTCGACGCAGGCGTGCGGCGCGGCTACCTCGATCCGTCGAACACGCTGCGCGCGTCGGTGGTGGCCGACCCGCTGTTCGAGCGCAAGAACACGCGCGACAACACGCCGGCGGTGCTCCACGTCGAGCTCGTGCCCGGCGAGACGGTCGAAGTGACCGTCGCCGCCAAGGGAGGCGGGTCCGAGAACAAGTCGAAGCTCGCGATGCTCAACCCCTCGGATTCGGTCGTCGACTGGGTGCTGAAGACGGTGCCGACGATGGGCGCCGGCTGGTGCCCGCCGGGGATGCTCGGGATCGGCATCGGCGGCACCGCCGAGAAGGCAATGCTGCTGGCGAAGGAATCGCTGATGGAGCCGGTCGACATGTTCGACCTGCTCGCCCGCGGCCCCTCGAACCGGCTCGAGGAACTGCGCATCGAGCTCTACGAGAAGGTCAACGCACTCGGCATCGGCGCGCAGGGACTCGGCGGCCTGACGACCGTGCTCGACGTGAAGATCGCGACTTTCCCGACGCACGCGGCGTCGAAGCCGGTGGCAATGATCCCGAACTGCGCGGCGACCCGCCACGCGCACTTCGTGCTCGACGGTTCGGGCCCCGCGTACTGCGAAGCGCCGCCGCTGTCGGCCTGGCCCGACGTGCAGTGGACCCCCGACGTGCGGACTTCGAAGCGCGTCGACCTCGACGCGCTGACCCGCGAGGAAGTCGCGTCGTGGAAGCCCGGCCAGACGCTGTTGCTGTCGGGCCGCATGCTCACCGGCCGCGACGCCGCGCACAAGCGCATCCAGGACATGCTCGCGCGCGGCGAGAAGCTCCCGGTCGACTTCGCCGGGCGCGTGATCTACTACGTCGGTCCGGTCGACCGGGGGCGCGACGAGGCGGTCGGCCCCGCGGGCCCGACCACCGCGACGCGGATGGACAAGTTCACCGACATGATGCTGTCGCAGACCGGACTGCTGGCGATGGTCGGCAAGGCCGAGCGCGGACCGGTCGCGATCGACGCGATCCGGCGCCACCGGGCCGCGTACCTGATGGCGGTCGGCGGCGCCGCCTACCTGGTGTCGAAGTCGATCCGCAGCGCGCGGGTGCTCGGCTTCGAGGACCTCGGCATGGAGGCGATCTACGAATTCGAGGTCCGCGACATGCCGGTCACGGTCGCCGTCGACGCGTCCGGCACCTCGGTGCACGAAACCGGCCCGCGCGAGTGGCAGGCGCGCATCGGCAAGATTCCGGTCGTCGCGTCATGAACTACCTCGTCGTCGACATCGGCAACACGTTCCTGAAGTGGGGCACCTACGCCCCGCCGCCGGCGCACGGGCGCGCGCTCGCGCAGGACAAGCAGATCGCCTTCGGACGCGTGATGCTCGAGGAGATCTCGATGGTCACGGCCGAATGGCGCCGCCAGCCGTCGCCGGACAGCATCGTGATCTCCAACGTCGCCGGCACCGGGGTCGTCAACCCGACGTTGCGCGCGCTCGAGGTCTGGCCCGAAGCGCCCGAGCCGCACTGGATCGTGTCGCGCGCCGAACAGTGCGGGGTGAAGAACGGCTACCTGAATCCCGCGGCGCTGGGCTGCGACCGCTGGGCGGCGATGATCGGCGCGCGCGCGCTGGTCGGCGAGCGGCCGGCGCTGGTGGTCGTGTGCGGCACCGCGACGACGATGGACCTGCTGACCGCCGACGGGCAGTTCCTCGGCGGCGGCATCATGCCGGGGCTCGGGCTGATGGTGCGCGCGCTGCACCAGAACACCGCGACGCTGCCCGACGCGCAGGGCGAGTACGTCGATTACCCGCGCCAGACCGTCGACGCGATCGCGTCGGGATGCGCGCACGCGCAGGCCGGCGCGGTCGAGCGGCTGTACTTCCTGCACAAGCGCAACCACCCGGACCTGCGCTGCATCCTGTCGGGCGGGGCTGCGCGCACGCTGGGCCCGCGCCTGACGATCGAGTTCACCTACCACGAGAACCTGGTGCTCGAGGGGCTGTACCAGATCGCCGCCTCGCTGCCGGCGCCGGCCCGGCCCTGACGCTATTGCCCGCGCAGGCGGTACCAGAGGCCGCCGACGTGCTCGTGCAGCGCGAGCCAGTTGACGGCAACGCCGTCCGCGCTCGGCAGCCACTCGAGGCGACCCGAGCGCAGCGGCGTGCCTGAAAAGCCGTGCGGCGCCGGCACCGGCTCGAAGCCGGCGCGCTCGAAGGCCGCGCGCGCGCGCGGCATGTGCACCGCGTGCGTGACCAGCAGCACGCGCCGTCGCCCCTCGGGCAGCAGCAATGCCGCCGACTCGCGCGCGTTGCCGGCGGTGTCGAGCGAGCGCGCCTCGACCCAGCGCGCGCGGGTGCCGAGACGCTGTTCGAGCATGCGCGCCATCAGCGCCGCCTCGCTCGTTTCGTCGCCAGGCGGAACGCCTCCGCTCACCAGCACCGGCAGCCCGGTGATCCGCGCCACCCAGGCGCCGTGAATCAGCCGCTCGGTCGTGCGCGCCTTCGGGCCGTAGCGCTCGGGCCGCTCGCTGCGGTCGGCGCGCAGGCCGCCGCCGAGGATCACGATCGCCCGCGGCGCGTTCGCGCCGGTCATCAGCGAGCGCAGCGCCTGTTCGTCGAGCGCGGGTCCGGCCGCGCGTTCGAGCGGCGCGATCAGCCTTTGCCCCATCCCCGGCGTCGCCAGCAGCAACGCCGCCGCCAGCCCGACGATGCCGATCGCCAGCCCCGCGCGCTGCCGGCGCCGGCGCAGCCACAACCCGAACAGCGCAAGCCACAGCGGCCCGGCGGGCGGCAGCAACAGCAGTTCGAGCGCCCGCCGGGCGACCAGCAGGTCCTCGGAGCTCACGGATCAGCGGCCACCGCCGAGCGCGTGCCGCACCTGCTCGAGCGCCGACGGATCCTCGATCGTCGTCAGGTCGCCGGGGTCGCGCGCCTCGCAGATCGCCTGGATCGAGCGTCGCAGCACCTTGCCCGAGCGCGTCTTGGGCAGCAGCGACACGAAGTGCACGCGCGACGGGCGCGCCACCGCACCGAGCTGCCTGTCGACGGTGGCCATCAGCTCGCCTTCGAGGGCTTGCGCCGCCTCGGCGGTCGCCGCCAGCGCCGGATCCTTCAGCACGACGAAACCGATCGCGACCTGACCCTTCAGCGCGTCGGCCACGCCGACCACTGCGCACTCGGCCACCGCGGAGTGGCTCGACAGGCTCTCCTCGATTTCGCGCGTGCCCAGGCGATGGCCGGCGACGTTGATGACGTCGTCGGTGCGCCCGAGGATGAAGTAGTAGCCGTCGCGGTCGCGGATGCCCCAGTCGAAGGTCGAGTAGACGAGCTTGCCGGGCACCGACGTGAAGTAGGTCTTGACGAAGCGCTCGTCGTCGCCCCAGACCGTCTGCATGCAGCCCGGCGGCAGCGGCGGCACGATCGCGACCACGCCCTTCTCGTCGACGCCGACTTCGTCGCCGGTCTTCTCGTGCAGCAGCCGCAGGTCGTAGCCGTACATCGGCATGCCGGGCGAGCCGAGTCGCGTCGGGGTCTTCTCGATGCCGTGCGCGACGGTGAGGATCGGCCAGCCGGTCTCGGTCTGCCAGTAGTTGTCGACGATCGGCTTGCCGAGCGCGTCGCCGATCCAGCGCGCGGTCGGCTCGTCGAGCGGCTCGCCGGCCAGAAAGAGCGTGCGCAGCGACGACAGGTCGTGCCGCGTGAGCCACGACGGATCCTGCTTCTTGAGCACGCGGATCGCGGTCGGGGCCGAGAACATGACCGTCACGCGATGCTTCTCGACCAGTTGCCACAGGATGCCGGGGTCGGGGCGCAGCGGCGTGCCCTCGTACATGATCGTCGCCATGCCCGCGATCAGCGGACCGTAGACGATGTACGAGTGCCCGACCACCCAGCCGATGTCGCTGGTCGAGAAGTAGGTCTCGCCGGGGTTGCCGCAGAAGATGTGCTTCATCGACGCGGCGAGCGCCACCGCGTAGCCGCCGACGTCGCGCTGGACGCCCTTCGGCGTGCCGGTGGTGCCCGAGGTGTACAGCGTGTAGCTGACCTCGTTCGACTCGAGCCACTCGACCGGCACCTCTTCGTCGAGGTGGCGCGCGCGCAGCTCGGCGTAGTCGTGGTCGCGCCCTGCGGTGCGCTCGAAGGTCGCGAGCCCGCGATCGACCATCAGCACCTTCGCCGGCTTGTTGCGCGACAGCTCGATCGCCGCGTCGAGCAGCGGCTTGTAAGGGATCACCTTGCCCGCGCGCGAACCGGCGTCGGCGCTCACGACGAGCACCGGCGCCGCGTCGTCGATCCGGCTGGCGAGGCTGTGCGAGGCGAAACCGCCGAACACCACCGAGTGAATCGCGCCGATGCGCGCGCAGGCGAGCATCGCGAAGGCCGCCTCCGGGATCATCGGCATGTAGATCAGCACGCGCTCGCCGCGACGAACGCCGAGCGCGCGCATCGCCGCCGCCATCCGCACGACCTCGCGGTGCAGTTCACCGAAGGTGTAGACGCGTTCGGTGCCGGTCTCGCTCGAGACGTGGATCAGCGCCGGCGCGTCGCGCCGCGCCGCGAGGTGGCGGTCGACGGCGTTGTGGCACAGGTTGGTGCGCCCGCCGACGAACCAGCGCGCAAACGGCGGGCGGCTGTAGTCGAGCACCTGCCCGAACGGGTGCTCCCAGTCGATCAGGCGCGCCTGCTCGGCCCAGAAGCCTTCGCGATCGGCGATCGACCGCGCGTGGAATTCCTTCAGCGATGACGCCATCGGTGCGTCGCCAGACCCCATATCCGTCTCCCCCGGCCCGCTGCGGGCCCAGCACGTTGCCGGTCCATTCTACGGCGGTCTCTTACGGTCGCCTTACGCTCCCCGACGAGGCGCCGCGGGTCCGGTGCGCGTTGGCGCCGCCGCACCGCGGGCACGTTGCGAATCGTTCTCGTTTGCGTTAAGCTCCGGCCGGCCAGCGGCTTTTCCGTCCGAAAGCCGCGCTCGCCCAACCCCGCGCCGCACCAGGCGCCCCGGAGCCCGATCGATGAGCCGACCCGCTGCATCCGCCTTCCTCGCCGCCATGCTCGCCGCTGCTGCAGCGGCCCCGTCCGCCTACGCGCAGCAGGGCGTGCTGAATCTTTACTCGGCGCGCCACTACCAGACCGACGAGGCGCTGTACGCCGACTTCACCCGCCAGACCGGCATCCGCATCAACCGCATCGAGGCCGGCGACGAGGCGCTGCTCGAGCGGCTGCGCAACGAGGGCGCGAACAGTCCCGCCGACGTGATTCTGCTGGTCGACGCGGCCCGCCTGTGGAAGGCGCAGATCGACGGCATGTTCCAGCCGGTGGCCTCGCCGGTGCTGAACCAGCGGATCCCGCCGACCTTGCGCTCGAAGGATGACGGCAAGGGCAGCGAGTGGTTCGGAATCTCGACCCGCGCGCGCGTGATCGTCTACAACAAGGCGAAGGTCGATCCGGCGCTGGTGCAGACCTACGAGGACCTCGCGCGCCCCGAGCTGAAGGGCAAGGTCTGCACCCGCTCGGGCGCGCATCCGTACATGCTGTCGCTGATCGGCGCCCTCTCCGAGCACCTCGGCGCGCAGCGCGCCGAGCAGTGGGCAAGCGGCGTCGTGGCCAACTTCGCGCGCTCGCCGCGCGGCGGCGACACCGACCAGATCCGCGCCGTCGCCACCGGCGAGTGCGGCGTCGCGCTGACCAACACCTACTACCTGGTGCGGCTGATGCGCTCCGACAAGCCGGCCGACCGCGAGGTTGCCGAGCGCGTCGGCGTGGCGATGCCGAACCAGAAGAGCTTCGGCACCCACGTCAACATCTCGGGCGCCGCGGTCGCGCGCAACGCGCCGAACCGCGCCAACGCGGTGCGCTTCCTCGAATACCTCGCGAGCGACTCCGCGCAGGCCTACCTCGCCGACGGCAACAACGAGTGGCCGGCCGTCGCGTCGGTGCGCGTGCGCAACCGCGAACTCGAGTCGCTCGGCAAGTTCCGCGCCGACGACCTGGCGATCGCGTCGATCGGGCGCGCGCAGGTGACGGCGGCCCGCATCATCGACCGCGTCGGCTGGCGCTGAACATCGGGTGGCGCCGAGCGTCAGGTGGCGCCGAGCGCTACCCGCCTGAGCCGCCGCCGGCGGCGGCTCAGGCCTGCGCGGCGATCACCTTGATCTCGCCGCGGTACTCGGGCGCGGCCAGGCGCGCCTCGATCGTCGCCCGCGCCGGCGTGTGACCCTGCGGCACCCAGCCGTCCCACACCGCGTTCATCGCCGCGAAGTCGGCGATGTCGGCCAGGAAGATCTGCGCCTGCAGGATGCGCGTGCGATCGCTGCCGGCCTCGGCGAGCAGGCGGTCGATCGCCTCGAGCACCTGCCGGGTCTGGCCGCCGACGTCCTGCGACGGATCGGCGGCCACCTGCCCCGCGAGATAGACGACCCCGTTGTGGATCGCGGCCTCGGACATCCGGGGGCCGACGTGCAGGCGACGAATCGTCATGGGTTCTCCTCTGACAGGAAGCGCTCGACCGCGTCGATCTGGTCGAGTGCGATGAAAGTGGGGGCGTGGCCGACGCCCGCGAAGTCGATGCGGCGGGCACGCGGTCCGCATTGCGTCATCCGCGTCGCGGTGTCGGCCGACAGCACGTCGGACTCGGCGCCGCGCACGAGCAGCGTCGGACAGCCGATCGCCTCGTACTGCGGCCACAGGTCGGCGGCCGCGCGGCCGCCCTGCTCGCGAAACGGCACCGCGATCGCCGGATCGTAGTGCAGGCCCCAGCGGCCGTCGGGCCGCCGGACCAGGTAATGGCGCGTCAGCAGCCGGAACTGGTCGTCGCTGTGCGGCCCGAAGTTGCGCATCGTCTCGCGCAGCGACGCGATGCCTTCCGCCTCGGTTGCGTACACCGGGTCCTGGCCGACGTAGGCGCCGATCCGCTCGAGGCCTGCCGGATCGAGCATCGGCCCGATGTCGTTGAGCACCAGCCGGCCGATCGGCGTGCCGGGCAGCGATGCGAGCAGCATCCCGATCAGCCCGCCCATCGAGGTGCCGACCCACGCGACGCGCTCGACGTCGAGGCGGGCGATCAGCGTCACGCAATCCGCGAGGTACTGCGGGACTGCGTACAGGTGCGGATCGGCCGCGCGGTCCGAGCGGCCGCGCCCGATCATGTCGGGGCAGACGACGCGCCAGCGCCGCGACAGTTGCGCGGCGAGCGCGTCGAAGTCGCGCCCGCTGCGTGTCAGGCCGTGCACGCACACCACCGTCGGCGCGCCGGCGCCGCGGCCATCCTCGCACGCCCACTCCCAGTAGGCGAGCCGGTGCAGGCCGCGCGGGCTGGCGCAGGTCACGTAACGCAGGCGCGGTTCGATCATCGGTGCGGGCCGCTACAATCGTCGGGCGATTGTACAGGGAGCGAACATGATCGAAGGAAAGCTGGCGCTCGTCACCGGCTCGACCAGCGGCATCGGACTGGGCATCGCGCGCGCGCTCGCCGCGAAGGGCGCCGACCTCATGCTGAACGGCTTCGGCGATGCCGCCGCGATCGAGGCATTGCGCGCCGAGCTGGCGCGAGAGCACGGCGTGCGCGTCGACTACGACGGCGCGGACCTGTCGCGGCCGACCGACATCGAGGCGCTGTTCGCGCGCATCGCGCAGTCGGGACGCGCCGTCGACGTGCTCGTGAACAACGCCGGCATCCAGCACGTCGCGCGTACCGAACAGTTTCCGGTCGAGCGCTGGGACGCGGTCATCGCGCTGAACCTCTCCGCCGCCTTCCACGCGACCCGCTGCGCGCTGCCGCCGATGCAGCAGCGCAACTGGGGGCGCATCGTCAACATCGCGTCCACACACGGGTTGGTCGCGTCGGTCGACAAGGCCGCCTACGTCGCGGCCAAGCACGGCGTCGTCGGCCTGACCAAGGTGGTCGCGCTGGAGAACGCGCGCACCGGCATCACCTGCAACGCGATCTGCCCCGGCTGGGTGCTGACTCCGCTGGTGCAGAAGCAGATCGAAGCGCGCGCGGCGGCGGCAGGGATCGGCACCGACGAGGCCCGGATCGCGCTGCTGTCGGAGAAGCAGCCGTCGCAGGAATTCGTCACGCCCGAGCAACTCGGCGAACTCACGGTGTTCCTGTGCTCGGAAGCGGCGGCGCAGGTGCGCGGCGCGGCCTGGGCGGTCGACGGCGGCTGGACGGCGCAGTAGGCGCGGCGGCGTCGGTGGCGACGTCCGCCGCGGCGAGATCGTCGGCGAGCCTGACGCGCCAGTAGCGCCGATCGTCGACGCGCGAGCGCTCGAGCCGCGGCGCGCGTCCGGGCGCGAACTCGAGCACGACCGCGCCGTCGCGGTCGCTGCGCAGCAGAGGAATGCCGGCCGCCCGGTAGCGCTGCGCCACGCGCGGCGCCGGATGCCCGAAGCGGTTGCGGTAGCCGAGTTGCGCGACCACGAACGACGGCGCGACCGCCTGCAGGAACTCCGTGCTCGACGACGTGGCGCTGCCGTGGTGCGGCGCGAGCATCAGGTCGGCTCGCAGGCCGGCAGCCCCCAGCCGCGCCACCAGCGCGCGCTCCTGCGCCGCCTCGATGTCCCCGGTGAGCAGCACGCGCGCGGCCGGCGCCTCGACGAGCAGCACGCAGCTCGACGCGTTGCTCGGCGACTTCGCGCCGCGCGCCGGCTCCGGGCCCGGATGCAGGAACTCGAACCGGACTTCGCCCCAGCGCCAGGTCTCGCCGCGGCGGCACTCGCGAAACGGCGCGCCCGCCTCGCGCGCCGGATGGCCGGCCGGCAGCGAACCGGCGATCCAGTCGATGCGCAGGTTGCGCAAGACGCTCGGCGCGCCGCCCGAATGATCCGAATCGAGGTGCGAGACGACCAGCGCGTCGAGCCGGTCGATGCCGCGCGCGCGCAGCCACGGGACGATGACGCGCGCGCCCGCCTCCGAGTCGCCGCCGTACGCGGGTCCGGTGTCGTAGAGCAGCCGCCGCTGCGAGGTCTCGACCAGCACGGACATCCCCTGCCCGACGTCGAGGGCAGTGACGCGCAGCCCACCCGGTGGCGCGAGCGGGGTCCTCGCGGCCAGCAGCGGCAGCAGGCCCGCGAGCGCCGCGCCGCGAGCCGGCACCGGAACCGGCCACAGCAGCAACGCGACCGCCAGCGCCGCCAGCGCGAGCGCCACTGCACCCGGCTCGGCCAGCACCGCGATCGCCCACGGCAGCGCAGCTAGCCACGCGAGCAGGTCGAGCATCCACGCAGTGAGCGTCGCCGCGGGGACCAGCAGCATCCCGCCCAGCCACGGCGACACCGGCGCGAGCCCCGCTGCCAGCAGCGCGAGCGGCGTGATCAGCCCCGACACCAGCGGGATCGCGAACGCGTTGGCGAGCGGGCCCACCAGCGAGACGCTCGAGAAGAACAGCGCGCCCAGCGGCAGCAGTGCGAGCGTCGCCGCCCATTGGGTGCCGACCGCCTCGCGCAGCAGCGCGCGCACGCGAGCGAGCCGGCCGGGTCGCGTCGGCGCACCGGATGCGGCGGCGCGCAGCCGCGTCGCCGAGCCGTGCAGCGTGATCGCGCCCACCGCGGCAAACGACAGCCAGAAGCCGGCGGCGAGCGGCGCCCACGGATCGAGCAGCGTAACCACCGCGGCGGCCAGCGCGAGCACGTGCGCGGTGGAGCGCGTGCGACCGAAAGCGAGCGCGAAGCCGGCGACCGCGACCATCCAGCAGGTGCGCTGCGCGGGGATGCCCCAGCCGGCCAGGCCCGAGTAGAGGAACGCCGTCGTCACGCCGACCAGCCAGGCCATCCGAGCGGCCGGCCAGCGCAGCAGCAGCCCGCTCGCCGCGGCCGCGCGCGTGCGCAACGCGCGCCGCGCCGCCAGCACCGAGAGTCCGGCGAGCATCGTCACGTGCAACCCCGAGATGCTCATCAGGTGGCCGACGCCGGTGCGATTGAAGATCTCCCACGAGCGCGTCGGAATCGCGGCCTGGTCGCCGACCGCGAGCGCGACCAGCACGCCCGCAACGTCCTCGCGCGCATCGCGCAGCGCCTCGCGCATCGCCGCGCGCAGGGCCGCGCGCGCAGCTTCGATCGCCACCGCCGGGGAGCGCCACCCGTTCGGCGCGAGCCGCTCGTTGCGCCACGTCGCGGCCCGCGGCGCGGCCACGTAACCGGCGGCGGCGACGCCTTCCTCCAGCGCGCGCAGCTCGGCGTCGAAGGTGCCGGGGTTGTGCAGCGCGTGCGGGCGCTTCAGCCGCACATTGAGGCGCCAGCGCTCGCCCGGCCACGGCGCCGGCACCGCTTCGTGCCGCGCGTCGCCCGCCGGCCCGAAGCTCGCCCAGCTCAGCCGCAAGCGGCGCGCGCGCGGGCAGTCGGGCGGATCCGACTCGCAGCGCTCGACGTCGAACGCAAAGCGGCTGCCGCGCTCGGCGGCCAGCGGCATCGACGCCACCCGGCCGACAACGACGAAGTCGCGGCCTTCGACCCCGGGGTCGATGCGCTCGGCCAGCCGGTGCGCGGCGACCTGCATCGTCCAGCCGGCCGCGGCAACCAGGAGCGCCGCCAAGCAGCCCCCATGGCGCCCAGCGCGCCACGCGAGAAGGAAGCCGAGCAGGCCCGCCACGGCGACGGCCAGCGACACGCGCGGGTCGGGAAGCGCCGGCAACCGGTGCGCGAGCAGCGCCGCGACCACGACGGCCGCTGCCGGCGGAACGGTGATGAGCGGCGCGACGGGCGGCATCGGATGAAACCTGCGAGCGGATGGCGAACCGCCCACACGCTAGCCGCGCCGCGCGCCGTCACGCCATCGAACGGGAAGCCTAGATCGGGCGCCTCAGCGCGGCGCCGAGCCGCGGCAGCACGCGCAGCGCGTTCGCGCCGGTGCGCGCGACGACGGCTTCGATCGGCTCGCCGCGCAGCTGCGCGAACACCGATGCGATCCGGGCGAGTTCGGCCGGCTCGTTGCGGCCGCGCCCGACCCACGCCGGCGGGATGTCGGGCGCGTCGGTCTCGAGCACGTGCGCCTGCGGCGGCAACTCGCGCGCCAGGCGGCGCAACCGCAGCGCGCGCTCGTGCGTCATGGCGCCCCCGAAACCGAGCGCGCAGCCGAGCGCGACGAACTGCGCGGCCTGCTGCTCGCTGCCGTTGAACGCGTGCGCGATGCCGCCCGGCACGCGCGCACCACGCAGGTGCTTCAGCACCGTGTCCTGCGCGCGCCGCACGTGCAGCAGCACCGGCAGCGAGAACTCGTGCGCCAGCCGCAACTGCGCGTCGAACCAGCGCTGCTGCAGCGCCGCCGCCGGCGCGCCGTCGGAAAAGTCGAGGCCGATCTCGCCGATCGCGACCAGCGCCGGGTCGTCGCGCGCCTGCTCGAGCGCGGCCCGCAGCACGTCGAGGTCGCGCTCGCCGGCGCGCTCGACGAACAGCGGATGGATTCCGAGCGCGTAGGCGATGCGCGCGTCGCTCGCGGCCGCCGCGCGCACCGCGGCGAAGCTCGCGACGTCGACTGCCGGCACGACGATCGCCGACACGCCTGCGGCGAACGCGCGCTCGCGCACCTGCGCGCGATCGGCGTCGAACTCCGCCGCGTCGAGGTGGCAGTGCGTGTCGACGAGCATCGTCGCGCCGCGCGGCGGCCCGCCTTGCCGCTCGGGCGCCGCGGCCGCGTCAATCGATGGTGGCGCCGCTGCGGCGGATCACCGGGGCCATCACCTCGCGCTCCCTGAGCATGAAGCGGCGCAGGTCGTCGATGGTGCCGCCGATCGGCTCCATGAACTGCGCGTGCATGCGCTGGCGCACCTCGGGCATCTGCAGCACCGCGTTGATCTCGCGGTTCATCCGCTCGACCACCGGGGTCGGCGTCGACGCCGGCGCCATGAACGCCATCCACGCGAGGTTCTCGACGTCGGGCAGCCCGGCCTCCTTCATGGTCGGGATGTCGGGCATCAGCGCGCTGCGCTGCGCGGTCGACACCGCGAGCGCGCGCAGCTTGCCGGCCTTCACCTGCGGCATGACGGCGATCGCCGGCACGCACGCGAAGTGCACGTCGCCCTGCAGCAGCGCGAGGATCGCCGCCGGCGACGACGGGTACGGAATGTGGACCGCGTACGCTCCGGTGCGCGCCTTCAGCAGCTCGACGCCCAGGTGCGCGAGACTGCCGGTGCCGACCGACGAGAAGTTGAACTTGCCGGGCTGCGCCTTCATCGCGTCGACGAGCTGCTTCAGCGATCCGATCCCGGAGTCGGCGCGCACCGCGCAGACGTTCGCCTGCCCGCCGCCGAGCACGACCGGGCGCAGGTCGGTGAACGGGTCGTACGGCAGCTTGCGATAGAGGATCGTGTTGTAGACCAGCGGGCCGTTGGTGCTGACGACGAAGGTGTAGCCGTCGCCGGGAGCGCGCGCCACCGCGCCGGTGGCGACGTTGCCGCCCGCGCCGGGGCGGTTCTCCACCACCACCGGCTGGCCCAGGCGCTGCTGCAGCCGCTCGCCGACGAGGCGCGCGAACACGTCGGGCGAAGAGCCGGCGCCGTACGGAATCACGACCCGGATCGGCCGGTTCGGCCATGCCGGGTCGGCAGACTGTGCCGTGGCGACTGCGCACGCGCCGGCCAGCGCGAGCGCGGCCGCCGCCTCGAGCACCGCGCGGCGCGGCGGGAACGATGCACTCATCGTCGATCTCCTGTGGCAGATTGCGGTTCGGAAACGATGCGGCCGTCGCGCAGGTGCAGCACGCGGTCGGCGCGCCCGGCAAGGTCGGCGTCGTGGGTGACGATCACGAAGGCGACGCCGAGGTCGCGCGACAGCGACTCCATGGTCGCATAGACGTGATCCGCGGTTGCGCTGTCGAGGTTGCCGGTCGGTTCGTCGGCCAGTACGCAGCGCGGCTGCGTCACCAGCGCGCGTGCGATCGCGACGCGCTGCCGCTCGCCGCCCGACAGCTGTCCGGGCGCATGCGTGAGGCGCGCGCCGAGCCCGACGCGCTCGAGCGTCGCCGCCGCCCGCGCGCGCGCTTCGCGCGCGTCCAGGCGGCGGATCCGCAGCGGCAGCGCGACGTTGTCGAGCGCCGAGAACTCGGGCAGCAGGTGGTGGAACTGGTAGACGAAGCCGAGCAGGCGGTTGCGCAGCGCGCCGAGCTCCGCCGGCGCCATCCCCGCGATCGGGCGCCCGTCCCACGACACTTCGCCCGCGGTGGGCTCGTCGAGTCCGCCGAGCAGGTGCAGCAGCGTGCTCTTGCCGGACCCGGACGCGCCCATGATCGCGACGCGCTCGCCGGCGGCGATCGCGATGTCGACGCCGTGCAGCACCGGCACCGGCGCGGCGCCGCCGTCGAAGACCTTGCGCAACCCGCGACCTTCAACGACAGGCGTACCGGACTCACCCGCCGCGCCCGCCCGCGCGCTCTCGCGCGCCGCCGGCGGTCCCGCGGAAGGCGCGGGATTCGCGCTCATTCGTACCTCAGCGCTTCGGCCGGCCGCACGCGCGACGCGCGCCAGCTCGGATAGAGCGTCGACGCCAGCGCCAGCGCGCAGGCGGTGCCGCCGATCGTCGCGACGTCGCTCGTCCTGAGGTCGCTCGGCAGGTAGTTGATGAAGTAGATCCCCTTCGGCAGCACCTGGAAGCCGAACGCCGCTTCGATGGCCGCCATCACCGGCCCGACGTTGAGCGCCAGCAGGATCCCGCAGACCACGCCGAGCGCGGTGCCGAGCAGGCCCACCGAAGCGCCCTGCACCACGAAGATCTGCATGATGCTGGCCGGCGTTGCGCCGAGCGTGCGCAGGATCGCGATGTCGGACTGCTTGTCGGTGACGGTCATCACCAGCATCGACACCAGGTTGAAGGCGGCGACCGCCATGATCAGCGTGAGGATGATGAACATCATCCGCTTCTCGATCTGCACCGCTGCGAACCAGTTGCGGTTCTCCGCCGACCAGTCGCGGATGTAGAGGTCGCCCGTCATCGAGCGGGCGAGCTCGCCGGCCACCGCGGGCGCGGCCAGCATGTCGCGCGTCTTCAGCCGCACGCCGGTCACGCCGTCGACGCGGAACAGCTTCGCCGCGTCCTCGATGTTCATCAGCAGCAGGCTCGAGTCGTACTCGAAATGTCCGGCGCGAAAGACCGCGACCACGGTCAGCTGCCGCAGCCGCGGCACGACCCCGGCCGGCGTCGCCGTGCCCTGCGGGGCGATCAGCGTGAGCTTCGCGCCGACGTCGAGCAGCAGCTGGTCGGCCAGTTCGGCGCCGATGGCCACGCCGAAGCTGCCCGGCGCGAGGGCGGCGAGGTCGCCGCGCGCCATCCGCTGCGCGAAGTCGGCCACCTGCGGCTCGAGCGCCGGATCGACGCCGCGCACCAGCACCCCGCGCACGCTGTCTTCATGGGTGAGCATCGCCTGCCCGCCGACGTAGGGCGCGCCGCCGACCACCGCCGGATGGCGCCTCGCCTGCGCGAGCACCGACTCCCAGTCGGTGAGCGGCGTGCGGCCCGCAAAGACCTCGATGTGCGCAAGCACCGACAGCATGCGGTCGCGCACCTCCTTCTGGAACCCGTTCATGACCGACAGCACGACGATCAGCGCCGCCACGCCGAGTGCGATCCCGGCCACCGACAACCCGGAGATGAACGAGATGAAGCCGTTGCGCCGTCCTGCGCGCCGGCTGGCTCGCGTGTAGCGAAGCCCAATGAAGAGTTCGTAGGGGAATGACATCGGGAACCGCGGCAGTTTGCCACAGCTTTGACCTAGAATCGGCCGGTGAGCCTCACGATCCTGTGCGCCGGCGCGCTCGCGCGCCCGCGCAATGCGCCCTTCGAGCCGGCCGGCCCCGGCACCCCGCCCTCCGCTGCGACTCCCGACGACGACGGCGCCTTCGCGCGCGCGCTGCGGCGCGCGCGGGTGACGGCGCGCCCGGCCGGCGACGGCGCGGCGGCCAGGGGTCGTGCGGCGACCGACGAGTCACCGCACGAGACCTGGCTGCGCGCCCGCTTCGGGCTCGACGCCAGCGTCGCCGCCTGCGCGCTGCCGCCCGCGCCGGACGGTTCGCCGGACCTGCTGGTGCGCCCGGTGCACCTGCGACTCGCGCTCGATCACGCGGTGCTCGCGCCCCCCGCGAGCCTGGCACTCGATGCCGCGCAGGCGGCGGCACTGGCCGGGCGGGCCAACGAGGTGCTGGTCGACGAGGGGCTGCGCCTCGTCGTCGAGAGCCCCGGAGCGTGGCGCCTGATCGCCGTCGATCCGACCGCCGCCGGTGCGGAGTTCGCCGCGCTCGCCGCGCTGCGCACGTGCAGCGCCCGCCTCGCCATCGGCCGCGACGTCGACGCCTTCCAGCCGAGCGGCGCGGCGGCGCGCCGCTGGCGCCGCCTCGACACGCTGGTGCAGATGGCGTGGTTCGACCATCCGGCCAACGCGGCGCGCGAGGCCGCAGGCCATCTGCCGGTCAACGCGCTGTGGCTCGAAGGCGCGGCGGGTCGTCCGGCCAGGCGGCCGTTCGCGAGCGTGGGCGCCGACAACCCGGCGGTCGCGGGACTCGCGCGGCGCTCGGGCGCCGAAGTGTCCGCACTCGAGCCCGCCGAGGCGGTCGCCGGCTGGCTGCGGCGCGCGCTCGACGCTCCCGGCGACGTGCTGCTCGCGCCCGATCCGTGGCAGCAGGCGGCCGAGCGCGGCGACCCGGATGCGTGGACGAGCGCCTGGCGCGAGTTCGACCGCTGGTTCGACGAGCTGTCGCGACAGCTCCCGGATCTCTCCGCGCGGCCATGGCAGGTCGTGCTGACGGGCGAGCACGGCACGCTCGAGCTCGTTCGCACACCGGCGGACCGCTGGAAGCCCTGGCGACGGCTGCGGCTGTCGGCGCTGGCGGCGGGGTCCGCATGATCGCCACGCGCGAGGTTCCGCAGCAGGCGCTCGAACGGCTGCGCGCGGCCGGCGTCGCGCCGGTGCTCGCGCGCCTGCTCGCGGCGCGCGGTGTCGAGCACGCCGAAGAGCTCGCGCTCGATCTCGGGCGCCTCCTGCCGCCCGCCGCAATGAAGGGCCTCGCCCACGCCGCGCGCCTGCTGGCCGACGCGCTCGCCGCCGGCGAGCGCATCTGCGTGGTCGCCGACTACGACTGCGACGGCGCCACCGCCTGCGCCGTCGCGCTGCGCGGCCTGCGCGCGCTCGGCGCCGCGCCCGGGCAGCTCGACTACCTGGTGCCGAACCGTTTCGAGCACGGCTACGGGCTCACTCCCCCGGTGGTCGCGCTCGCCGCGCGCCATCCGCGGCTGGGGCGCCCCGACTGGCTGCTCACGGTGGACAGCGGCATCGCGAGCGCCGACGGCGTCGAGGCCGCGCACGCGGCCGGCATGCGCGTCATCGTGACCGACCACCACCTGCCCGGCGCCGCGCTGCCGCCGGCCGACGCGATCGTCGACCCGAACCAGCCGGACTGCGCGTTCCCGAGCAAGCACCTGGCCGGGGTCGGCGTGATGTTCTACCTGCTCCTCGGGGTGCGCACCGAACTGCGCCGCCGCGATCCCGGCAACCCGGCCGCCCGCGTGCCGCTGCAGGCGCTGCTCGACCTCGTCGCGCTCGGCACCGTTGCCGACCTGGTTCGGCTCGACGCGAACAACCGGCTGCTGGTGCAGGCAGGCCTGCAGCGCATCCGCGCCGGCGCGGCCTGCGCCGGCATCCGCGCGCTGCTGCAGGCGGCCGGTCGCGACGCGCGCCGCGCCGGCAGCAGCGACCTCGGCTTCGCGGTCGGCCCGCGCATCAATGCGGCCGGACGTCTGGCCGACATCTCGCTGGGCATCGAATGCCTGCTCACCGACGACCCGACGCGCGCCGCCGAGCTCGCAAGCGCGCTCGACGCGATCAACCGCGAGCGGCGCGGCATCGAGAGCGTCATGCGCGACGAGGCGCTCGCCGAACTCGACGCGCTGCCGGTGCCGCCCGCGCAGCGGCACTGCGTCGTGCTGCACCGGCCGGGCTGGCATGAGGGCGTGGTCGGCCTGGTCGCGAGCCGGGTCAAGGAGCGGGCGCATCGCCCGACCGTCGCGCTCGCGTGCTCGAGCGCGGACCCCGGCCTGCTGCGCGGCTCGGGCCGCTCGATCCCCGGCGTGCACCTGCGCGACGCGCTCGACCTCGTCGACAAGCGCGCCCCCGGGCTGCTGCTGCGCTTCGGCGGCCACGCGATGGCCGCCGGCCTGACGCTGCCGGCAAGCCGCCTCGACGAGTTCGCCGCGCTGCTCGAAGAGGCCGTCCGCGAACTCGCCGACCCGGACTGCTTCGCATCGACGCTGCTCACCGACGGCCCGCTGGCGCCGGCCGAGATCGACCTCGCGCTGGTCGACGCGCTCGAAGCGCAGGTGTGGGGCCAGGGCTTCGCGGCGCCGCTGTTCAGCGGCGAATTCGCGGTCGCGCGACAGTCGCTGGCCGGCGGGCGCCACCTGCGGCTCGAGTTGCGCGCCGACTGCGGTGCGCGCCTGGAGGCGATCGCCTTCGGCCGCACCGAGACGCTGCCGGACCGCGCCATCCTCGCCTACCGGCTGATCCGCGACGAGTACCGCGGGCTGGCGAGCGTACGGCTGGTCGTGGAGGCGGCCGAGCCGCCCGGTCTGGCGCCGCCCCACCCCGTATAATTCGAGGTTTGACTCGAAGGTCACCGAATCCATGGAAGCCGAGCGCCTGAACCAACTCGAATCGCTGATCGACGACCTGCGCCGGCGCGTCGACGAACTTCGGGGGTATCTTTGACTACGAGGCGAAGAAGCTCCGCCTCGAGGTGATCAACCGGGAGCTCGAGACTCCCGACGTCTGGAACGACGCGAAGCACGCGCAGGAACTCGGGCGCGAGAAGAAGTCGCACGAAGGCGTGGTCGAGCGCATCTCCGCGATCGACGCCGCGCTGAAGGATGCCGGCGAGCTGTTCGCGATGGCCGCGGCCGAATCCGACGACGACACGCTGGTCGCGGTCGAAACCGACGTGCGCGCGATCGAGGCGAAGGTGGCCGACCTCGAATTCCGGCGCATGTTTTCGAACCCGGCCGATCCGAACCCCTGCTTCATCGAGATCCAGGCGGGCGCCGGCGGCACCGAGGCGCAGGACTGGGCCGCGATGCTGCTGCGCCAGTACCTGCGCTACTGCGAACGCAAGGGCTTCGCCACCGAGATCCTCGAGGAGTCGCCGGGCGACGTCGCCGGCATCAAGGGCGCGACGATCCGGGTCGACGGCGAATACGCGTACGGCTACCTGCGCACCGAGACCGGCGTCCATCGGCTGGTGCGCAAGTCGCCGTTCGACTCGAGCGGCGGGCGCCACACCTCGTTCGCGTCGGTGTTCGTGTACCCGAAGGTCGACGACTCGATCGAGATCGACGTCAACCCCGCCGACCTGCGCATCGACGTCTACCGCGCCTCGGGCGCCGGCGGCCAGCACGTGAACAAGACCGAGTCGGCGGTGCGGATCACGCACAACCCGACCGGCATCGTCGTGCAGTGCCAGAACGACCGCTCGCAGCACCGCAACCGCGACGAGGCGATGAGCATGCTGCGCGCGCGCCTGTACGAGCTGGAGATGCGCAAGCGCCAGGCCGAGCAGGACAAGGTCGAGGCCGGCAAGACCGACATCGGCTGGGGCCACCAGATACGCTCGTACGTGCTCGACCAGTCGCGCATCAAGGA